>CBFDDT010000026.1:0-31164 GCA_965603635.1 uncultured bacterium | reverse complement strand
GCACTTCTGGAAGCCGCCGGCATCGATCCCACGGCGCGGGCGGAGTCGCTTGATATCGCGCAATTCGCCGCGCTGGCGAGGGCGTTCGTTAGCCTTCCCTCAGCCCCCTGACGAAATCGCCGAGGCCGACTTGGCGTTCGCGGCGCAGGCGTTCGGCGGTAAGGATGGCCTCGACCTGGGCGACACTCGCTTTAATGTCGTTGTTGACGATTATGTAATCGTACTCGGGGAAATGGCTCATCTCGTCGGCGGCCTTGCTCATGCGCTGGGCGACGACCTCTTCGCTGTCCTGGGCGCGCGATTTCAGACGGCGTTCCAACTCGCGCGTGGTGGGCGGCAGAACGAAGACCGAAACCAGATCCTCACGCGCCGATTCGTGAAGCTGCTGGGTGCCTTGCCAATCAATGTCTAAAAGAACATCCCGGCCCGCCGCCAGCGATTCCTCGACCGGCGCGCGCGGCGTGCCATAAAGATTGCCGAACACGGTCGCATGTTCCAACAATTCCTGCCGGTTCACCATCAGGCGGAAATTTTCCTCTTTCACGAAAAAATAGTCGTGACCTTCCACCTCGCCCGGGCGTTTCGGCCGCGTGGTCGCCGAGACCGACATGCGCAGATTATCGTCGCGTGACAGAATTTCGCGCGCGATCGTCGTCTTGCCCGCGCCCGACGGCGAGGACAGAACCAGCATCAGGCCGCGGCGGCTGATTTGAAATGGGTCGGTATCGCTCACTACACCAGCCTACTCAATATTAAGCGCCTGTTCACGGAACTGGTCGACCGCCGCCTTCATGGCCAACCCGATCCGCGTAAGCTCTATATCGCCGGATTTTGAGCAAAGCGTGTTGGCCTCGCGATTGAATTCCTGGCAGAGGAAATCGAGCTTGCGGCCAACGGCCACGCCTTCGTCCAGCAGCCCGCGCGCGCCCTCGATATGAGATTTCAGTCGATCCAGTTCCTCGCGGATATCGCCCTTGACCGCCAGCACGGCCACTTCCTGCGCCAGCCGCTCTTCCGACAGGGCGGGGCCCATATCCAGCAGATCCTGGACCTGTTGGGCCAACTTGTCGCGAATCGCCTCGGTGCGGAGCGAAGCGGCGCCGTCGGCCTCGTTGCACAAACCGTCCAACTCGCTCAGCCGGTCGCGCAGAATGACTTCCAGCCGCGCACCCTCGGCCTGGCGCACGCCGAGCAGCGCCTCAAGCGCCTCGCGCAGGGACGTGGCCATTAATTTCTGGCGTTCCTCGGCCTCTTTCGGGTCGTCCTCGCCTTCCGACGCCTCGACCGCGCCACGGACCGTCAGCAGCGTATCCAGCCGGGGCGGCTCGTTGGAGAGGCGTTTTTCATCCTTCAATTCGTCGGACAGGGCCAGCAGGCTTTCCAGCAATTCGCGGTTCACGCGATAGGCGGACTCCGCGCTGGCCCGGTTTACGGTCAGCGATACCGATACCGACCCGCGCTTCAGGGTTTTGCCAGCAACATCGCGGACGATCGCCTCCAGCGCCTCGTAGCCGTATGGCAGGCGGACGCGCACATCCAGCCCCTTGCCATTTACGCTTCTGATCTCCCAGATCCAGCCGGTGGTATCGTGCTGGCCGGCGACCCGGGTGAAACCTGTCATTGATGATAAGGGCAAGAGCCAAATCCTGATCTGGTGGCGGAGTGAACCGAGGGCCGCACTCTATCGCGCACGATACGGCGGGACAAGCCGTGAACCATGCTTTCACGCTTCTAATACCACCACCGGAAAGGCTATGCTGCCGCCATGAGAAATCCACGATCCATTCTGATTACCGGGGCAACCAGCGGCATCGGCGCGGCGCTGGCCCGTGACTACGCCGCGCCCGGCGTGCGGCTGGTGCTGTCGGGGCGCAACATAGAGCGCCTGGAGGCTGTCGCGGCGGATGCAAGGGCGGCCGGGGCCGAGGTTGAAACCGCGATCATCGACATTACCGACGCCGAATCCACCGGCCGCTGGGTCGAGGCCGCGGACGATGCCGCCCCGCTGGACCTGGCGATCGCCAATGCGGGCCTTTCCGGCGGCACCCACGGCGGCGGCGAGTCGGTCGCGCAGGCCAACATCATCTTCGCCACCAATATGAACGGCGTGGTGAATACGCTGAACCCGGCCCTGGAGCGAATGGTTGCGCGCGGACGCGGCCAGGCCGCCCTCGTAAGCTCGCTGGCGGGGATACGGGGTCTTCCCGGTTCACCAGCCTACAGCGCCAGCAAGGCCGCCGTGCGGGTCTGGGGGGACGCCATGCGCGGGCGCATGGCGCCGCGCGGCGTGACCGTCTCGATCGTCTGCCCGGGCTTCGTCCGCACCCCCATGACCGACGTAAACCAATACACAATGCCGATGCTGATGGATGTGGACAAGGCGGCGGCGCTGATCCGCCGGCGTCTGGCGCGCGGCGACGCAATGATCGCCTTCCCCTGGCCGATGTATCTGGGGGTCCGCCTGATGGCCGCCCTGCCCCGCCCGCTGGCCGATTACCTGTACGGCCGCATGCCGGAAAAGAAGTGACGAGGGCATAAGACGCATATAAGGAGGGCCAAATCATGCCAAGCCGTATCATTGCCATCTGCCTGCTGGCCCTGGTGGCGTTGCCCACCAACGCGCCGGCCGGCGCCGAACCCATGAAGCTGCTTGGGGATCACGATTTCACGGCCGGGGGTTACAGCCTGCTCGGAATGATTTGGGGGGGCCGCGCGCGCCATCCCGTCCAGAAAGAGCTGAGCGAGTTCTATGTGGACGACCCGGCGTTGCTGAAGGAGTTGCAAGCATTATGGGTCACGGGTGGCCCGGCGCCCATGTATGCCTGCGGCTATCACTACACGATTTTGCTGGTCCGCGCGGGGCGCCCGGTCGAGGATTTTTCGATCAACCTGGAAACCGAATGCGGCACGGTGGTTACCGCTGCCGGATCATACCATTTCGACGCCGCGCTGCTGAGCACCCACGCCGACAGCTACCGCAAACCCGTGGTGGAGCAACGCGATTTCGCCTCGTTGGCCGAGGCCCGCGATTTCCTGGCCGGCCTTGCCGGAAACCAACGCCTGTTGCTTATGCCGCAGCCGCGATGGCGCGACTATGACGGCGAATTCCGCTTCATGCTGCCCTGCCCCGGCCATGGCTATGACGAAGCGAAGGTAACCGCCTGCATCGACAAGGCCCGCGCCGAAATCGAGGCGAAATTTCCCGGCGAGATATTCGACCTGTCGGAGGCCGGTGGCGAGGGCGAGCGGATCATGATCGAAATGAAAAGCAGCAAACCCCTGCACGCCCGCTTCGACCTGTACGAAGACGAGTGGAAATGGCGCGACTACGAGCCCGGCGTCATTCTGTACTGGCGGCAGGCGGACTAGAACATTTCAAGGTTGATCGGAGCCGGCCCGCTCCCTGCAGGCAGGCCGAGTGGCGCATCCTTCGACAAGCTCAGGATGAGGATTTTTCGTTAATTTTCAATGCATACTCCTCATCCTGAGCCTGTCGAAGGATGTGCCGGGGAGTAGCCACGCTGTCGAGAAAGCCGGAGCCGACCAACCTTAAAAAAACCTAATCGCCCGCCATCCCGCCATCACCCACGACATGCACGGTGCGTTGCGGGAAGGGGAGCGAGATGCCGGCCTTGTCGAACGCCTCCTTGATGGCTTTGGTCGTATCGAATTTCACCGGCCAGTAATCGCCGGCGTCGCTCCAGACGCGAATCACGATATTCACCGAGCTGTCGGCCAGTTCGCCGACCGCAAGCATGGGTTCCGGCTCGCCATGGATACGGTCGTCCGCCGCGATGACGGCACGGATCGTCTCGAAAGCCTTGTCGATATCGTCGCCGTAGTCGATGCCGATCAGCAGGTCGACGCGCCGCGTCGGATGGTGGCTGTAATTCACCACCGCCCCACCCCAGATATTACCGTTGGGCACCAGGATGCGGACGTTGTCGGGCGTCGCAAACTCGGTCATGAACAGGTCGATGGCCTTGACGGTGCCGGCATGGCCGCCGGCCTCGACATAATCGCCCACATGGAAGGGCCGAAAGAACAGCAGCATCACGCCGGCCGCCAGATTGCCGAGCGTGCCCTGCAGCGCCAGCCCGATGGCCAGCGAGGCGGCGCCGAAAACGGTGATCAGGCTGGCCGTCTGGACGCCGAATTCCGACAGCACCGCCAGCGCGGTGAACACCAGGATCAGATATCGCGTGGCGCTGGCCAGGAAACTGCGCAACGTAACATCGATTTTCTCGACCTTGCCGAGCCCGCGATCGACCGCGCGCCCGGACCAGCCGGCGATCGTCCAGCCGACGATCAGAACGGCGAACCCGCCCAGCACGCTGAGCCCGTAGGTCGTCAGCAGCACGGCAATCATGTCGGCATATTCGGTGGCGGTGTTGGTGATATCATTCATCTTGCCTGTCTCCCTGTCGATTTCTTGTGCGCGAAATTCAATCTCACTGCTTTCGCTTAACGCGCCAGCCATTAGTATGCGCGTTTCCCGTCCGCCGTCCAGTACCCACCTGCCCGCCTTGCATAACGCGCGTGGGAGACCTGCAAAACTTGCATTGCCGCGATGTCCGTTTCTGACTTAGGGTTATTTGCATACGCCCTAGCGGGCGGGAGAGGTACGGTGCCGACCTTGCGAAGTATTCATGTTGCGTCCTGGATCGACGCGGTCGGCAAGCCGACGGCGGCGACCTTCGTCATCCTGTTCTCGCTGGTCGGTTTCACCCGCGCGCTGCTGATCACCATCATCCCCCTGAACGCCCTTGCCTGGCTTGGCAGCGCGCAGAAGGTCAGCGTGCTGTTCTTCGCCGTCAGCCTGGTCGGCGTGGTGGCCAGCCTGGGCGTGCCCTGGCTGGTGCACAAAATTCGCCGTCGCAACGTGTTCGCGCTGGGCGTCGTGCTGACCCTGGTTGCCTGCGCCCTGATGGCGACGGGCGTTGGCGGCGGCATCGTCACCGGCATGCTGGCCAACGTACTGGCAATCGCGGCGCTGGAGATCGCGCTGAACCTGTACATCATGGACCACATTCCACGGCGCGAACTGGCATCTTTCGAGCCGATGCGCGTGTTTTTCGCCGCCGGCATGTGGACCCTGGGGCCGTGGCTGGGGGTCTGGCTTCATGTCCATGTAGACCCGACCACGCCCTTCGTGGTGGCGGCGGGGCTGGCGCTGGCGACCATGCTGTATTTCCAGTATCTGCGGCTGACCGACCATCCCGCGGTGGCGGCCGCGAAGAAACCGCCGCCCAACCCGCTGAACTATCTGCCGCGCTTTTTTAATCAACCGCGCCTGCGGCTGGCCTGGGGGCTGGCGATCGGACGGTCGGCCTGGTGGTCGATGTATTTCGTTTACGCGCCGATCTACGTGGTGAACTCGGGCATGGACGAGATCTGGGCCGGGGCCATCGTCTCGCTGGGCACCGCCACCTTCTTCCTGGTGCCGTTGTGGAACCGGCTGGGCCGGCGTTACGGGCTCAGGGTGCTGATGGTCGGCGGTTATCTGGGGACCGGCGGGTTTACGCTTACCGTCGCCTTGCTGGACGGTCAGGCGGGAGTCGCCGCGCTGCTGCTGGGCGCTATCGCGGCCGGCATCATCGACGCCGCCGGCAATGTGCCCTTCCTGCGCGCCGTGCACCCGCATGAACGCCCGGAGATGACCACCGTCTACAACACCTTCCGCGGCGTCTCGCAGACAGCGCCCCCGGGCGTCTTCGCGATCCTTCTCAAGGCCTTCGAACTGCCCGCCGTGTTCCTGGTCGGCGGCGCCGCCATGGCGAGCCTGGCCTGGCTCTGCCGATACCTGCCCCGGCGTCTGTAATATAACCACCACCCCTCTCGCTCACATCAATGTGAAACGGCGTGAATCGCCTGTCCTTGGCCCGGGGCGGTAGTCTGCGCGGCATGAACAAGACCCTCGCAATTTCCATCCTGGCCGCGCTGACGGGTTTTGGCGCCGCCGGGAATATGCTGGCTGCGGCGGATACGCCGCCGACCGTAATAGAACTTTTCACCTCGCAGGGCTGTTCCTCCTGCCCGCCGGCCGATGCATTCCTGCGCGAACTGGCGGAGCGGGACGACGTCATCGCGATCGCGTTTCACATCACTTACTGGGACTATATCGGCTGGAAAGACCCGTTCGCCACCGACTGGGCAACGGAACGCCAGTACAGCTATGCCAAGGTACTGGGGCGCGGCTATCCCTATACGCCGCAGATGGTGGTGGATGGCAAGCATGACATGGTGGGTTCGGATCGCGTCCAGGTCGCCAACGCAATGATTGCCAGCATGGGGCATGCCGGCGACCGCATTCCCGTGACACTGCGGCGCGAGGCCGGCGATGTGGTCGTGACCCTGCCAGCGGCTAAACTGAACGCGCCGCTGCACATCTGGCTGGCGCGTTACAGCGGCGCCCACGAAACCAAGGTGACGCGAGGCGAAAACCGGGGCGCGATCCTGGTCGACACCAACATCGCGCGGCATCTGGAATTGCTGGGAAGCTGGGATGGCGAAACGCGTGAAATCCGCGCGCCCCTGCCGCTGCCGGGCGAGAAAGGCGGCGTCGCGGTCTGGCTCCAGCAACCCGGCCCCGGCGCCATCCTGGGCGCGGCGCGGCTGGATATTGGCCCGGACGCCTGAATTTACTGTTGCTGGTTCTGCTGTTGCTGGCGCAGTTTGCGGCGTTCTTCTTTTATAATCTTGCGCCACTTGGCGACGTTGCGGTTATGCTCGACCAGGGTCTCGGCGAAGGCGTGGCCGCCGGTGCCGTCGGCGACGAAATAGATATCCTTCGTCTCCATCGGATTCAGCACCGCGGCGATCGCGGCACGGCCGGGATTACAGATCGGCCCCGGCGGCAGGCCGTTAACGTAGTATGTATTATAAGGATCCTTAAATTCGAGATCCTTGAAGCGCAACGGCCGGCCCAGTTCGCGTTCGCCCTTGGTAATGGCGTAGGTCACCGTGGGGTCGGATTGCAACGGCATGCCCCGATTCAGGCGATTAATGAAGACACCCGCGACGCGCTCGCGCTCATCGTTCTGGCCGGTTTCCTTCTCGAGGATGGATGCCAGAATAATCGCCTCCTCCGGCGTTTTGATCGGCAGGTCCTTCGCACGCTTGGGCCAGAGTTCCGCCATGGTTTCCTTCATGGCGCCCTGCATGCGCCCGACCAGCGCCGCGCGGTTCTCGTCCAGCATGAAGGTATAGGTCTCCGGCAGAAGCGAGCCCTCGGGCGGCAGATTTGCGATGCCTTTCATGCCTTGCGCGGCGGCGATCAGGGCGACGGCCTCGCGGCTGGTCAACCCCTCGGGAATGGTGACGAAACGAAGCACCGTCTTGCCGGCGGCGAGCTGGGTCAGCACGGCTTCCATGCTGACGCCCGGTTCGAACTCGTATTCCCCCGCATGCAGGCTGGAATCGAGTTTGCGGTAGCGCGCATAGAGCTTGAACAGCCTACCGTCGGCGATAATGCCGACCGCCTCCAGTTTACCGGCGATCTGGCTCATGCCGGCGCCCTTCGGCACGACAAGGACCTGCTTGGCGGCCAGCGGTCCAGGCATCTCGACCTGCTGCAATGCCCAGCGCGCGCCACCGATGGCTAAGCCCGCGCCGAGCGCCAGGACAGCGATCAGCGCGATAAAAATCTTGGATTTCAGAAAAGCCGGCAAGATACCAGGCGCGATGCGGGCCACGCCGTCATTTGAACCTGGAGACGATCAGCGACGCATTAGTGCCGCCGAAACCAAAGGAATTGGACAGGGCCACGTCGATCTTGCGTTCCCTGGCCTGGTTGGCGGCAAGATCGATATCGCAGCCGTCCGACGGGTCATCCAGATTGATCGTCGGCGGGGCAACACCGGTTTCCAGAGCCTTGATAGCGAACACCGCCTCCACCGCGCCGGCCGCGCCCAGCAGATGCCCGATTGCCGACTTGGTCGACGACATGGTCAGTTCGTAGGCGTGGTCGCCGAACATGCGTTTGACCGCCCCCAACTCGATCTCGTCGCCGACAGGCGTCGAGGTACCATGGGCGTTGATATAATCGATATCTTCCGGGTTCATCCCGGCGCGTTTCAACGCCGCCTGCATTGCCCGGTAACCACCGTTACCGTCTGGCGGCGGGCTGGTGACATGATAGGCGTCGCCGGACATGCCGTAGCCGACGATCTCGCAATAAATATGCGCGCCACGTTTCTTCGCATGTTCAAGCTCTTCCAGGATAACCATGCCGGCGCCCTCGCCCATGACAAATCCGTCGCGGCCCTTGTCCCACGGGCGCGAGGCCTTTGACGGCGTATCGTTGAAGCCGGTGGAAAGCGCCCTGGCCGCCGCGAATCCGGCAATGCCGATGCGGCAGATCGCGGCCTCGGCCCCACCCGCCACCATCACGTCGGCATCGTCGAGCATGATCAGCCGCGCGGCGTCGCCGATGGCATGGGTGCCGGACGCACAGGCCGTTACCACCGCATGGTTTGGCCCCATCAGCCCGTGCCGGATCGATACCTGGCCGGAGACCAGATTAATCAGATTGGCCGGGATGAAGAAAGGGCTGATGCGGCGAGGCCCGCGTTCATGCAGGGTGATAGAACCTTCAGCAATTCCCGACAGGCCGCCGATACCCGACCCGATCAGTGCGCCGGCGCGGTAGCGTTCCTCGTCGCTATTCGCCGACCAGCCCGAATCCTCGAACGCCATGGCCGCCGCGGCGATGCCATAGGTGATGAAAGGATCCATCTTGCGCTGGTCCTTGGGCTCGACCCACTCGTCGGCGGTCCACTCCCCCTCGGCCTTGGGCCCAGGGGGAAGCTGTCCCGCGATTTTCGACGGCAAATCGGAAGTGTCGAACTTGTCGATGGCGACAATGCCCGAGTCGCCGGCGGTTAGCCGGCCCCAGACATGGTCCACCCCGACGCCCAGAGGGCTGACAATACCGAGCCCGGTGACGACGACGCGTCTCATGGGATTGCTCCGATGGGAAAGTTGCTGAACGGTCGGAAAGGATTGCTCAGCTGTTTTCTTCGATGAAGCTGATCGCGTCCTTAACGGTCAGGATCTTCTCTGCGGCATCGTCGGGAATCTCGCAGCCGAACTCTTCCTCGAATGCCATGACCAGCTCAACGGTATCAAGGCTGTCCGCGCCCAGATCGTCAATAAAGCTGGCGCCGTCGGAAACCTTGGAATCGTCAACGCCGAGATGCTCAACGACGATTTTCTTAACGCGTTCTGCGATGTCACTCATGTTTTCAAACCTCTCAAAATAAAAGAGCCGGAGGGCCGATTGCCCCCAATACCGTACGGATCTAATAAAGCCTCAACTAGGCCCGTGCCGCAAGCCCCCAAAATCGACTGCGTTACCTGCCATGTCGCCATGGCCATGAACGGTGCGCCGCAGCCCCTCGCGCACCGATTATATCATCGCCATTCCACCATTGATATGCAAGGTCTGGCCCGTAATATATGCCGACTCGTCGCTGGCCAGATAGACCACGCCGGCGGCGATTTCGTCCGATGTTCCCATGCGGCCCGCCGGGATCGAAGCGTTGATCTTCGCCTGCTGGTCCTCGGTCAGCGCTTCGGTCATCGGTGTCGCGATGAAGCCGGGCGCCAGGCAGTTGACCGTGATGCCGCGGCTGGCGACTTCCTGGGCCAGCGATTTGGACATGCCGATCATGCCCGCCTTCGAGGCCGCATAGTTGGCTTGTCCCGCATTGCCGGTGACGCCGACCACCGAGGTAATGCCGACAATCCGGCCCCAGCGTTTCTTCATCATGCCGCGCAGCACCGCGCGCGACAGACGGAAGGCCGCCGTCAGATTGACGTCCAGGACGGCCTGCCAGTCCTCGTCCTTCATGCGCATCGCAAGATTGTCGCGGGTCATGCCGGCATTGTTAATCAGGATATCCAGGCCGCCCATGGCTTCCTCGGCATCCTTCGCCAGTTGGTCGGCCGCCGCGGCGTCGCCCAGGTTGGCCGGGGTCACATGGGCGCGATTGCCCAATTCCGCCGCCACCGCCGCCAACGCATCCGCGCGCGTGCCCGACAGGGCCACGGTCGCGCCCTGGGCATGCAACGCCCTGGCAATCGCGCTGCCGATGCCGCCCGACGCGCCGGTGACCAGGGCGCATTTTCCGGAAAGATCAAACATAAGCGCCGTCCCTAAACTAAATTAATTAATGGTTCCTTAGCCGCAGAGCGCTGCGACAACAAGTCCCGAATGAAAATTATACCGATTTGAGGAATTCCTCAATGTCCTCGGGACCGTTCAGCGCGACCCCGGTGAGTTCGCGATCGATGCGCCGCGCCAAGCCAGACAACACCTTGCCGGCGCCGGCCTCGGCAAGCCTGTCCACGCCCTTGTCCTTCATATAGAGCACGCTTTCGCGCCAGCGAACGGCGCCAGTCACCTGTTCGACAAGCTGGCGGCGAATGGTATCGGGATCAACTACCGATTCGGCCGTGACATTGGCGACCAGCGGCACCACCGGCGCGCTGATTTCGGTTTTTTCCAGCGCCTCGGCCATGACATCGGCAGCCGGCGCCATCAGCGAGCAATGGAACGGCGCGCTGACCGGCAGCAACAGGGCGCGCTTGGCACCCTTCTCCTTGGCGATCTCCAGCGCGCGCTCGACGGCCGCGGTATGGCCGCTGACCACCACCTGGCCCGGCGCATTGTCGTTTGCCGCCTGGCAAACCTCGCCCTGGGCCGCCGCCTCCGCGACTTCACGCGCCACGTCCAGGTCCAGCCCCAGCAGCGCGGCCATCGCGCCCTCGCCCACCGGCACCGCTTCCTGCATGGCGCGACCGCGAGTCTTCAGCAGCCGCGCCGCATCGCCCAGGCTAAAGGCCCCGGCGGCGGCCAGCGCCGAATATTCGCCCAGCGAATGACCGGCCACGTAATCCACCTTGCCGTCGAGGCTAAATCCGCCCTCGGCGCCCAGCGTGCGCATCACCGCCATGGAAACCGCCATCAGCGCGGGTTGGGCGTTCTCGGTCAGGCGCAGTTCGTCGTCCGGTCCCTCGAACATCAGTTTCGAGAGGTTCTGGCCCAGCGCGTCATCGACCTCCTGAAAGACTTCGCGCGCCGGCGCAAAGGCGTCGGCCAACGCCTTGCCCATGCCGACTTCCTGCGACCCCTGGCCGGGAAAAACGAATGCCATGCTCATGGCTGATGGTTCCCTGGAAATTACTCAATGCGTCTCGCGGCGGCAGTGATAGCGCCTGCGGCGGCTGTGTCAAGCCTAAGCCGCGCACAGCAGAAGGAAATCCATGCTATCCTGAAAAAAAATGGAGGACAGTGAATGAGCGATACATCAACCGACACTAAACCGCCCGAGGGATTTTCCGTGGTTCATGCGGGGGACACGGCGTTCGAGGCCAGGGGTTTGCGCGCCTTTTTCGAATATCGCGACCTGGGGATCAGGGATGCGACCAAGGGCCGCGTCGGGGTGCATGTGATCCGCACGCGGCCCGGCGGGGAGCCGATGCCGCAATGGCATACCCATACGGTCGATTTTCAGATGATCTATATCCTGAAGGGTTGGTTCAAGTTCGAGTATGAGGGCCACGGCGAGGTGACGCTGCGGCCCGGCTCCTGCGTCCACCAGCCGCCCGGCATCCGCCACCGCGAAAATCGCCCATTCCGACGACGCCGAGCTGATCGAAATCACCCTGCCGGCCGCGTTCGAAACGCAGGCTTGCGACGCGCCGTAACGCTGGCGTCGATCAGCCATCCTGGCGCGCCCGCCTCAGATTGCTGGTTCTGACGTTTCTGTTCGATATTGATCTGGGTCCAACTCGTCGGGATGCCCAGCGGGTAGAGGCAGAGGACGGCAAAGACCAGCGGGCGGATCAGACCAATCCGTCTGCCGGCAATGGCCGGCGCGCCGACCTGCGCGCCATTCGGCGCTACGGGGCGCCGCAAGGACCAGATTATAAGGCCGATTCCCAGGAACGCCATTACCAGGTTGAAATATTGCCCGGTATCGAGACCGAGGAAGTCGGCCTCATAATCCCTGAGCAGATCCACCCCGAAACGCAATCCGCCGTATAACAGAACGAATAGTCCGGTCGCGACGCCGCGGCCCGCGGGAAACCACTTCAGCACCCCCGCGGCGACGGGCGCGATCAACAGGTTTTTGAGGCTTTCATAAAGGGCAACGGGATGGCGCGCGCCTTCCAGGTCCGGATAATGCACGCCCCATGCCATCGTCGTCACCGTGCCGATGACGCCGCCCTCGATAAAATTCCCCAGCCGCCCGACAGCCATCAGGAATGCGACGGGGACCACAAGTTCGTCGGTCACCTTCAACAGCGGCTGTCCTCGCAGCCTGCTGAAAATAAGAACGCTGAGGAACCCGCCCAGTATCACCCCGTGCGACGCCAGCCCGCCGCGCCACCAGTTCAGGGCCTGCCAGGGATGTTCGGCGTAGTATCCGAACTCGTAGACCAGGATATCGAAGATGCGCCCACCCAGCAGCACGCCGACCGCCAGGAATATGCTGACATCCAACACATGGGCCATCGGCCAGCCGAGCCGCGATCGCCTGAAGGCGAACCAGGCGAATACCCCCAGGAAGCCAAGCGTATAGGCGCCCCCGTACCAATAGACCGGCAGCCCAAAGACCTCCGCGATGGCCTTGTCGAAACCGTGGATGAAACCGTCGGACATTTTGCGTACCGGTTCTGGCGCCGCCCGCCACAAGTCAGGGCCTGCAGGGAAACCCCTACTACCGGTACCGGTTAACGCCGGCGGCCGCCATGACCCATATCAAGGGAACATGGCGGCGCACATGCCGTGCAATCCGGAAATTCGCCAGACCGTTACCCTGGCGCCAATGTTGCGGCCGAGGGCCGGATTCATCCTGAATCCGGCCCTTGGCGTCATTGAGCCTATTTAAGACACCAGATCAGGTCTGGCTGTCCGACATCGCCCCACTGTATGGCATTGCCGCCGGCTGCCCTGGAGTTCCCGGCAACCGCCAGAAAAATGCCGCTGTTGGCATTCTTGAACTTCACGCAGCCGGGCGTGCCGGAGGGGACTCTGTACCACAGCAGGTCGGGCTGGCCGATATCCTGCCACTGGATTATATTGGCGCCCTGTGTTCTGGATCTACCCGCCACCGCCATATAAAGGCCGCTGTTCAGGTTTTTCAGCTTCACCGCGCCGTTGGCCTGGGGTTCGAAGGTCCAGATAATATCCCTCTGGCCAATGTCGTTCCACTGCACGATGTTGCCACCATTACCCTTGTTGGCGCCAAGCACCGCCAGAAACAGGTTGCTGTTGCCGTTGCGCAGCTTGAAGGCACCCGCCGGGATCGCGCCCGCCGCCGGAGCCGGGGCCGGGGCCGCTGCGGCGCTACCCGCGGCCACGTTCTGGAGGCACCAGACAAGGTCGGGCTGCCCGACGTCGCCCCATTGTATGGCATTGCCGCCGGCGGCCCTGGAGTTCCCGGAAACCGCCAGAAAGATGCCGCTGTTGGCATTCTTGAACTTCACGCAGCCGGGCCTGCCGGAGGGGACTCTGTACCACAGCAGGTCGGGCTGGCCGACATCCTGCCACTGGATTATATTGCCGCCCTGTGTTCTGGATCTACCCGCCACCGCCATATAAAGGCCGCTGTTCAGGTTTTTCAGCTTCACCGCGCCGTTGGCCTGGGGTTCGAAGGTCCAGATAATATCCCTCTGGCCAATGTCGTTCCACTGCACGATGTTGCCACCATTACCCTTGTTGGCGCCAAGCACCGCCAGAAACAGGTTGCTGTTGCCGTTGCGCAGCTTGAAGGCACCCGCCGGGATCGCGCCCGCCGCCGGGGCCGGAGCTGGCGCCGGGGCCGGATCTGGGGCTGGGGCCGGAGCTGGCGCCGGGGCCGGAGCTGGCGCCGGGGCCGGAGCTGGGGCTGGCGCAGGAGCCTGGGCTACAGCGCGAGGCGCGGCCGGAGTGGCGGCCGTTGCCTTGGCAACCTTTTTCGGGTTCATTTTCTTGCGGCACCAGACCAGATCGGGCTGGCCCGCATCGCTCCACTGGATGACGTTGCCGCCCTGGGCCTTGGAATTACCGGCAACCGCCAGATACCGGCCGCTGTTCTGGTTCTTGTACTTGAAACAGTTATTGCCCCTGGCCTTTTCCCGTTTCCACAACAGGTCGGGCTGGCCGACGTCGCGCCACTGGATGACGTTGCCGCCCTGGGCCTTGGAATTACCGGCAACCGCCAGATACAGGCCGCTGTTGGCATTCCTGATCTTGTAAACGTCCCTGTCCTGTTTCTCGAAGATCCACAGGGCATCTCTCTGCCCGACATCGGCCCACTGCACCACGTTGCCGCCGTCGTTTTTGGGAGCACCCTGAACCGCGAGATACATGTTGCTATTGCCGTTGCGCATCTTGTAGTGATCGTCCACGGATTCGGGGGCATTATTATCCCGATTCTTGTCGGGCGCCGGCGCAGCGGCGACGTTCGAGTCGAAATTCTTGACCTTTTTCCGACACCAGACCAGATCGGGCTGGCCCGCATCGCTCCACTGGATGACGTTGCCGCCCTGGGCCTTGGAATTACCGGCAACCGCCAGATACCGGCCGCTGTTCTGGTTCTTGTACTTGAAACAGTTATTGCCCCTGGCCTTTTCCCGTTTCCACAACAGGTCGGGCTGGCCGACGTCGCGCCACTGGATGACGTTGCCGCCCTGGGCCTTGGAATTACCGGCAACCGCCAGATACAGGCCGCTGTCGGCGTTTCTGATCTTGAAAACGTTTTTGCCCTGTTTCTCGAAGATCCAGATGGCGTCCTTCTGCCCGACATCGGCCCACTGCACCACGTTGCCACCGTCGTTTTTGGCAGCCCCCTGCACCGCGAGATACATGTCGCTGTTGCCGTTGCGTAACTGAAAAGCAGCTTCCTTCGCCGTGGCAAAACTCACAGGCAGGACGGACGCAAGGCTGCCCACAATAATGAACGCCATGGCCGACCTTGCACGGTCGGCAATAAAACCGCGCGCGGAAAAATCGATCTTGAAAAATTTCTTAATATTCATTTTCAACCCCTCATTTTTTATGCCCGCATAAAATTTCATGCCCGCATAAAATATGCCTCATTCTTTAATACTTAATGAATGTCAGTCGCATTCGAATTTCCCCAAAAACATCCATATTACCGCCCCGATCAGACCGGCCCGCCGGCACCGCGGCTGGCGGCGGAACCGGTATGCGTTCGGGCAAAAACTGGATTTGAGCCGCAGCCATGTTTGGCCCTGAAGAGGACGGACCGGTTCCCGCGGGCGGGGTGCCGGCCAATGGAACGGCCGCTCGATCTCGAAAGATATCGGCTCGATGATATACAGACGGCGCGCGGCGGCAAACCGCGTGGCTACCCCCGATATTTAAACAGGCTGACCACAATGCCGTGCAATGTCCGCAGATCCTGCTCCGTCAGGGCCATGCGCTGGAACATGTTACGGATGTTGCGGATCATGGCGGGTGGTTTTCTCACTGCCGTCCTTATCCCGGCGCCTAAACCGTCCTCCGGACGCTCAGAGCAACCGCTGAGGGCTGACTCGGATCCGGTTCCGGTTCGTGTGGGGGAACCGGTTCATAACCGTGAAAATCAACGTCTATCTTTGCCTCACCTTTGGTCAGTTGCATCCAAATATAGGAGCGACCGAAAATATTAGCGAGAGGAACAAGGCTGTCGACCCTGCAAACGCCATCATCACCACCCTCAACATCCTTAACCATAGCGCGGCAACGGCTGAGGGCACCGATCACCTCCCCAACGCTGTCTTCGGGAACGGACAGGCGGACGCGCATTATCGGCTCGAGTAGCCGAGGCTGTTCGCGATACAGAATTTGGGGTGGCCCATGCTCGATCTCCAGGCCGAGAACCTCCCGCAGTTCCTCGATAGCGTGTTCCATGTCGAATTCCCAGACCGCGTACAATACCAGTCCGGCCGGCGTCGGCTCGACTTCGACCCGATCGTTGTCCTTGAGGACATCTGCGGCATCGGCTGCAAACTGCGCTGGTAAAAAGTCCTTGGCCGCCAAGTCTATTGCAAGGGGTTTGAAGCCGCTCATTAGATCCCCCTACTTGCCTCCGCGATATTTAAACAGGCTGACCACAATGCCGTGCAATGTCCGCAGATCCTGCTCCGTCAGGGCCATGCGCTGGAACATGTTGCGGATGTTGCGGATCATGGCGGGGCGTTTTTTCTCGGGGTACAGGAAGTTGCTTTCGATCAGCTTGTCTTCCAGCCGGGTGAAGAAGTTCACCAGTTCATCCTTGGTGGCCGGGCGGGTCCCGCCCAACTCCAGCCGGTACTCCGGCGTCTCGTCGGCCAGGCGGAACCAGGACCATGAGACCAGCAGCACTGCCTGGGCCAGGTTCAGCGACTTGTAGGCCGGGTTCAGCGGCGCCTCGATCAGGGTGTCGGCAAGCACCACATCCTCGTTTTCCAGCCCCATGCGCTCGGCCCCGAACAGCACGCCACAGCGCGAACCCCCGGCCTCGGCCCGGCGCATTTCCCTGGCGGCGCCCTCCGGCGTCATCACCGGCTTTACCATGTCGCGCGGCCGCGCCGAACTGGCGAAGACCCGTTCAAGACCGGCGATGGCGGCCTCGGTGGTATCGTATATGCGGGCGTTTTCGATAACCACATCGGCGCCCGAGGACGCCCGCACCGCCTGCGGACTGGGCCAACCATCGCGCGGGTTGACGATGCGCAAGTCGGTCAGCCCGCAATTCAGCATGGCGCGGGCCGAGGCGCCGATATTCTCGCCCAATTGCGGGCGCACCAGAATAATCGCCGGGCCGGCGCCGGAAATCTGCGATTCCTGCGTTGAGTCGGTGCCCGCCACAAGCCTACTCCGTCAGGCCGAGGATATTCCGCGCCTTACCGCGCGCCTCGTCCAGCTTCATGCCGGTATACAGGTCGGGATGGTACATCAGGGCGAAGACCTGTTTGCCGAGTTCGGTGAGCCCCGGCCGGCCACCCGGCTTTTCCAGGATACCCAGTTCCTCGCCCAGGCTGGCGCCGCCCATGGCCCAGACCACGGATACGTCCAGGAACGCCTCGATCTCGGCCGTTGGCAGGTCGTCTGCGATAATGACGACTCCGCTGCGCGCGGCCCGGCCAGTCAGGTCGTTGCGCCGGAACGTAACCAGGGCCGGCCAGCGCCCGTCATGGAAGCGGTCTCGCATCTCGCTGTTCACGCCGGCTTCGGTCGCCAGACGCGTGCCCAGCGGCCGGCCGGCAATCACAATGTAAAGGCTGTTGAGTTCCCGCGCTTCCGGCAACCCGGCCTCGGGAACCGCGCTGACGGCGACCTCCAACCCGGTGGCGGCGGAAAAATCGCCGGCGATGGCGGTCAGGGCCGCGGCCGGATTCAATTCGCGGCCGCCGCTGACGACAATGCGCTGCGGCGCGGCGGCGCGCCAATAGCGGCTGGGCGGCAAGGCATAGACGTCGCGCTGCCCCGCCTCGCCCATCAATGAGTCATAGGCCGCTAAAACCGATTCCGGCGTGGGCTGCTGGGCCCAGGCCGGCGCCACGGCAGACGCCAACAGCAGGACGGAAAGAAACAGTGACCTCATGATTCCGCCCTCCCGGCGACGCCCTGGCGATAGAGCTTGTAGGTAATGGCATCGCGCAACGCGCCGTATGAAGCATCGATAATATTGGCCGACACGCCGACCGTCGACCAGCGCTCGCCGGCGCCGTTGGTGCTTTCGATCATCACCCGGGTAACCGCGTCGGTGCCGGTGCTTTCGGCGCGGGGGGGGAGAATGCGCACCTTATAATCGATCAGATGCATGTCTTCGAGGTCCGGATAAAGCGGCTTCAGCGCCTTGCGAAGGGCCGTATCCAGCGCGTTGACCGGGCCGTTGCCATCGGCCACCGTCATCATCTGCTCGCCGCCGGCCTCCAGCGTGATCGTCGCTTCGGATTCGGTTACCAGTTCGCCGCGCGCGTTCCAGCGCCGGTCGTCCATCACCCGGAAGCGGACCAGCTTGAAATACTCCGGCACCTCACCCAGCATCTTGCGCACCAGAAGTTCGAAGCTGGCCTCGGCGCCGTCATAGGAATAGCCGTCATATTCCCGCTCCTTGACGATCTCGACCAGCCGGTTGACGCGCTTGTCCCTGGGGTCGATCTCGACGCCGATCTCGCCCAGCCGGGTCAGGATGTTGGCGCGGCCCGCCTGGTCCGACACCACCACATGGCGGCGATTGCCGACCAGCGACGGGTCGATATGTTCGTAGGTGGTCGGGTCCTTGACTATGGCCGATACATGCAGCCCGCCCTTGTGGGCGAACGCGGCCTCGCCGACATAGGCCTGGTGGCGATTGGGAATACGGTTCAGCCGGTCGTCCAGCAGGCGCGAAACATGGGTCAGCCTGCGCAGGCCTTCCTCCGTTACGCCGGTCTCGTAGCCCAGCTTCAGCACCAGGGTGGGGATCAGCGAGCAGAGATTGGCGTTGCCGCAGCGCTCGCCCAGCCCGTTCAGGGTGCCCTGGATCTGCCGCGCCCCGGCGCGGATCGCAGCCAGGCTGTTGGCGACGGCGTTTTCGGTATCGTTATGGGCATGGATCGCTAGATGGCTGCCGGGAACATGAGCCGTAACCTCGGCCACTATGCGCTCAATCTCGTGCGGCAGCGTTCCGCCGTTAGTGTCGCACAGCACCACCCAGCGCGCGCCGGAATCATAAGCCGCCTTGATGCATTCGAGCGCATAGTCCGAATTCGCCTTGTAGCCGTCGAAGAAATGTTCGGCGTCGTACATCGCCTCGCCCTTGCGGTTCTTCGACAGGGCGATCGAGTCGGCGATCATGGAAACATTTTCCTCACGCGGAATTTCCAGCGCCACGTCGACATGGAAATCCCAGCTCTTGCCGACGAGACAGACCGCGGCGGCCGTTCCGCTGAGCAAGGGCGCGAGGCCCGGATCGTTCTCCGCGCTGCGGCCCGGACGGCGAGTCATGCCGAAGGCGACAAGCTTGCTGTTTTTCATCTCGGGCGGGTCATTGAAGAAGGCATCGTCCGTGGGATTGGCGCCGGGCCAGCCGCCCTCGACATAATCCAGCCCGAGTTCGTCCAGCGCCTTCGCGATGGCGACCTTGTCGGCCACGGTGAAGTCGACACCCTGGGTCTGCGCCCCGTCGCGCAGCGTTGTGTCGAACAGATAGATGCGATTGTCGTTGCTGTCGTTCATGCCCAAAAATTACCCTGGCCCCAAAGCCGCCACGCAAGATGCCGTCGGCAAGGCGCGAAAATGCCTTTTTCCGCCCGCTGGCGCAAGCTGGATATCCGCGACCGCCACGGCGCGCCCGCTCAAGAGGCTTGCGCCGAATGCCATACCGAGTAACATCGCGGCTCTTTTCGCACACGGAGTCCCGCCACATGTTCACCACCCGCCCCGAAATTCTCGGCACCTTCGGTGTCGTCGCCTCGACCCATTGGCTGGCCTCGGCCGCCGGCATGGGCATCCTTGAGCGCGGTGGTAACGCCTTCGATGCGGCGGTGGCCGCCGGGATAGTGTTGCAGGTGGCCGAGCCGCACCTGAACGGACCGGGCGGCGACATGCCGCTGATCATGCACTCGGCTAAAACCGGCGAGACCAAGGTCATCTGCGGCCAGGGCACGGCGCCCGCCGGCGCGACCATCGGCCATTACCGCGACCTGGGGCTGGAGATCGTACCGGGGACCGGCCTACTGGCCACCTGCATTCCCGGCACCTTCGATGCCTGGATGCTGATGCTGCGCGACCATGGCACGATGCGCCTGGAAGAAGTGTTCGAGGCGGCCATCGGCTATGCGGAAAACGGCGTGCCGCTGGTGCCGCGCATCATCGAGACCATCGAGACGGTTGAGGAATTGTTCCGCGCCGAATGGCCGACCTCGGCCGCACAATGGCTGCCGGGCGGGAAACTTCCCAAGGCGGGGACCCTGCTGGCCAACAGGGCGCTGGCAGCAACATGGCGGCGGCTGATCGACGAGGCCAGGGCCGCGTCCGCCGACCGCACCGAACAGGTTGAGGCAGCGCGGCGCATCTGGGCCGAGGGCTTCATCGCCGAGGCGATCGACCGCTACTGCCGCGAAAACGAGGTGCTGGACGCCAGCGGCGAGCACCACAAGGGCGTGCTAACCGGCGACGACATGGCCGGCTGGCGCGCGACCTACGAAGACCCGCTGACCCTGGACTATCACGGCCACACAATCTGCAAATGCGGCCCCTGGAGCCAGGGGCCGGCGCTGTTGCAGAGCCTGGCGCTACTGGCGGAGGTGGACGTGGCAGCGATGGACCCGCTGGGCGCGGACTTCGTGCACACCGTCACCGAATCCATGAAACTGTCCTATGCCGACCGCGAGGCCTGGTATGGCGATCCGGATTTCGTCGACGTGCCGGTGGCCGACCTGCTGAGCAAGCCTTACGCCGACGAACGCCGCGCGCTGATCGGCGAGCGGGCCTCGCTGGAGCAGCGCCCCGGCGCGCCCGGTGGCCGCCAACCCAAGCTGGCCGATTTCCTGACCGAGGGCCGCACCGTCACTCCGATGGTCGCCGGCGCCGGCGAACCCACGGTGGCGCGTTATGGCTCGGTAGACGCCGCCCCCGGCACGCGGCCCAACGGCGTTGTCAAGGGCGACACCTGCCATCTCGACATCATCGACCGCTGGGGCAACATGGTGTCGGCCACGCCCAGCGGCGGCTGGCTGCAAAGCTCGCCCCTGATCCCTGAGCTAGGCTTCGCCCTGGGTTCGCGCGCCCAGATGTTCTGGCTCGAGGAAGGCCTGCCGGCCAGCCTGGCGCCGGGCAAGCGCCCGCGCACCACCCTGACCCCGTCCTTCGTGCTGCGCGGCGGCGAGGCCTGGATGCCCTTCGGCACGCCCGGCGGCGACAGCCAGGACCAGTGGCAGCTGATCTTCCTGCTGCGCCATCTGCATCACGGGTTGAACCTGCAGGAGGCGATCGACATCCCCTCGTTCCACACCGAGCATTTCCCCAGTTCGTTCTATCCCCGCGAGACGCGCCCCGGCGCCCTCGTCATGGAAGGCCGCTGGGACGCCGGCGTGGTGGCCGAGCTACGCCGCCGCGGCCACGAGGTAGAGGTCGGCCTCGACTGGTCCGAAGGCCGACTGACCGCCGCCAAAAAGGAAGACGGCCTGCTAAAGGCGGCCGCCAACCCGCGCGGCATGCAGGGGTACGCGGTGGGGCGGTAGGGGCTGGCTCGAGCGAACTCTCCAGCCCCCCTCACCCTGCCGTTATTGATTATATCTTAAGACTTTCCCGCAAAACTCGAAACCACACGCCGTTTCCTATAACGCGTTGAGGAGGGTCCGTTTTGCTGCGCATGATTCTTGCCGCGATTTGCCTGAGCACGCTTTCCGGCTGCGCGACCTACAACACCGCACAGAACATCCGGCCCTGGGGCGACGAGGCGCGAGGCATGGATTATGTCTCAGAGGTAACGGCGGCCTGGCGCGAGGCGGATGGGACTTTGCGGATTTGCGTCATCGGGACACCGGCCGAACGCTCGGAAAACATGGCCATGCTGTTCCCCGGCGCTGCCTACAGCATCGTCTTTCCGGCGGACCTGTACGAAACCGGGACCGCCGATGCGCCTAAACTATACCGAACGAAGGCCGCCGAGCCGGAATTCAACCTGACCGCCCCCGAGATCGAAGGCCCCTGCCCCACGCCACCGGCGGAATGGACCGCCGTTCCGGTCCGGCATGTGGAGCCGGGCGACCTGGGCGTGGACAGCTTCGCCTTCGCCGGCAACGATGCGCTGGCGGTGCTGTTTGCCGCCGAACCCGCCGGCCCGACCGTCTTCGAATTCGCCGGCGACTTGTCCAGCGATCTGTACTACCGCGCCGCCACGCCTGTTTTCGACGGCTCAGCCGTGGTCGAGATCGATCTGGCGCTGCGCGAGGTCGAGCCGCGGCCGGCCTGGATCCTCGCCCTGCCCTTCGCGCTGGTCTTCGACGTGGTGACATCGCCGGTGCAACTGGTCATCTGCCTGTTCAGCGTCGGCTGCGCGACCTGACCGTGGGGCCCGTTA
Organism: uncultured bacterium; assembly: GCA_965603635.1. Lineage (GTDB taxonomy): Bacteria > Pseudomonadota > Alphaproteobacteria > UBA8366 > JADFVY01 > JADFVY01. Next base: position 9,115 of record CBFDDT010000026.1, on the reverse strand, counting down.
ACGATACTCGGCCATGATGCGGCCAACTTTGGGGGGTAGTCTCACCCCATGCACCATATTAATTACCGCTCTGTATCGTTGTCCCTGCTGATTTCCGTGACTGTCGCCGCCGGGCTTTCGGCGCCGGTTCGCGGCGCGGAGGACGGCGGCATTCTGCGCCTGGCGCGGGTATTGCCGGACGAACCGCTGTTCCAGTGCGTCGCGACCAGTGAATTCTCTGTCGCCGGCCTTCAGCTCTATGACGACATGGCGGCGCTGCATCTGCTGGGTTCGCCGAATTCACTGACCCGGGGGTTCGGCGAGGACGACGGCGGCGGCTATGTGCTGAACACCTACCATTATGGCGGGCTGGAAGTGGATATCGTGCGCGGGCGCGTCGACCGGATCGAGGCGCGCTCGCCACATTGGCCCACGCCGTCGGGCCTGGCGGCCGGCATTGAGCGGGCCGAGGCGCTCGCCCTGCTGGGCCGCGAGCCCGACCCGGAACACCTGCATGACGGCGTCTACAGCTTCAGCGGCTGTCCCGAATGGCGCGACGGCGAGCTGGTCTGGCACGATTCCTGGTATCTGGAATTCGCCTTCAACGAGGAAGGCCGCCTCGAATTCGTCCGCCTTTTCGCCGACCGGCCTTAACCGGACGCAAACAAAAACGGACGGCGGCCTTGCGACCGCCACCCGCTCCATCCCCTCGCCCGCCAATCTCGTATCAGTGCGCGACCGCCGCCTGGATTACTTCGCCGGCCAGGCTGAACGAACCGTTCCGCGACAGATCGTCGACGCTGAGGAAACCGACCAGCTTTTCACCCCGGTCAAGAACCGGAAGCCGCCGGATATGCCGTTCCTCCATCAGGTGGGTGGCGTCCTCGATTTTCTGGTCCGCGTAGCACCAGGCGATGTTCTTCGTCATGATCTCTTCCGCGGTGATCTTCGCCGGATCTTTCCCGTCGGCACAGCACCGCAGCGCTATATCCCGATCGGTAACGATCCCGATCGGCCGTCCTTCGCTGCATATCGCGAGACTTCCGATCGAGAGGTCGCGCATCCTCATGGCGATATCCGTGACCGCGGTTTCGGGTCCGACCCACTCGGTTCCGAGCCGCATAGCTTCCTTGACTAACATTTTCACCTCCATTGGCTGAGGCGTTGCGGACCGCCGGGGACCCGCCAGGAAGCAGAAAACGAACGAAGGGTTATCCCCTCGCCCGTGCCCACTATTGTCTATTTCATTGCTAATTGACCGGCGCTCCGCACCACCGGCTGATTGCTGGTTGGACCTGAGCACAGGTCCTTCCCGTTATGTTTAACATATCACCGATCGTGCCGGTTCACCACATCTCAAGGCATACAGCGCCATCACTTTTTGTTTTGTGTGCCGACGATTCGCCGCAACTGCCGGTCATGCATCCGGGTCAGCAATAGCAGGGAGGCGATTGCGCCGCAGAGCGCCAGGAACATATCCCACTGGGTGTCCCAGACGTCACCCTGCAGCGCCAGGAAGGCGTCGGCGGAGCCGCCCATGATCAGGGCCACCCACCATTCGATCATTTCGAAAACCGCGCTGAAGGCGAGGCAGAAACAGACCACGAGGAAGGGCAGCCAGCGACTGCCACGCAGCGTCGAGGTACGCCACAGCAGCTCGCGCATCAGGATCGCCGGGATGAAGCCCTGAGCCAGATGGCCGAAGCGGTCGTAATTGTTGCGCGACAGGTCGAACCAGTCGCGTACCCAATCGCCCAGCGGCACCAGGGAATAGGTATAGTGGCCGCCCAGCATGACGATGCAGGCATGGATGAACAGCAGGCGATAGAGCAGCGGCGTAAAGGGAAAACGCGGCCGCAGCCACAGCAGCAGCGGAATGCCGACGACAACCGGCGCCACCTCCAGCCACCAGGTCGCCCGGTCGGTCGGCCCGATCCCGGAAATCACCAGAAACACTGCCGCGATCCCGAAAAGGACGAAAACCTCGCGGCTCTGTTTGATATCGCCCATCATGGCGCCAGACTGCCACAGACCCGCTCCACCGGAAAGCGGAATGCGCGCCTACGCCCGCGCCTTCTCCAGCGACTGGTAACGCCCGCCATAAAACAGCAGTGGGTGGCCGTCGGGGTCGGCGCGCATGCGCTCGACCGCGCCGACGAAAATCACGTGGTCGCCGCCGTCATAGGTGTATTGGGTCTGGCATTCGAAGACCGCCAGCGCGCCGTTGAGGATCGGGCAGCCGAAATCCCATATTTCGTAGTCGATGCCGTCCCACTTGTCGGCCAGCGGGGTGGCGAAGCGGTTAGACAGTTCCTCCTGCCCCTCGCGCAGCACATTGACCGCGAAATGCCCGCTATCCAGGAAATGCGGCATGGAATGGGCGCGCCGGTTCAGGCTGAACAGCACCAGCGGCGGGTCCAGCGACACCGAATTGAACGAGCTGGCGGTAACGCCCAGTTTCTCGCCCTCGGCGCCCAGCCCGGTCACCACCGTAACGCCGGTCGCAAAACAACCCAGCGCCCGCCGCAGGTCCTTGGGATCCATCTCCATCGTCGTCTCTCTACCCGCCAGTTTATCGTATACCAGACCAATAAAATAGTACGCCACGCCAACAACGCAAGCCTCACCCCCACTTGCCCCGCGGCGCGTGGATGCTACCCTGTCACGCATGACATATGATCAAACATTTCTCTTATTCCTTCTCCTCGCCGTGCTGGTGCTGTTCGTGTGGGGACGGTGGCGTTATGACGTCGTGGCCTTCGGGGCGTTGATCGCCGCCACGCTGGCGGGGACCGTGCCGTTCGCCGAGATGTTTTCCGGCTTCGGCCATCCGGCCACCGTCACCGTGGCGCTGGTGCTGATCGTCAGCCGGGGGCTGCAGAATTCCGGCGCCATCCAGTCGATCGGCAAGCTGATCCCCTCGGACGGCTCGACCTCCCGTCATGTCGGCGTGCTGGCCGCCATCGGCGGGGCGCTGTCGGCGGTGATGAACAATGTCGGGGCGCTGGCGCTGCTGATGCCCGCCGCGCTGCAGTCGGCCGCCAGGGCCGCGCGGTCGCCGGCGCTGTTGCTGATGCCGCTGTCGTTCGGGTCGATCCTGGGCGGGCTGGTGACCCTGATCGGCACGCCGCCGAACATCATCATCGCCACCTATCGCGGCGACACCACCGGCGAGCCCTTCAGCATGTTCGATTTCACGCCCGTCGGCGGGGCGGCGGCGGTGGCCGGCATCCTGTTCGTGGCACTGATCGGCTGGCGGCTGGTACCCGAATCGCGGCGCGCCAAAATGTCCGCGCGCGAGTTGTTCGAGATTGAATCCTACCTCAGCGAGGCCGTGGTCGAGGCCAAGAGCCCGCTGGTCGGCAAGACGCTGAGCGAGGCCGACGACCTGGCCGAGGAGCATGACGCCATCCTGCTGGGCCTGATCCGCGGCGACCGCCGCATCGAGCATGGCCACCGCAAGGAGGTGGTGCGGGAAGGCGACGTGCTGGTGCTGGAAACCGGGCCGGATGCGCTGTCGGCGGTGCATACGGTGCTGCACCTGCATCCCGCGGATCTGGTCAAGAAGCGCCAGAAGGAAGCCGCCCTGCCGAAGACCGAAAGCGGCGACATCGCGCTGACCGAGGCGGTGGTCCTGCCGAAATCGCATATCATCGGCCGCACCCTGGCGATGCTGCGGCTGCGCCGCCGGCACGGCATCAACCTGCTGGCGGTATCGCGCCAGGGCCAGCCCTTCCGCGGCCGACTGCGCGACTTCCGCTTCCGCGCCGGCGACGTATTGCTGCTGGAAGGCGATCCGGAGCGTCTGCCGTCGGTGATCGGCTCGATCGGCTGCCTGCCTCTGGCCGAACGCGGCCTGCAGATCCAGCGCCAACGCCAGGGCCTGCTGGCGGTCGGCATTTTCGTGGCCGCCGTGGCCGCCGCCAGTATCGGCATCGTCAGCCTGCCCGCCGCCTTCGCCGCCGCCGTGGCGCTGATGGTGGTGATCAACATCGTGCCGATGCGCGAAATTTACGACGCCGTGGACTGGCCGGTGATCGTGCTGCTGGGGGCGATGATCCCGGTCGGCGGCGCGCTGGAAGCCAGCGGCGCCACCGCCATGGTCGCCAACGGGCTGGTCGATATCTCCGCCGGACTGCCGGCCTGGGCGATCCTGACCCTGGTGCTGGTCGTCACCATGACCCTGTCGGACATCATGAACAACGCAGCGACCGCCGTGGTCATGGCGCCGATTTCCGTGAGCATCGCCAAGCAACTGTCGGTCAATCCCGACAGCTTCCTTATGGCCGTTGCCATCGGCGCCTCCTGCGCCTTCCTGACGCCCATCGGGCACCAGAACAACACCCTGATCCTGGGCCCCGGCGGATACAAATTCGGCGACTACTGGCGCATGGGCCTGCCGCTGGAAATCATCGTCGTCGCGGTGTCGATCCCGATGCTGCTATGGGTCTGGCCGCTGTAGAGCCTAAGAATCTGGCTAAAACTCCACGCCGGCATTGGAGATATGAAATATTCAAAGCCGCAAACTTCCAGAATTTTATTTCCGAGTGCAATAAATCCGAAACTTAAAAATTATAGCCTGAACTATTTGCCTTCTTCCTTGAAATTTCAATTCACGGATTATTCGGTTAGAAGTTAGTTTTTATTTATAATTTCGCGTTTGGATGGGCACTCCCGTGCGGGCTCGCCTGCGTCGGGTGGACCTTCAACTTCCAGGCCGAGCCTCAAAGACCATTGATTTTTCGGTAATATCCGCTATATAGCCCCCATACGTGTTACATTTGTTTGGTGTTACCTGAACAGCCGGTACGCCGATTAGCTTAGATATCCCCTAACAATGTGAGCGTTATACCGACCGCCCGTCACATGCTGTGAGGAGCGGAATCAATACTCCTGTTAGAGGTAATTACTATGGCTACTGGTACTGTTAAATGGTTCAACGCCGCCAAGGGTTTCGGATTCATCCAGCCGGAAGACGGCTCGAATGATGCGTTCGTTCACATTTCGGCCGTCGAGCGCGCCGGACTGAGCACGCTTGACGAAGGGCAGAAGGTCTCCTACGAGCTTCAGCCTGGACAGAACGGCAAATCTTCCGCCGAAAACCTGTCCATCGTAGACTAAACTACGCCCAGGCGCCGCCCCCACCGGTTTGGGGGCGGCTGCCGTGCGCCGTTGACGACACGGCCCGTAACGATTCTTGGCGGACCGAAGGAAGTGGGCAGGCAAATTCCGCCGCCATCCCTTCGGCATAAATAAGAATGGCGAACAACAAGATAAACGGCGCAATACGCCGTGCCGCCGCCGACCATGCGCGCCAGCCCGCGAGAAGGTCCGCCGGCGCTCCGGAAAGAACCATTCAGTCCGTAACGCCTCAAACTAAAGCCGAGGACTACCAATATGCAGAAATCAGTAAGATCGAAGGCCGAGGAAAAGTTCGCCGCAATCCAGAAGAAAGACGCACAGGCCCTTTCGGACAGGGAACAAGCGCGTCAGGAAGAAGCGAAACACGTTGCCAAACTGCGGGCTCTTCGACTGGCCAAACAGGCTGCCGACAAGGAAGCCGCCGACCTGGCCGAAGCGGCCAAAAAGGCCCCCAAAACCAAAACCAAAGCCAAAAAGACAACGCGGGCAGCCAAGGCCGACTGACCCTGTTCGCCCGGGCCGCAAGGACCCCGACGCCTATCCTTGCTTTTGGAGGCGATTGGCGCGAGCGCCCGCCGCCGGGAATCATCATCGCCACCCTGACGGTCCCCATACTGTCAAGAGCTTGCCCGTTTTAGCGTTGGGGCAAAAGCCGCCAACCCACGGCGGCGGCGTGCGTCATTCCGACGAACCGAAATGCGGCGACCAGGCCGAGCGCCGCAAAGCCGAACGGTTCTCGATCATATCTCCTATTCCTGTAAAAATCGGTATTCTTTGCAAGCGTATATAACTGGTGCGATGATGAGACCGGCCGCAAGCGAAGATGTGAAATGAGCAAAGCCATCGAGTTCGACGAGAAGGAAGCCGCTGAAACCGAGCGGTCCTATCTGACGTCCGATATCGCCGCCACGCGCGCCGTGGCGATGGAACTGTTGGCGCCCGGTCCGGGCGAGCGGGTGCTGGATGTGGGGGCGGGGCCGGGCCTGCTGCTGCACGATATCGCCGGGGCCGTGGGGCCGTCCGGATTGGGAGCTGGAATCGACATAAGCGAACCAATGACGGCGATCGCGCGGCATCGCTGCCGGGATTTGGGCAATGTCGAGATCGTAACCGGCGACGCCACCGCCCTGCCTTGGCCCGACGCGCATTTCGACCGCGCCATCTCGACCCAGGTTTACGAATATGTGCCCGATCTTGGCCTCGCCTTCGCCGAACTCAACCGCGTCCTGAAGCCCGGCGGGCGCGCTGTCATCATGGCTACCGACGCCGATACAATTCTGTTCAATTCCACGGACGACGCGACAACGGCGCTAATCCGCGCGGCCTGGCCCAAACATTGCGCTCACCCATTCCTGCCCCGTAAACTGGGACGCCTGCTCGACGACACCGGGTTCGAATTAATCGAATGCAAGGCCCAAACGATCGTGAACCATGAGTTCGATGCGGAAAATTTTGGCTGGCACATGGCCCGGGCAATGTCGTTCTACGCGGCGAAACAGGGGGCCATCGCCAAAGAGGCCGGCAAGGCCTGGATCGCCGGTTTACGGGAGCTCCACGCGGGGGGTGCGTACTTTTTCAGCATGAACCGATACATGTTTCTGGTCGAAAAACGGCCTGCACGACTCTGAAGCGGATCATAGACGGGAAAGATTTTTTCTTGCCGGGCGCGGTAAATTCATTAAAGATTTACCTATGAACAAAAAACTCACGATTTTCGCACCATTGGTGGTGCTCTCCATTCTCACCGGCTGCGTCAGCAAGGAAGCCGCGAACGAGACCGCGGATGAAACCAAGGCGTCGGCGCCAAGGCGGGACATGGTATCGGGGCTCGCCATCGCAACGAATGGCGATACGATCATTGTCAATAATATCAAGCTGGATCTTTGGGGTATCGAGGCGCCTAATCTCGATAACACCGACGGCTGGTTTTCCCGCGCCGCCCTGGATCAGCTTATCGGCAAAGGCGGCGAACTGGTCTGCATCATCAAGGTGAAACGCAGGAAACGCCGCGACTTGGCCATCTGTTCCAATAACAAGGTCGGCGATGTCGGCCGCGCCATGCTGCAGAACGGGTGGGCAATCGTGAACCGGACAGACAAGAAAAGCCAGGATGTCGATACCGCGTTGGCCGGTGTTTACGGCCGCACCGAAAAACGCGCCCGCGAAACCCGCGTCGGACTATGGGTTAAATATCCGCTGCGGTAGAACGGATCCGGGTCAATCGCGCCCCGCCTTACGCCACCTGTTCCTTGGTCTTCAGGAAACGAATCTCGGGAAAATCCTCGGCCGTGCGCTCCAGGTGCCAGGCGTTGCGGGCGAGAAACACTGGCATTCCGTCATGGTCGTCGGCCAGCGCCGAACCGTTGGCGTCGGCGAATTTTTTCATCGCATGGCTTTCGTCGGCCTCGACCCAGCGCGCGGTATAAAGCTCGGTCTGCTCGAACCGCACGGGAATGTCGTATTCGGTACGGATGCGATCGGCCAGCACTTCGAACTGCAACGGCCCGACCACACCGACGATCCAGTCCGAACCCAACCGCGTGCGGAAAGCCTGGGCCGCGCCCTCCTCGGCCAATTGGGTCAGCGCCCGGCCCAGATGTTTTGCCCGCATCGGGTCTTCGGGCCGCACGCGCTGCAGCAGCTCCGGCGCAAAGGCCGGGATGCCGGTAAAATGGATATCCTCGCCCTCGGTCAACGCATCGCCGATCCGCAGGTTGCCGTGGTTGGGCAGGCCGACGATGTCGCCGGCATGGGCTTCCTCGGCCAGTTCGCGGTCGCGCGCCAGAAACAGCACCGGCGCGCTCATCGCGATCATCTTGCCGCTACGCACATGTTTCAGCTTCATCCCGCGTTTGAAATGGCCCGAGGCCAGCCGCATGAAGGCGATGCGGTCGCGATGCTTGGGGTCCATGTTCGCCTGGATCTTGAAGATAACGCCGGTAACCTTCTTTTCGGTCGGCTCGATCATGCGTTCGACGGCCGGCTGCGGCTGCGGCGGCGGGGCCAGGTCGACCAGCCCCTGCAGCAGTTCGCCAACACCGAAATTATTGATCGCGCTGCCGAAGAAGATCGGCGTCATGTTGCCGTCCCGGTATGCCTGCATGTCGAATTCGGGCATCAGGCCACGCGCCATCGCCACCTCTTCGCGCAGTTGGGCAACCGCATAATCAGGCAGCAACTCGTCCAGCTTCGGATCGTCCAGTCCCTCGCAGCGCTCTGTCTCTTCCGGGCGCCCCTTCTTGGCGCGCTCCAGCAGCGCCAGCCTGTCGTGCAACAGATCGTAGGAACCCAGGAAATTCCGCCCCATGCCGATCGGCCAGCTTCCCGGCGTCACGTCCAGGGCCAGGGTCTGCTCGACCTCGTCAATCAGTTCGAACGGGTCGCGGCTTTCGCGGTCCAGCTTGTTGACGAAGGTGATAATCGGCATATCGCGCAGACGGCAGACCTCGAACAGCTTGCGGGTCTGCGCCTCGATACCCTTGGCCGCGTCGATCACCATGATCGCCGAATCCACGGCAGTCAGCGTGCGGTAGGTATCCTCGGAAAAATCCTCATGGCCCGGCGTATCCAGCAGGTTGAAGGTGCAGCCCTGATACTCGTATGTCATCACCGACGAGGCGACCGAGATGCCGCGCTCGCGCTCCACCTTCATCCAGTCGGACCGCGCGCGCCTCTGCTCACCCCGCGCCTTAACCGCGCCGGCCGCCTGAATCGCGCCGCCAAACAACAGCAGCTTTTCCGTCAACGTCGTCTTGCCCGCATCCGGATGCGAAATAATCGCAAAGGTGCGGCGTCGCGCGACGATGTCGTTCTGGGTCGCCATTTTGAATTAACTCTCCAACAAGAAAACAGCGCCCAATGCTGAGGGCGCGGCATGGGCACGATATGGGGCAAAGAGCGGCGAAACGCAAGTGCGATACCCCTACTCCGGACGCCCGTCGTCCTTTTCGAAGACCCCGGCGATTGCCGCTCCCAGAGAGTGGGCCATGCCGAC
>CBFDDT010000025.1:0-31960 GCA_965603635.1 uncultured bacterium | reverse complement strand
AACGATTAGTTTTGGTTACCAGGCCGGCACCGGCCCGCTCCCCCCCCCGGCCCCCCACCGGCATCGTACAAGGTGGGTGGCCGGATGGGGGAGCGGGCCGGTGCCGGAACATCTAAAAGAGGACGCTCATGGCACAGCCGCGCACGCTTTTCGACAAGATTTGGGACGCGCATGTCGTCGACCGCCAGGACGATGGCACCTGTGTGATCTATATCGACCGGCACCTGGTGCATGAGGTTACCAGCCCGCAGGCCTTTGATGGTCTCAGAAACAGAGATATTCAGGTCATCGACCACAACATAGGGACCGATCCGAACGAGACGGGCATGACCGACGACTCGCGGATCCAGATCGAAACCTTGCAGAAAAACTGTAAGGAATTCGGCGTGCCCCTGTTCGACGTGTCCGATGTGCGCAACGGCGTGGTGCATGTGTCGGGGCCGGAGGAAGGCTTTACCCTGCCCGGCACGACCATCGTATGCGGCGACAGCCACACCGCGACCCATGGTGCGTTCGGCGCGCTGGCCTTCGGCATCGGCACCTCGGAGGTCGAGCATGTGCTGGCCACTCAGACAGTGATCCAGGCGCCGGCGAAGAACATGCGCGTCAATGTCGTGGGCGCCTTGCAGCCGGGCGTCACCGCCAAGGATCTGATCCTCGCCATCATTGGCGAAATAGGCACCGCCGGCGGCACTGGCCATGTGATCGAATATGCCGGCGACGCTATCCGCGCGCTCAGCATGGAAGAGCGCATGACCGTCTGTAACATGACCATCGAGGGCGGCGCCCGCGCCGGCCTGATCGCTCCGGACGAGACCACCTTCGACTATCTGAAGGGCCGGCCCATGGCGCCGAAAAGCGCGCAATGGAATCAGGCCGTGGCCTTGTGGAAAACCCTGCCGTCAGACGAAGGCGCGACTTACGACAAGGAAGTGACGCTCGACGCCGCCGCGCTGATCCCCGAGGTCACCTGGGGCACCAGCCCAGAGGACGTGGTGCGGATCGACGGCGTGGTGCCCGACCCGGCCGCCGCCACCGACGAGGACCGCCGCGCCGCCATTCAGCGCAAGCTGGACTATATGGGCCTGACCGCGGGCATGAAAATCACCGACATCAAAATCGACACAGTCTTCGTGGGCTCCTGCACCAACGGCCGGATCGAGGATTTGCGCGCCGCCGCGTCCATTGCCAGGGGCCGCAAGGTTGCCGACGGCGTGCGTGCCCTGATCGTTCCGGGTTCAGGCCTGGTCAAGGAACAGGCCGAGCAGGAAGGCCTAGACAAGATTTTCATCGATGCCGGCTTCGAATGGCGCAATCCGGGCTGTTCCATGTGCCTGGCGATGAATACCGACCGGCTGGAACCGGGCCAGCGCAGCGCGTCGACCTCGAACCGCAACTTCGAGGGTCGCCAGGGCCGCGGCGGGCGCACCCACCTGGTCAGCCCCACCATGGCGGCGGCGGCGGCAGTCACCGGCCACCTGACCGACGTGCGGGATCTGAACTGAATAAGCAGGGAGAAAAATGCCCATGGAAAAATTCACCACGCAGACCGGGGTCGCGGCGCCCCTTAATATGGTCAATGTCGACACCGACATGATCATCCCCAAGCAGTTTCTGAAGACGATCAAGCGCACCGGGCTGAAAGAAGGCCTGTTTTCCGAGATGCGCTGGGACGAGAACGGGAATTCGAAGAATTTCGTGCTGGACCAGCCGCCGTACCGGAATGCCAAAATTCTGGTCGCGGGCGATAATTTCGGCTGCGGGTCGTCGCGTGAACATGCGCCATGGGCGTTACTGGACTTTGGCATCCGCTGCATCATTGCGCCGGACTTCGCCGACATCTTCTATAACAATTGCTTCAAGAACGGCATCCTGCCAATCAGGCTGCCGCAGGAACAGATCGACATGCTGATGGAGGATGCCGGCAAGGGCGCCAATGCCACCATGACTGTCGATCTCGAGGCGCAGGAGATCACCCGCCCGGACGGCGAGAAAATCCCATTTGAGGTGGATTCCTTCCGCAAGCACTGCCTGTTGAACGGCCTGGACGACATCGGCCTGACGCTGCAAAAGGAAGACAAGATCGACAGCTTCGAGGCCGGGCGCAAAGATACACAGCCCTGGCTGTAGCAAGAAAAGTAACATTTAAACTGAAAGGTTGATTGGGCATGGCCGCCAACAAAACCCTGCTTATCCTGCCCGGTGACGGCATCGGCGTGGAAGTAATGAACCAGGTTCGCCGCGTCGTAGACTGGTTCGACAAGCGCCGCGCCATCGGGTTCGATATACTGGAGCAGCCCGTGGGCGGCGCCGCCTATGACGCGCACGGAACGCCGTTGAGCGACGAAGCGCTGACGGAGGCGATGGACGCCGATGCGGTGCTGCTGGGCGCCGTGGGTGGCCCGCAATACGACAACGTCCCGCGCGACAAGCGGCCCGAGGCCGGATTGCTGAAGTTGCGCAAGGAAATGGACCTGTTCGCCAACCTGCGCCCGGCACTGGTTTTCGACGCGCTGGTCGATGCCTCGACCCTGAAACGCGAAATCGTCGAGGGGCTGGACATCCTGATCCTTCGCGAACTGACCGCCGGCGTCTATTTCGGCGAGCCGCGGGGCGTGGAGATGCTGGCCAACGGCACGCGCCGCGCCATCGACACTCAGAGCTATACCGAAAATGAAATCCAGCGCATCGCCGAGGTGGCCTTCGACATGGCGGCCAAGCGCGGCAACAAGGTCCATTCGGTGGAGAAAGCGAATGTCATGGAAACCGGCGTCTTCTGGCGCGAGATCGTAACGAAACTACATGCCGAAAAATTCAGCAATGTCGAGCTTCACCACATGTATGCCGACAATTGCGCCATGCAGCTTGTACGTAATCCCAAACAGTTCGACGTGATCGTCACCGACAACCTGTTCGGCGACATTCTGTCGGATTGCGCGGCGATGCTGACCGGATCGCTGGGCATGCTTCCCTCGGCCTCGCTGGGCGCGGAAGACGAAACCGGACGACGCCGCGCGCTTTACGAACCGGTCCATGGCAGCGCCCCCGACATAGCCGGCCAGGACAAGGCCAACCCGTTGGCGACAATCCTAAGCTACGCCATGATGCTGCGCTATTCCTTCGGGCTGGGCGAGGATGCGGACCTGGTGGAGAAAGCGGTCCAAAACGTACTGGCCTCCGGCATCCGCACCGCCGATATCGTGGGGCCGGGCATGAAGGCGGTCTCCTGCAGCCAGATGAGCGACGCCGTGCTGGCGGAGCTGGATAAGCTGGCGGCGTGATGGAGGTTAGTGTTATTTCTCCGTTTTCGGTCAGTTTCAGTGAATACGGCTTGCGGCCGATTAAGTGTTTTTTAACGAGTTACGTACAGAATCGCCTATGTAACTTGAAACTAACCCTGAATTTCCTGCGAAAGGAGATTGTATCATGATCAAGATTTCCATGATGACAGGGGCCGCGGCATACATCCTCGGATTCGGCGTCTATTTTATCATCTATCTGACGTCGAACTGGGGAGATTGGGACTGGGTGATGTACAAGGCTGCTGAGGGGTTTGGCTATGCGCTGGTTTGGCCAATTCTGCTCATTCAGTACTTCTGGAGCGGTACACCCCTGATGTAAGACAGGTTTAAAATGGATCGAAATAACGGCCGGCACATTTGTGGCGGCCGTTTCCTTTTCGAAACGTTTCAGGATCCTGCATAATCCACCAGCACGGCCCGCGCGTTGCTTTCCGTCGCCGCCAGTGCTTCCAGCATGACTTCCCGGGCACGCCCATGGGGAAACCCGCCGGAACCGGCCCCGACAACCGGAAAGGCAACAGACGACCAACCGCGCGCATCGACGATCCCCATGGCATTGCGCACGCAATCGCGGATCGCCACCTCGGAGGAGCGCCACAGCATATTGATGCCGGCAACATGGATGATCGCCTCGAACGGCAGCCGGCCCGGCCCCGTGACGACCGCGCCGCCCATTGGTATTGGCCCCATGCGGCCCAGTTCACGAAACGGCGCCCGCCCACCGCGCCGTTTGATCGCCCCGGAAACACCTTGGGGCAACAGCAGCCACCAGGGAATGATATTACGATTCCAGGCATTTACGATAACCTGCACGTCCTGATCCAGAATATCGCCCTCGACGGTTGTCAAAATCATTCGATTACCCGCCCTATTTACGCCTTCATTCCCGGCCAATATAGCATGGTTCGTTCCGGTCACCTTGACCGGTTCGGCTAAATAACGTATTTTAATCGCTCATAACTCGAGAGGGAGTTAGAGAAATGCGCAAGATTTTCATGACTTTTATCGCCGCGTTGGGCTTGGTCGGCTTCGCCGCCGCCGCACAGGCGGAATGCAGCGGTCTCGACATGGCCACCACGGATGACGCGACCACCGTCGCGACCGACAGCACTACTACCATCAAACCGATCCTGCAGGAGCAGAGCGGCGGCTGACGGCTGTATTTACAGCATCGTACATCACCGGGCCGCTCATCTGAGCGGCCTTTTCTTTTATCCCGTGGCAATCCAGGGCTTGCGGCGGGGGGCATAAGGCGCTACATCGGCGCCGGTTTCCAATAGGGATTTTGATAGATGGGTTACAAGGTTGCAGTGGTTGGCGCGACGGGGAATGTGGGGCAGGGACTCCTGCAGATCATGGCCGAGCGCGAATTTCCGGCCGACGAGGTGGTGGCGCTCGCCAGCGAACGCTCCATCGGCCGGGAAGTGTCCTATGGCGAAAAACAGATTCTGAAGGTCCAGGACCTCGCCGAATTCGACTTCACGGGCACCGATATCGTGTTGTCGTCGCCCGGCGCAAAGGTTTCCGCCCAATACAGCCCGAAGGCCGCCAAGGCCGGCGCCGTGGTGATCGACAACACCTCGCATTACCGCATGGACCCGGATGTGCCGCTGGTAGTGCCCGAGGTCAATCCGGATGCGATCGCCGGTTTCACCAAGAAGGGCATCATTGCAAACCCGAATTGCTCCACCATTCAGATGGTGACAGCGCTAAAACCGCTGCATGATCTGGCGGGCATCAAGCGCGTCGTCGTCGCCACCTACCAGTCGGTTTCCGGTGGCGGCAGGGAGGCGATGGACGAACTGTTCAACCAGACCCGCGCGATCTTTGTGAACGACCCGGTCGAGAAAAATAAATTCACCAAACAAATTGCCTTCAACGTCATTCCCCATATCGACGTCTTCATGGATGACGGCTCGACCAAGGAAGAATGGAAAATGGTGGTCGAGACCAAGAAAATCCTCGACCCGAAAATCAAGGTGACGGCGACCTGCGTGCGCGTGCCGGTCTTCATCGGCCATGCCGAGGCGGTGAATATCGAGTTCGAGCGGTCGATCTCGGCGGAAGAAGCCCGCGAGGTCCTGAAAAACGCCCCCGGCATTACCGTGATCGACCACCGCCATGACGAGGGCTACGTCACGCCCGAGGAATGCGCCGGCGAGGACCCGGTCTATGTCAGCCGCATCCGCGAAGACCCAACGGTCGAAAACGGCCTGAACATCTGGATCGTCGCCGACAACCTGCGCAAGGGCGCCGCCCTGAACACCGTACAAATCGCCGAGGTGCTGGTGAAACGCTTCATGAAGAAGGAAGCGGCCTAACTCTCCAGTTCTTCCAGCGCCGCGCGGTAGGCGTCGGTCGCCGCCGCGCCGAAGGTGCAGAAGATAACCTTTTCCATGAGGCCGCGGTCGCGGTCCAGTTCGTCGGCGACCGTGGCGACCGCGATGCGAGCGGCGCGTTCCAGGGGGAAACGATAGATTCCGGTCGAGATGGCGGGGAAGGCGATGGTCTTTACGCCGGCTTCGCGGGCCTGTCGCATGCTGTTGCGGTAACAGCTTTCCAGCAACCCGTCCTCGCCGTGGCCGCCGCCGTTCCAGACCGGGCCGACGGTGTGAATCACATGTTTTGCCGGCAGGTTATAGCCCTTGGTGATGCGCGCCTCGCCGGTCGGGCATTTGCCGATCATCCGGCATTCCCCCACCAGTTCCGGTCCCGCCGCGCGGTGGATCGCGCCGTCCACGCCGCCGCCGCCCAGCAGCGACGTATTGGCCGCGTTGACGATGGCGTCGACCGCCAGTTTAGTGATGTCGCCCTCGGCGATTTCACAGATAGCCTGCATGATTACCTCCGCCTAGGCAGGATGGCCCCCGGCGGGGCGGGTTGGCAAGGGGTCAGCGGATCGCCGTAACCTTGTCCTTGCCCCTGGCGCGGGCTATCCCTTCCTCGATCAGGCGGGTCGCCTCCTCGGCCTCGCCCCAGCGCGTCACTTTCACCCATTTGTCCTTCTCCAGGTCCTTGTAATGGGCAAAGAAATGGGAGATCTGATCGCGCAGAATGTCCGGCAGATCGCGATAGGACACAACATCCGTGAAATAGGGGTGCAGTTGGTCCACGGGAACGGCGAGAATCTTTTCGTCAATTCCAGCCTCGTCCTCCATCATCAGCACGCCCACGGGGCGCGAACGCACGACCGCGCCGGGCACCACGGGAACACGACCAACCACCAACACATCGCAAGGGTCGCCGTCGCCCGACAGCGTATGCGGGATGAAACCGTAATTGGCCGGATAGAACATCGCCGTATGCAGGAAGCGATCGACAAAGATCGCGCCGGATTCCTTGTCGAACTCGTACTTCACCGGGTCGCTGCCTAGCGACACCTCGATAATGACGTTGACGTCCCAGGGCGGGTTTTCGCCCACGGGGATTTTGTTGATATCCATAATTCACTCTCCGCATTTGGGAGGCGGGTATATAACGAATTTTGTTGCGGCGCACAATAACCGGTGGCAAATGGCCGCAGAACAGGCATTCCGTTTGTGTGCGAACGCTCAGTCCGCCTCGGCCGGGACCGCCGCGACCCTTCTCCCGGATTCAGCGGGGAAAGCCCGCAGCATCCAGATCAGCAGCGCCAATCCGGGCAGAGCAGCCAGCGTGGTCACCAGAAAGAAACTAACCCAATCCATTTGGTCGGCAAGCCACCCGCCACCCGAAGCAAACAGGGTCCGCGCGAAGGCCATGAGCGACGACAGCAGCGCATACTGGGTCGCCGTATAGGCGACATTCGTCAGGCTGGACAGATAGGCGACGAATGCCGTCGTGCCCATTCCGCCGGACAGGTTCTCCGATGCGATGGTTACCATCAGCATCGGCATCGAATAGCCGACCCAGGCCTGCAACGCGAAGACCAGGTTCGACGCCGCCTGCAGGACGCCGCAAACAAGCAGGGCGCGCAGAATACCGTACCGCGCCACCAGCACGCCGCCGAGCATCGCACCGACCAGCGTCATGGCCAGGCCGAATCCCTTGCTGACCGCGCCGATTTCAGTCTTGCTGAACCCCATTTCCAGATAAAATGGATTCGCCATCACGCCAAGCAGCGCGTCGCCATATTTGTACAGCGCCACAAACAGCAGGACCGCGACCCACCCCCGTCTCGTCATGAATTCGGCGAATGGGCAAACCACAGCGGCGTAGATCCAGGCAGACACACCCAGTACCGGACCCGGAAGATGGGCGTTTTTTTCAAGGAACGCCCGGCCCTTTCCTTCCAGCGCTTCCGATTCCCGGGATACTCGAACCCGCGGCTCCGGATTGAGAAGCACCGCGCCGATACCAACCAAGACAAGCCCCGCCATAGCCATATAGGCCCAGGACCAACTCGCAAAATCGGCGATGATCAACGCCCCGCCACCCGCCGCCAGCATCGCGACGCGATAGCCGAGCACAATGTTGGCGGCGCCGGCGCCCAGTTTCTCGTCGTCCAGTATTTCCGTACGGTAGGCGTCGATCACGATGTCCTGGGTCGCGGATGCGAATGCCACAATCACGGCCCAGAAAACGGTCCACCACAGCGTATCCAGCGTAATGCCAGGGTTGCCATGCCAGAGGTCCTCAAAGGCAAACGGGTCTGCCATCATCGTGCGGGACATGCCGTAAATGGAGATTATGAGGGCGACCTGAGAGACCAGCATCCAGCTGCGGCGGCGCCCCAGCAAGCCGGTCAATATCGGCACCGGCAACTTGTCGACCAGCGGCGACCACAGGAATTTCAGCGCGTAGGCCGTGCCCACGAGGCTGACGAAGCCGATGGCGGTCTTGGAAACGCCGACTTCCGTCAGCCAGGCCGATAGCGTCGAATAAACGAGCAGCAACGGCAGGCCGCTGGAAAAGCCAAAGAACAGCAGCGAAAGAACGCGGCGCTCAAGGTAAACGGAGATAGAATCCAGCCATGCGCGAATCATGGTCGCGAGCATAGCAGCGCTATTCTCGGGTTGGGGGTTTTTGTTAGGCCTTTTGGGGGCGACGCACCGCCGCCCCTTACCCCACGTCGTCCCGCCGGCGCTGTTCGCGTTTGCGGTCGTGCGGGTTGAGGAGGGCCTTGCGCAGGCGGATATGGTTCGGCGTTACCTCGACGCGTTCGTCGTCAGCGATATAGGCCACCGCGTCTTCGAGGCTCATTTTGGCGATCGGGGTCAGGCGCACGGCCTCGTCCTTGCCGGAGGCGCGCATATTGGTAAGCTGCTTGCCCTTGAGCGGATTGACATCGAGGTCGTTGCCCTTGGCGTTCTCGCCAATGATCATGCCTTCATAGACTTCCTGACCGGGCTCCACGAGCAACCGGCCGCGCTCTTCAAGGTTCCATAGCGCGTAGGCCGCCACCTTGCCCTGGCCGTTGGAGATCATCGAACCCTCGCGCCGGCCGGCGACCGGCCCCTTATAGGGCGCATAGCCATGGTACAGCCGCGTCATAACGCCGGTGCCGCGGGTGTCGGTCAGAAACTCGCCATGATAGCCGATCAACCCGCGCGAGGGCACCATGAAGGTAACCCGCGTCTTGCCACCGCCGGACGGGCGCATGTCGGTCATCTCGCCACGCCGGATGCCGATTTTCTCGACCACGGCGCCGGCATATTCCTCGTCCACGTCGACCACGACCTCCTCGATCGGCTCCAGGCGTTGGCCGGATTCCGGGTCGTTCCGGTAAATAACGCGCGGCCGGCTGATCGACAGCTCAAATCCCTCGCGGCGCATGGTCTCGATCAGTACGCCGATCTGCAGTTCGCCGCGGCCGGCCACTTCGTACGCGTCCCGTTCCGCGGTTTCGCTGATGCGGATGGCGACGTTGCCCTCGGCCTCGCGCATCAGCCGCTCGCCGATCATGCGACCGGTGACCTTGCTGCCGTCGCGGCCGGCCAGCGGCGAATCGTTGACCGCGAAGGTCACCGCCATGGTCGGCGGGCTGACCTCACGCGAGGGCAGGGCTTCCGTAACTTCGGGTACGCAGATTGTATCGGCCACGGTGGCGCCGGTCAGCCCGGCGATGGCGATGATGTCGCCAGCCTCGGCCTCGTCGACCGGCACGCGCTTCAGCCCGCGGAAGGCCAAAAGCTTGCTGAGCCGCCCGGTTTCCAGCACCGCGCCATCACGCGACAGCGCGCGCACCGTCATATTCACCTTGGCCCGTCCGGAATGGATTCGCCCGGTCAGGATACGGCCCAGATAGGGATCCGCTTCCAGCGTCGTCGCCAACATCTGGAACGGGGCATCCTTATCGGCCACGGGCAACGGCACGCGGGCGGCAATTGCCTCGAACAGCGGCTCCAGGTTGTCGCGGGAGTCATCCAGGCCAGTCGCCGCCCAGCCTTCCTTGGCCGAGGCGAAAATCACCGGGAAATCGAGCTGCTCTTCGGTCGCGTCCAGCGCCACAAACAGATCGAAGACCTCGTTCACCACTTCGTCGGGGCGGCCGTCGGGCTTGTCCACCTTGTTGACCACCACGATCGGGCAAATACCCCGCGCCAGCGCCTTGGTCAGCACGAACTTGGTCTGCGCCATCGGCCCCTCGGCCGCGTCTACGAGAAGCAGCGCGCCGTCAACCATGGAAAGAATTCGCTCCACCTCGCCGCCAAAATCGGCATGGCCTGGGGTATCGACGATGTTGAAACGCTCGTCCTTCCAGTCCACAGACGTGCATTTGGCCAGGATGGTGATACCGCGCTCACGCTCGAGGTCGCCCGAATCCATGGCGCGCTCGGCCATTGCCTGGTTTTCGCGCACCGAGCCTGATTGGCGCAGCATCTGGTCAACGAGAGTGGTTTTACCATGATCGACATGGGCGATGATGGCGAGATTACGTAAATTCATTGGGTCCGACCCGCTATAGGAAAAAGTCTGGCCCGTCCTTCGGGGCGGGCCGTGCCGGGTATATAGGGACTTACAGGCCTCTAGGCCAGCCGAATCTTTCGCTGGCGCGGCCCTTTCGGAGCGGTTTGGGCCCGGCACCTGTCAAATATTGCCCCGCCCGGCGCGTGGCCAGAGGTGGTTTTAGCCTATTCCCGCGGTTTTATCGGCAAGGGCCCCAGCTTTTCCTTCACCAGGTCCGCCAAATTCTTTTCCGGCCGGGCGCCGTTGTGGGAGATGACCTCGGCGGCCGCGACCGCGGCAATGCGGCCACACAAGCCCAGGCCCAGGCCCTGCGTATAACCATAGAGAAAGCCGGCCGCATAAGCATCCCCGGCGCCGGTGGTATCGACCACCTCGCGAATCGGCTCCGCATCGATGACATGGACCTCGTCACCATGGATGATGACCGAACCCTTATTGCTGCGGGTCAGGCAGGCGATGTCTACATGGCCGTATGTATGGAGCATCTGGATGGCATCGTCGAAAACCGTCGCCTCGTAAAGCGACATGATCTCTTCCTCGTTGGCGAACAGAATGTCGATATGATCGGCGACCAGCGCGCGAAAGGCGTCGCGATGACGATCGACACAGAAAGGGTCGGACAGCGAAATCGACACCTTATATCCCGAATCATGCGCATATTCAGCGGCGCGGATGAAGGCGCGCTGAGCCTCGGGCTTATCGAACAGGTAGCCTTCCATATAGGTCACGCGGCTGCTCTGAATGACGCTCCCATTGAGGTCGCCGACACCAAGCAGGCTAGCGGCGCCAAGGTCGGTGCACATCGTACGCTGCGCGTCAGGCGACACCATCACCAGGCAGCGGCCGGTTGCCGGGCCCTCCGTGCTGGCCTCGTTGGAAAACTGCACACCGATCGCGTTCATGTCGTGGCGAAAGACCTGGCCAAAATAATCGTCCTTTACCTTGCCGATATAGGCGCCCTTGCCGCCCAGCGAGGCGATGGCGGCCATCGTATTGGCGCAGGAACCGCCCGACACCTCGACCCCCGGCGGCATTTTGCCGTACAGGAAATCCGCCGTGCCGGTCTCGACCAGCGTCATCGTGCCCTTGGCAAGTTGCTGTTCGACGAGAAATCCATCATCCACATGAGTCACCACATCGACCAGTGCGTTGCCGATTCCCGCGACGTCGAATGCTGCTGCCATACTGTTACCCTCTATCTGCGCCTGTCATGAACCGGCGTGAATATAGCCCCCTCTTCCGTCAAGGCAATCCCAAAGGAGGCTACCCTTGCCCCCGGCATGCCAGAAAGGATAAAATAATTGCCATGCTGACACATTTTTCCAAGGCCGTCGCCCAGCTTACCGACCCGAAAATGCGCCGCGTGCTGTGGTTGGGGGTGCTTGGCGCGCTGGCGATTTTTCTGGTCCTCTGGGCCACCGTCTGGTGGTTGCTGACCAATGTCGACCCGGCATCGATCTGGGGCCTGACCACCATCATTGAATGGATGGGCGGATATTTCGACTGGGTCGCCGGACTGGCCTTTGTCGGCACGCTGCTGGTCTCCACCTTCCTGATGTTCCCCGCCGTGGTGATGATCGTGGTCGGGCTGTTCCTGGACCAGGTTGCCGAGGTGGTTGAACGGCGCCATTACCCGGAGATCGGCGAGGCTCGCAAACAGCCGTTGCTCGAGACGCTGGGCTCTACGGCCAAATTCGCGGCGATCGTTGTGCTGCTGAATGTGCTGGTGCTGCCAATTTACCTTATTCTGCTGTTCATACCTGGCGCCAACCTGCTGCTCTACTATCTATTGAACGGCTATCTTATCGGCCGGGAATTCTTCGAACTGGCGGCCTTTCGCCGGATGGAGCCGGGCGAGGCCCACCGGCTGCGCAAGGCCTATCGCGGCAAGGTGATGATGGCGGGCGTTATGCTGACCTTCCTGATGACCATTCCCGTGGTGAATTTGCTGACGCCGGTGCTGGGCGCCGCCTTCATGGTCCATGTTGCACAGGACCTGAAACGTCGCCAGGCTCTGAAGGCCGCGGGATAGGCCATACCGCGCCATCATTCGGCCAATATTTTCCGCGAGGATCGGGCTGTCCGGCCCCATCATCCCCGAGGAACCGTCATGACCATCGGCAAACCGCTGCCACCACGAACCGCCCTGAGCCAGAACAGCCCCTTGCCGCACCCCGGCGCAGCGCCTGCCACCGTAAAGCGGGAGCCCAAAACATTGACCGTCGGGCGGGAAATAACGCTTTCCGGAGAAATAACCTCCTGCGACCGACTGGTGGTCGAGGGCGAGGTCCGGTCCAGCCTCGAGAGCTGCCAATCCCTGGAAATAGCCCGGGGCGGCGCCTTCCGCGGCAAGGCGAAAATAACGACCGCCGAGATCGCCGGCCTGTTCGAAGGCGAGATGGATGTCGAAGACTGCTTGATCCTGCGCGCCACAGGCAGGATTATCGGAACGATTCGCTACCGCGACATAGAGATCGAGCGCGGCGGAAAAATTGCCGGAACGATGGAGACTATCGATGACGCGAACACGGTTAGGAACGAGGGCGCCGGGCCGGCGGCAAGGGCGCCGCATGTTGTCGCCTGAAAACGGCACGTTCCTTGTCCTCGCCGTCCTGGCAGGACTGTTCCTGGCCGGATGCGAGACAACGACCGAACAGGCGCCCGTCGATCAGGCAACACTCGATGAGCTACCGCCGCCGCCGCCCGCGGCCCCATTCGACAACACCACCCCAAACGGCCCGGCCATGCCCTATAACGGCATGGCGGCCCTGCAACCGGTCACCCCGCCGCGGATCAATGAAGACCCGCAACAATTGATGGGGCTGGACCGCGCAACACTGAGCGAAAAACTAGGCAAGCCCGCGCTGATCCGCCGCGACGGCGACGCGGAAGTCTGGCAATACCGCGCCGACCGCTGCGTCCTGGACCTGTTCCTCTATGGGATGAACAAAAAAGTCGAACATATCGACCTGCGCAACCGCGGCGACGAGGACGAAGACTCGGTCAGCGACTGCTTCAACGACATGCTGCGCACCGCCATGCCGAGTACGTAAAGCCCGCTACAGCGTTTTCGCCTTGTAGGCGCAGAGGTCATGCACCGGACAAGCAGGGCAGTCGGGCTTGCGGGCCTTGCAGATATAGCGCCCATGCAGAATCAGCCAATGATGGGCGTGCAGCTTGTATTTGGCCGGCACCGCCTTTTCCAGCTTCTGTTCCACCGCCAGCACCGTCTTGCCGGGCGCCAGGCCGGTGCGGTTGCCAACGCGGAAGAGGTGTGTGTCGACCGCGATCGTCGGCACCCTGAAGGCGATGTTCAGCACCACATTGGCGGTCTTGCGCCCCACCCCGGGCAGCTTTTCCAGCGCCTCGCGGTCGGGTGGCACCTCGCTGCCATGCTCTTCGATCAGCATACGGCTCAGCGCGATGACGTTTTTGGCCTTGGCATTGAACAGCCCGATGGTCTTGATGTAGTCGCGGACCCTGGCCTCGCCCAGAGCCAGCATTTTTTCGGGCGTATCGGCCACCTTGAACAGCGGCCCGGTCGCCTTGTTGACGCCGATATCGGTCGCCTGCGCCGACAGCACGACGGCCACCAGCAGCGTATAGGGGTTAATATAGTCCAGCTCGCCGCGCGGGTCGGGGTCGCGCTCCTCCAGCCGCCGGAAGAATTCTTCGATATTTGCTTTCTTCATGGGCGGGAGATTACCCGTCAGCGCGGCCGAGGCCAAGCACAAGCCGCTGCACCACTAATCTGGACAGGCCGCGCCATGAAGCATAAGAAACGAGCCATGGTGGGAAATATATGAAAACAGAGTCGGGCCAGACGGGCGCCGTCGAGATCGCGCTGCTGCTGACGCTGGCAACGATCTGGAGTTCGTCCTTCGGGTTCATCAAGGTGGCGGTGGAGACCGTGCCGCCCATGACTGTAACCGCGGGGCGCCTGTTGCTGGCGACAATCATCATCGTGATCTATGCCCGGCTGCGCGGCCACCGCTTCCCCGTTGAGCCGGGTCT
Source organism: uncultured bacterium (assembly GCA_965603635.1). Lineage (GTDB taxonomy): Bacteria > Pseudomonadota > Alphaproteobacteria > UBA8366 > JADFVY01 > JADFVY01. The sequence goes on along the minus strand of CBFDDT010000025.1, from coordinate 17,756 downwards.
GTGGCCGAAGTTTTTCCTGATTGGCCTGTTCGGCAATGCGTTGCCCTTCACGCTGATCGGCTGGGGCGAGGTAAGCATCGACAGCGGGCTGGCGGCCATCCTGATGGCGGTGATGCCCATCGCGACGCTGGTGCTGGCGCATTTCTTCGCCGCGAACGAACGCATGAACCCGGCCCGGATCGCGGGCGTGGCCTTCGGTTTCGGCGGCATTCTGGTGCTGATAGGCCCGGACGCGCTGGGCGGGCTGGGCGACGAGGCTGTCCGCCAGATCGCGGTGGCCGGCGGCGCTGCCTGTTATGCGGTCGCGACCGTGATCGCCCGCCGCCTGCCGAATATGCCGGCGTCCCTGAGCAGCGCTGGCGCACTAACCGCGGCGTCGGCGCTCATCCTTCCGATGAGCCTGATATTCGACCGTCCCTGGGCCCTGACGCCCAGCGCCGATTCTATCAATGCCGTGATTATCCTCGGCCTGTTCCCGACAGCGCTTGCCTATATTCTCTATTTCGCGCTGCTGCGCCGCACCGGGGCGAACTTCATCGCGCTCAACAATTACCTGATCCCCTGCCTCGGCGTGATCTGGGGCATTATCTTCCTGGATGAACTGCTGCATTGGCGGGCCGTCTTGGCCCTGGGGATTATCCTGACCGGCGTTGCCTTCACGCGGATCGGGATGCGGAAAAAGGCGTAATCGACAGAATTTACACCTCTATCCCCAATACGTCGTTCATCGAATAAAGCCCCGGCGCGCGTTCCTTCGTCCACAGCGCCGCACGCAGGGCGCCGGCGGCGTAGATCTGGCGGCCGGAGGCCTTGTGGGTCAGCTCAATCCGCTCGCCCTCGGTCGCAAAGCAGACCGTATGATCGCCGATCACGTCGCCGCCGCGCAGGGTCGCGAAGCCGATCTCGCCGCGTGGCCGGGCGCCGGTAAGGCCCTCGCGCGACAGGCGGCCGGCCTCGTCCAGGTCAACGCCGCGTCCCGCCGCCGCCGCCCGCCCCAGTCCCAGCGCCGTGCCCGAGGGGGCGTCGACTTTATGCCGGTGGTGCATTTCGACGATTTCGATATCGTAACTATCGTCCAGTGTCCGGGCGACCTGTTCGACCAGCGCCATCAACAGATTGACACCGACACTCATGTTCGGCGCGAAAACCACGGGGATATGGCGCGCCGCGCGCTCCAGCGCTTCCACATGGCCGGCGCCCATGCCGGTGGTGCCGATGATAATGGCCGCGCCCGCCTGGGCCGCCAGGTCCGCATGATGGACGGTAACGTCGGGCGCGGTGAAATCAATGACCGCGTCGACGCCGGCAATCATCGCCGCAGGGTCGCCGCCGATCGCGACGCCAACCTCGCCAACACCCGCCAGCACACCCGCATCCTTGCCGATCGCATCGCTGCCCGCCCGTTCGGTGGCGCCGGCCAGCACGCAGCCCTCGGTCTCGCCAATCTGGCGCACCAGCATCTGCCCCATGCGCCCGGCGGCGCCGACAATTCCGATCTTCATTTCATCCGCCATGACAATGCATCCCCCGCCCGATGATCCTGGACGGAGTTAAAGCATATTCACGGGCGGGAGGCGAGAGGGGCCGAAACCCCTACTCGGTCAAATCGTCCCAGAATTCCTTTACCCGGGCGAAGAAGCCGTGATGTTCGGGCTGGTGTTTGGCATGGCCGCCGCCGGCGCTGTCGAACTCGTTGAGGATTTCCTTCTGACGCTTGGTCAGGTTCACCGGGGTTTCGACCATGGCCTCGATATACATGTCGCCACGGTTTCTGGCGCGCAGGATGCTCATGCCCTTGTCGCGCAGACGGAAGCGCTGGCCAGTCTGGGCGCCGGCGGGGATGTTGACCTTGGCGCGGCCGCCCTCGATGGTCGGGACTTCGATGGAACCGCCCAGCGCCGCCGCGCTCATCGGGATCGGCACCTGGCAATAGAGGTCTGCCTCTTCACGCTGGAACAGCGGGTGGGGCTTGATCGACAGGAAGATATAAAGATCGCCCGGCGGCCCGCCGCGCAGGCCCGCCTCGCCCTCGCCGGCAACGCGAATCCGGGTGCCATCCTCGACGCCCGGCGGAATATTGACGGCCAGGGTCTTTTCGCGCCGCACCCGGCCCGCGCCGTGGCATTCGACGCAGGGATGGTCGATCACGCGGCCCTGGCCCTGGCAATTCGGGCAGGTCCGTTCGATGGTGAAGAAGCCCTGCTGGGCCCGCACCCGCCCCGCGCCCTGACAGGTGGGACAGGTGACCGGCTGGGCCCCGCCCTCGGCGCCGGAACCGTCACAGCCGCCGCAGGTGGCCGAGGTCGGCACGCGGATTTCCGGTTGGCGGCCCTTAAAGGCGTCCTCCAGCGATATTTCCATGTTGTAGCGGAGGTCCGCCCCGCGGGTGGCCGCGTTGCCGCGCCGCCCGCCGGTGAATTCACCGAACATTTCGTCGAAGATATCGGCAAAACCGGAAGCGAAGTCGAAACCACCCCGCTGGCCGCCGCCACCGCCGCCGTTTTCGAAGGCGGCGTGACCAAAGCGGTCATAAGCCGCGCGCTTCTGGTCATCCTTCAGGATTTCGTAGGCTTCGTTGACTTCCTTGAAGCGGGTCTCGGCTTCCTTGTCATCGGGGTTGCGGTCGGGATGCAGTTCCATCGCAAGCTTGCGATAGGCCTTCTTGAGCACGACCGAGTCCGCTTCCTTGGAAACCCCCAGGAGCTCGTAATAGTCCTGCTTCGCCATTCCAACCCCTAACCGGCGTTACCCCGGCCACCAAGGGCGGCCGGGGGTTGTACAATTCATTTCACCGCGCTGACGCGGTTATTATGACCTCAGGCCGACTTTTTGTCCGCGTCCGCGTCCGCCTCATCGTCGACCTCTTCGAAGTCTGCATCGACGACGTTCTCGCCTTCGGCCTTCTCCGCGTCACCGGCGTCGTCGCCGCCGTCGCCCGAATTGGCAGCATCTTCTTCCTGGGCCGCCTTATACATGGCTTCGCCCAGTTTCATGGAGGCCTCGGTCAGCGCCTGTGTTCTGGTCTCGATCTCGGCCAGGTCCTCGCCCTCCATCGCGGTCTTCAGCGCGGTGGACGCCGCCTCGATGGCTTCCTTGTCGGCGGGCAGCACCTTGTCGCCATGTTCAGCCAGGGTTTTTTCCGTGGCGTGGATCAGGCTGTCGGCCTTGTTGCGGGCCTCCACCATTTCCTTGCGCTTCTTGTCTTCCTCGGCGTGCGACTCGGCATCCTTGACCATGCCATCGATATCGCTGTCCGACAGACCGCCGGAGGCCTGGATGCGGATCTGCTGCTCCTTGCCGGTTGCCTTGTCCTTGGCCGAGACATTGACGATGCCGTTGGCGTCGATATCGAAGGTGACCTCGATTTGCGGAATGCCGCGCGGCGCCGGCGGGATACCAACCAGGTCGAACTGACCCAGCATCTTGTTGTCCGCCGCCATTTCACGCTCACCCTGGAACACGCGGATTGTCACCGCGGTCTGGTTATCGTCGGCGGTCGAGAAGGGCTGGCCCTTCTTGGTCGGGATCGTCGTGTTGCGGTCGATCAGGCGGGTAAACACGCCGCCCAGCGTCTCGATGCCCAGCGACAGCGGGGTTACGTCAAGCAACAGGACGTCTTTCACGTCGCCGGCCAGCACGCCGCCCTGGATTGCCGCGCCGATGGCCACAACTTCGTCCGGGTTCACGCCGCGGTGCGGCTCGCGCCCGAAGATTTCCTTCACGGTCTCGAAGATTTTCGGCATGCGGGTCATACCGCCGACCAGAATAACTTCGTCGATCTCGCTGGCCTTCAGGCCGGCATCCTTCAGGGCCGCCAGGCAGGGCTTGACGGTCTTTTGCACCAGATCGTCGACCAGGGCTTCCAGCTTGGCGCGGGTCAGCTTGATATTCAGATGCTTCGGGCCGGACTGGTCGGCCGTTATATAGGGCAGGTTGACCTCGGTCTGCTGGCCGCTCGACAGTTCGATCTTGGCCTTTTCCGCGCCCTCTTTCAGGCGCTGCAGGGCCAGTTTGTCGCCGCGCAGGTCCACGCCCTGATCTTTTTTGAACTCGTCGGCCAGATAATCGATAATGCGCGCATCGAAATCCTCGCCGCCCAGGAAGGTGTCGCCGTTGGTCGATTTTACCTCGAACACGCCGTCGCCGATTTCCAGGACCGAAACGTCGAAGGTGCCGCCGCCGAGGTCGTAAACGGCAACGATGCCGGCGCCCTTTTTCTCAAGCCCGTAGGAAAGCGCGGCCGCGGTCGGCTCGTTAATGATGCGCAGCACTTCCAGGCCGGCGATCTTGCCGGCATCCTTGGTGGCCTGGCGCTGGGAATCGTTGAAATAGGCGGGAACGGTAATCACCGCCTTGGTCACCGTCTCACCGAGATATCGTTCGGCGGTTTCCTTCATCTTCTGCAGAATGAAGGCGCTGACCTGGCTGGGGCTGTAATCCTTGCCGTGGGCTTCGACCCACGCATCGCCATTGTCGCCCGATACGATCTTGTAAGGAACGAGGCCCTTGTCCTTTTCGACTTCCTTGTCGCCATAACGGCGGCCGATCAGGCGCTTGATGGCAAACAGGGTGTTTTCCGGGTTGGTGACGGCCTGGCGTTTCGCCGGCTGACCCACGAGGCGCTCGCCACTCTCGGTAAAGGCCACCATCGACGGCGTCGTACGGGTACCTTCTTCGTTTTCGATAACACGGGCACTGGAACCATCCATAACCGCAACACAGGAGTTGGTGGTCCCAAGGTCGATACCGATAACCTTACTCATCTTCGTCTTTCCTTTTCAGCGGGCTCCGACGACCCGGAAAATCCAGCACCGGCCGGGGCCCCCGCGGGGATTAATGATTTCATACATGGGTGCATCCACAATGGATGCGAGTCTCAGGGCTATATAGGTAAGGGAGCGCATGCCTGCAAGCGCGATCCGAACTTGTTTTTTGGACAATGCCCCGCATGTGGTGGGCGGTGGGTGTTTCGGGTTATGGTTTCCGTCATGATCGTTTCCGCAAGCTATCGCACCGATATACCCGCATTTTACAGCGACTGGTTTATGCGGCGGCTTGCCGCGGGCCAGGCGTGGGTCACAAATCCATACCGCGGCAAGCCCTACGTTGTGTCGCTGGCGCCGGGCGACGTGGACGGTTTCGTGTTCTGGACCCGCAATGTCGGGCCCTTGCAGGGCCGGCTTCGCGAGATCGCGGCGATCGCGCCCTTCGTGGTTCAGTTCACCGTGACCGGTTATCCGCGCGCACTGGAACCCGGGGTCATCGATACCGAAACCGCGGTTGCGCAAATCCGGGCGCTGTCGGAGATGTTCGGGCCGCGCGCCGTCGTCTGGCGCTACGATCCGATCGTCGAAACCAGCCTGACACCACCGGCCTGGCATTGCGAAAATTTTGCGCGCCTGGCGGCAATGCTGGAAAGATATGTCGACGAGGTCACGATCTCCTTCGCCCAAATCTATACCAAGACCACTCGCAACATGAACCTTGCGGCGCGCGAACATGGGTTTGCCTGGCGCGATCCTGCAGACGAAGAAAAAAGGGCGCAGATCGGCGCGCTGGCGGAGATCGCAATTTTCCACGATATGCGGCTGACCATCTGCAGCCAACCCGGGTTTCTGGTCGAGGGCGCGTCCCCGGCGCGCTGCATTGATGCGGGCCGGCTGTCGGATTTGGCCGGCCGAGAGATCAAGGCCCGCGTGATGGGAAATCGCCCGGGGTGCCTGTGTGCCGAATCCCGCGACATCGGCGCCTACGATTCCTGCCCCCAGGGTTGTGCCTATTGCTATGCGGTTTCCAGCCGGGACAGGGCCAAACAATTCCTGGCCGCGCACGATCCCGCGGCTGGGATTTTGGGGTGACTGGCTTAATTCAGGCTCAATCGCCGCCGGTTTCGCTGTTTTCTTCCACCTTCTTCTCCGCCTTCGGGCCGCCCTTGGAGACGCCGACCATGGCGGCGCGCAGCAGGCGGTCATGCAAGCGGTAGCCGGCCTGCATCATTTGCACCACGGTGCCGGCGGGTTTTTCCGGGTCTTCCATCTCGAACATCGCCTGATGGAAATTGTGATCGAAGGCCTCGTCCAGCGGCTCCATCTTGATCACACCATGCTTGCCGAAGGCATCGAGGACTTCCCGTTCGATAAGCTCAACCCCGGTAATCAGGTCCTTTGCCCAACCGTCGCCCTCGCGCGCATCTTCCGGCAGGGCCTCCAGTGCGCGGCGCAGATTGTCGGATACGCTCAGCAGGTCCCGGGCCAGGCCCACGGCGCCATATTTGGACGATTCCTGGCGGTCGCGCTCGGCCCGACGGCGGGTATTTTCCGCCTCGGCCAGAGCCCGAAGCATCTGGTCCTTCATGGCGGCCAACTCGGCCTCCAACTCGGCGATGCGATCATGCTCCTCGATATCGCCGTCGCCGGAAACCTCGCTATGCTGGTTGGGGTCGGCCAGAGCCTCTTCGACGGCTTCGGCTTCTGCCTCGGCACGGGCCTGGTCCTTTACCTCTATTTCGGTTTCGGCCTTTTCGCCGGTTTTCTTTTCGTCGGTCATGTTTTTCTGGATCCTGGTGCAACTATTATCAGCCGAGAAGACGGCTTATGAGTTTTGCGGTGTAATCGACCATCGGGATGATACGGCCGTAATTCATGCGTGTCGGCCCGATCACGCCGATAGCGCCGACCAGCTTTTCCTCGCTGTTGGCGTACGGGGCGATAATCATGGAGGCCCCGGCCAGCGTGAACAATTCGTTCTCGGCACCGATAAATATCTGCACGCCGTCGGCCAGATCGGCCGCGTCCAGCAGTTTTATCAGCGCTTCCTTGGTTTCCAGCGCCTCAAACAGGGCGCGGATATGTTCCAGATCGGCAATCGCATTCACATCTTCAAGCAAATTCGCCTGACCCCGCACGATAAGCACGCCACTGCGAGTACTGTCGTCGGACCAGGTAGCGAGTCCCGCCTCGACAACTTTGCCCGTCAACTCATCAAGCCGGCTTTTCTGGTTCCTGATCTCGGTCAGGATTTCCGTGCGCGCCTCGTCCAGCGTCCGGCCAACCAACTTGGAGGCCACAAAATTACTGGCCTCGACAAGGCTGGATGCCGGCATGCCCAGCGGCAAATCGATCACCCGATTTTCCACGCCGCCCTGTTCGTCGACCATGACAACCAGCGCCCGGCCCGGGCCCAGATTGACGAATTCGATATGCTTGAGCCGAATATCCTGCTTCGGCGCCATCACCAGTCCGGCGCAATGAGACAGGCCGGACAGCAAGGCCGAGGCCTCTTCCAGCACCTGCGGCATGTTACGGCCGGAAACCTTGCACTGGCTATCAATGCTGGTGCGTTCGTCCTTGGTCAGCGCGCCAACCTGCAGGATCCCGTCGACGAACAGCCGCAGGCCCTGTTCAGTCGGCAGGCGGCCGGCGGACGTATGTGGCGCGTAAAGCAATCCGAACTCTTCCAGATCCGCCATGACATTGCGAACCGTCGCCGGCGAGAGCGATATGCCCAGCCGGCGCGACAGGGTGCGCGAGCCCACCGGTTCGCCGGTTTCGACATAGGCCTCGACCACGTGCCGCAGAATCTCGCGCGATCGATCGTTCAGTTCCGTTATCATGATGCCGGGAATGTAGTGAGCGCCCCGGTTAGCGTCAATGCGTGGTGTGGGGGTGGACGAGCGATACTGTCATCGCTAGTGTCCGCGCGCTGATCAACATCTGATTTGGAGTGTCCCGAATGCGTCCATCGAACCGCGCGGCCAACGAAACGCGCGAGATTGTCCTTGAGCCCGGTTTTTCAAAACATGCCGAGGGATCGTGTCTCGCGCGGTTTGGCGATACCCACGTGCTTTGCACCGCCAGCATTATCGAGCGCGTGCCGCCCTTCATGCGCAACTCCGGCAAGGGATGGGTAACGGCGGAGTACGGCATGCTACCGCGTTCGACGGGCTCGCGAACCGATCGCGAGGCGGCACGGGGCAAGCAATCCGGGCGCACCCAGGAAATCCAGCGACTGATCGGGCGCAGCTTACGCGCCGTGACCCGCCTGGACGGTTTCGGCGAACGGCAGATTACCATCGATTGCGATGTGCTGCAGGCCGATGGCGGAACCCGCACCGCATCGATCACCGGCGCCTGGGTGGCGCTGCACCAGGCATTCCAGCATATGAAGACGGTTGGCGCGATCAACGAGATTCCGTTTCGCGATCAGGTGGCCGCGGTATCCTGCGGCCTTTGGCGTGGCGAAGCCATCCTCGATCTGGATTATGCCGAAGATTCGACCGCCGAGGCCGACTCGAACTTCGTCTTCACCGCATCCGGTGGCATCGTCGAAGTCCAGGGCACGGCCGAGACCGAACCTTTCAGCCAGGAACAGTTTGATCAATTGATGGTGTTGGCCCGCAAGGGCATCGACGAACTCGCCGCAGCCCAACGCGCGGCGCTGGGGCTGTAATACCAAGGCTCGTCACGCAGGCAGGCGCACGGTGGTTTCCGACAGCTTTTCCTCAATGGCATCCCAGATTTTTCCCTCGATCGAAACGTTATCGTAGCGGTCGATTTCCTGGATGCCCGTCGGCGAGGTCACGTTGATCTCCGTCAGCCAGTCACCAATTACATCGATGCCAACAAAAATCAGCCCCCTCTCCACCAGCGTCGGGCCGATCGCCTCGCAAATTTCGCGCTCGCGACTGGTCAGGGTCGATTGCACCGGTTTACCCCCCGCATGCATGTTGGAGCGGGCCTCGCCGGGCGGGGGAATGCGGTTGATCGCGCCGACCGCCTCACCATTCACCAGAATGATGCGCTTGTCGCCCGCGCGCACGGCCGGCAAATATTTCTGCACGATCAGCGGTTCGCGATAAAGCTCGGTGAACAATTCCAGCAGCGCACTGAGATTCTCGTCTTCCGGCGACACATGAAACACACCGGCGCCACCATTGCCGAACAGCGGCTTGACGATGATATCCTTATGGGCGCGCCGGAATTCCAGAACTTCCTCACCACTGCTGGTGATCAGGGTCGGCGGCATCAGCTCGCGAAAATGGGTCACGAACAGCTTTTCGGGCGCATTACGCACCGACACCGGGTCGTTCACCACCAGGGTTGCCGGGTGGATATGCTCCAATAGATGCGTGGCCGTGATGTAGGCCATGTCGAAGGGCGGATCCTGGCGCATCAGTATGACATCCATTGTCGCCAGATCGAGCCTTTCCGGTCCGCCGAGGGTGAAATGATTGCCCTTCTCGCGGCGCACCTGCAGCGTTTGCGCACGGGCATACAGGCGGCTGTCCTCGAACGTCAGCGCGTGCGGCAGATAATAATACAGCGCGTGGCCCCGGCGCTGCGCCTCCATCGCCAGCACGAAGCTGCTGTCCCCATCGATATCGATCGATTCGATAGCGTCCATCTGAATTGCGACTGCGAGGCTCATGGTCTCCCCCAGGAGAAAAATTGATGCCGGGTGGCGGATTTAGCCCTGTTCAGGCTTCCTGTCCACGAAGTTTCTGCAATAACAATGCTGCGTCATGCCTTGGTCCGTCCAGCGTTTCGCGCAAAATATACTCTTCCAGCGCCGCGACCGCCCCGTCAATCCGGCCTAACTGAGCCGCCAACAGTGCCTTTTCGCGCCACAAATTCTTATCCTGTGGAGCGATCCACAACATTGTATCCAGCGTCGTGGCAGCGGCCAGGTTGTCGCCGCGCTGTGTCTGGCGGATTTTAACGTTGTTTTGCAGCCGCACCAGGACTTCGCGATCGCTGGCGGCTTCGTAATGTTCCGGATGAAGCTCCGCTTCTTCGTCTCCCTGCGCGCGCAACAAAATGCGAAGATCGGCCGCTGACTTCGGTTCGCCTTTTTCAAACGGATCAAGGATGGCGCGCTGACCCCGGTGGTCCATGCGCAAGAGAAAATGACCCGGGAAACGCAGCCCCGCGATGTCCCAGCCTTGCGCCCGCGCCGTCTGGATCATCAGGATGCCAAGCGCCACCGGCAAGCCACGCCTGCGGTCGATGACCCTGATCAGGTTGGCGTTCTGGAGGTCGTCATAAGCGCGCCGGTCTCCCTCATAACCATAGGCAATAAATACTGCTTCGTTGAGCGCCGCGACCCTTTCGTCCAGTGAGTCCATGCCCGCGGCGGCCCCCGCAAGACCGTCGGCGATCAAGTTCAGATGGTCACGGTACCGGCCAAGCGATACGCCGGGCCGGTCTAGCGCCGCGAGCAAAAGCGCCATCTCGGCAATATCTATATCCTGGTCCGGGGCCTCGCCGGCCTGGCGTAGCGATGCCTGGATTTTTTCCCTTCCGGCCATGGTTTATGTCAATGCTTGTTGATGATGACTCATCTGACCCGGACGTACGGAACAACGCCGCGCACATAGTCGATGTCGCGCGCATAGGCGATTACCCGGTCAAGCTCTTCCTGGCTTCGCGCAATGCCGATCAGATAAATTCGCTGGTTTACCGTATCGATCGTGTAGTTGATGCCGCTGATTTTGTCGTCGAACGTTATCTTGCTACGCAGTTTAGTGGTGATCCAGGTGTCACGGGCGGCGTCACTCAGGGAGCTTCTGTCCGCGACCTCGATTTCATTGATTACTTCCTTTACGCCATTGGGCTGCCAGGCGATGCGCGCGGCGTCCAGACGGTTTTGCGGCTCCGGAACCAAGCCGGTAAGCAGGACTCGCCCTTCAACCACGGAAATATCGACCTTCTGGAAAATACCAACGCTGAATTCAAGCAGCCTCTTGTCGATGCCCGCCTGAATAGTCGTATCCGAAATGGCCCCCGTGACAGGCCTTTCCTGCGCCACGACTGCGGCGCCTACTGCCGCGCCGCCGAACACCAAAGGAACGCAGCCGCCAAGAAGGGGGCCAAGGACCGCCGCAAGGGCTACGCCCTGTAAAACATTAAAGGCGGTAATTCGATTCGGCATTTTTCCATCTCAAACGGGCTTGGTTACCAGGATATCTCGCCCCGCGACTGTAACCATTGCGCGTCCGCTCGCCAAGCATCAACAATATGCCGGGGCAGGCGCCTTGGCGCCACGAGCATCACATCGAACCGTGTATCGAGCAAGGCAAGGTTGGGCCGGCCGGACACGACCCAGCCAGCGGCGCGAATCAACCGCTGTTTCTGGCGGTCGGATACAGATTCGGCCGCGCTGGCGAAATCGTCACGCGCCTTAACCTCAATAACCGCCAGTGTCCGACCGCGCCGCGCGAGGATATCGATCTCGCCGACCGGCGTGCGCAGCCGCCGCGATATGATCCTGTATCCTCGCAGCCTCAATACGATCATGCAAAGCGTCTCTGCCCACCAGCCGCGCCGCCATGCCCGCTGCCGTTCTTCGCGGCTCACTCTGGAGGCTCTTTCGCCAATTCAAGCGCCCTTGCATAAACTTTCCGACGCGCCTGACCGCTGGCCTCGGAAACCGAAGCCGCGGCATCGCGCAGACTCATTTTCCCGAGGGCGCCCCGCAGCATCAGGTCGATATCCACCTCAACCTCTTCCTTGCCGGCCGGCGCGACAACGATCACGACCTCGCCCCTTGGCGCGCCGGCCGTAGCATAATGCGCCGCCAATTCATCCAGGCTGCCGCGGCGGACTTCTTCATGCAGCTTGGTCAGCTCCCTCGCGACCGCCGCCTGGCGAAGACCCAGCAATTCACCCATATCGGCCAGGCTGCCGGCCAGTCGCTTGGCCGACTCGAAAAATACCAAGCTGGCTGGAACCGCGGCAACCTCCCGCAATGACTTCTGGCGCGCGGCCTGGCGGGACGGCAAAAAACCCGCAAAAAGGAATCGATCAGTCGGCAGCCCCGCCGAAACCAGCGCCGCCAGACTGGCCGAAGCGCCCGGAACCGCATAAACGGCAATATTTTCTTCCACGGCATCACACACCAATTTATAACCAGGATCGGAGACCAGAGGCGTTCCCGCATCGCTTATCAAGGCTATTTTTTCTCCCGCGCGCAGACGAGCCATTAGTTTTGGGCGTGCGGTTTCTGCATTATGTTCATGATATGGAAAGATTTTTGCCGCAGTAATGTCATAAGCGCGGAGTAGTTTTTGCGTAACCCTGGTATCCTCGCAAGCGAGAACATCCGCGCTGGCGAGGATATCGAGGGCGCGCAGGGTGATATCGCGGAGATTGCCGATAGGCGTTGCAACGATGTAAAGTCCCGGCAATAGTTTACTTTTCCCCTTTTGGCCGCTAGGTTGAATCAGGGATTTTTCTTTAACAATTACACCGGCGGAGTCGCCAATACATGCTGTCCTGTCTTCGTCGCTTTTCTTCGACACGATTCGTCCTTGCCGCCACGGTTGGCATAATGCTCGTCCTTCCCGGTTGTAGCTCCGACAGGCCTGCCGGATCAAGCGGAGAACCGAGGGACCTGAGCGCGCAACGCAACAATTTGCGCAAGCCAAGCCCGCCATGGCCGGCCGCGCCGAGCCTGCCTCCGCTCGCGGATCTGGAGCTTGAGATCACACCGAAGGGCCGCGCCACCTTCAAGCCGGGCGAAAAGGGTGCGCCAACGGCTAAAGGCGTGCCCGTCGCGATCCTGCTTCCGCTCAGCGGCCCGCGGGGGGAATTGGGCAAGGCCATGCTTGACGCGGCGCAACTCGCCGTGTTCGAGGTGGCAGGCCAGAACTTCATATTGCTGCCGTACGATACCAAGGGCACGCCGGAAGGCGCCGAAGAGGCGGCCGCCCGCGCAATGGGCCGGGGCGCCAAGCTGGTACTGGGCCCGCTTTTGGCCGACTCGGTGGCGAAGGTATCTCCACAGACCAGAATTTCAGACATCAATATCGTTTCGTTCTCGAACTCCAAGCGCATCGCCGGTAACGGCGTATATGTCCTGGGATTCGCCCCTGACCAGCAGGTTGACGCGATTCTCGACTACGCGGCGGGACAAGGGCTGAGCAGCTATGGCGTGGCGGCTCCGTCCAACGGTTATGGCGAGCTCGTCGTCGATTCTCTGTATCAGGCAGCCGAACGGCGCGGCGCGGTGGTAACCCGGACAGGCTACTACGACCCGAGCGTGACGGATTTCTCCGAACAGGTCCGCGCCCTGACCGACTACGACCAGCGCCGCGAAGCCTTGCTGCAACAAATGGCCGAGCTTGAAGGCCGGGAGGACGAGGTTTCCAAGCAGGCGCTGGCAAAGCTTGAGACGCTTGACACCATCGGCGAGGCCCCGTTCGAGGCGGTGGTTCTGCCGGATGCAGGCCAAAACCTTCGCACGCTGGCCGCGTTGCTTAATTTCTACGACGTTGAACAGCCCGCCGTTCGCATCCTGGGCCTGCGCGCCTGGGATGAAACGCCGGAAGTTTCGGCTGAGCAGGCCGTGCAGGGCGCATGGTTCGCTGCCCCGCCACTTGCCGAGCGCAAGAAGTTCGAGGTCCGGTTCAAGGCCGCGTTCGGCTATATGCCGCCGCGTCTGGCCTCATTGGCCTACGACGCAACGGCGATGGCGGCCGTCCTGGCTCAGTCGCCGTCAGCTACTGATTTTTCGGCTTCGGCCTTGACCGACTCGAACGGGTTCAGGGGTGTCGATGGCATCTTCCGGCTGCGCGCCGACGGCATAGTGGAGCGCGCCTATGCGATCCACGAAGTCACATCAAGCGGCTTCCGCACGATCCAGCCGGCGGAAGACAGTTTCCAGGTACCAATAAACTAAACCGGCTTAATCTAATTCAGCAAATGGGCGAGTAGTGCATTCAGGCGCTGCCGCCCATTTGCCGTTGCGCGCAAGCCGGTTTCGTCCATCTCCACAAGCTCTTCTTCCAAAAGCTCGGCCAATCGTTGAGCGGGCAACGTACGCTCGATGGATTCGCCTGTCTGGTCGGCAAAGCGCGTTCGGCCGACACCCTCGGTCAGCCGCAATCCCATCATCAGAACTTCCGCAATTCGTTGCCGTGAATCGACAGGCAGGATTTCGCCCGTGCCGTGGCCAACGCCATCCACCAACTCGAGCCAGCGTTCGGGTGCGCGGTGGCGCCGAAAGGCCGTGGTCTCCCCGTTCGTCGATATCCTGCCATGGGCGCCCGGCCCGATGCCGGCATAATTTTCGTATCGCCAGTAGGCGAGGTTATGGCGCGACTCGCCGCCGGGCCGGGCGTGGTTGGATATCTCGTAGGCCGGCATCCCGGCCTCGCCCATAATTTCCTGCGTTAACTCATAAAGATTGGCGGCGCTGTCTTCGTCGGGGACCTGAAGGTCGCCGCGTTGATGCAGCGTATGGAAGGCCGTTCCGGGCTCGATGGTCAATTGATAGAGCGACAGGTGGTCGCCGGCCTCCGTCAGGGCATGGCCAAGTTCGTCCCGCCAGGCCGCCGCCGTCTGGCCAGGCCGCGCATAGATCAGGTCGAAACTATAGCGGTCGAACAGTTTGGCCGCGGTTCGGACGGCTTGCAATGCCCCGACTGCGTCATGCTGCCGGCCCAATGCCTTTAATGAAACATCGTCAAGGGCCTGCACACCCAGCGATACCCGGTTGATCCCGGCGGCACGGAAATCGGCCAGTTTTGCCGCCTCCACCGAGGTCGGGTTGGCCTCCAACGTTATTTCCACATCGGCCGCCAGGCCCCAGCGATCGGCGACCCGGGCGATAACGGCCTCGGCCGTCGCGGGCTGCATCAGCGACGGCGTGCCGCCGCCAAAGAAAATACTGGTCGCCGGACCCGCGTTCGGCGCCTCTGCTTCGGCGGCGTGATCGATTTCGCGAACCAGCGCCGCGCGCCAACGGTCATGGTCCACCGACTCGCGCACATGGCTGTTGAAATCGCAGTAGGGGCATTTCGACAGGCAGAACGGCCAGTGGACATAAACCGCGAAACCCGCCGCCATCACGTCGCGTCTTCCCCAAAACAGGCGGCGACGAGTTTGGCGAAGGCGTCCGCGCGGTGGCTGATCGCATGCTTGTCGCCCGGCGCCATCTCGGCAAAAACGATATCGTAGCCGTCGGGCCGGAAGATGGGATCGTAGCCGAAGCCGTACTCGCCGCGCGGCGGCCAGAGCAGCGTGCCATCGACCCGCCCCTCGAAAGTCTCTGCATGCCCGTCGGGCCAGGCCAGCGCCAGCACGCACACGAAATGCGCCGTCCGATCAGTCTTGCCTTGCAGTTCCGCCTCGACCCGTTCCATCGCAACGCCGAAGTCCCGGCCGGTGGGGGTTTCGGCCCAGCGCGCGGAATAGATCCCCGGCTCGTCGCCCAACGCGTGGACCGCCAGACCCGAATCATCGGCCAGGGATGGCAAGCCGGACCCTTGTGCCGCGGCATGCGCCTTCAACAACGCATTCGCGACAAAAGTCGTGCCGGTCTCTTCCGGTTCAGGCAGTCCAAGGGATTCGGCGGAGACGACCTCGACGCCAAAATATTTCAACAGGTCAGCAATCTCGCCGACCTTGCCCTTGTTGTGGCTGGCGATGACCAGCTTCGATTCGGTGAACTTTCTTGCCATGTCCGCATATATGGCGCGGCGGCGCACAACAGGGAAGACGAAACTTCGGCCCACCATGCTGAAAGTCATGAAATTTACCCACATTTTGTGGATAACTGCGGGGACAACACTCTATGTACCCTAGAACCGCCTCTGGAGCCCGCTGATTCGTGTTGGGCGTTTGCGAATCACGGGTCGGAAAACCCGGCAAAGGCCCCCTGGTGACTCTCTGAGAGACTCGAGTTTTGTCGCGCCTCTGCACGCAGAGAGAGTCATTTCCGGCAATTTGTGCTGGCGTTCTGCTTTCGTTCTGCATACAGTGTCTTTTCGCCACGTGAACAGGGAAGGGGCGCCAGGCATGGTCGCACGAATTGCCACCGTTGCGTTTCAGGGGATCGACACGCTGGACATCGACGTTCAGGTGCAGATGTCTGGCGGGATGCCGACCTTCACCATCGTCGGCTTGCCCGACAAGGCGGTCGGCGAAAGCCGGGAGCGCGTGCGCTCCGCCCTCGGCGCGATGGGGCTGGCCCTGCCGCCCAAACGGATCACCGTGAATCTTTCGCCGGCCGACGTGCTTAAGGAAGGCAGCCATTTCGATTTGCCGATCGCACTGGGCCTGCTGGTGGCGATGGGCGTGATCCCGGCCGATGAAATGGCGCGCTACATGGCGCTCGGGGAATTGGCACTGGACGGCGCGATCACCCAGGTCTCGGGCGTCCTGCCCGCGGCGATTGCCGCCGCGGCTAGCGAACGCGGCATCGTTTGTCCCTCGGCGACAGGGGGCGAGGCCGCCTGGGCCGACGGCATCGAGGTGCTGGCCCCGGCCTCGCTGATCGCCCTGATCAATCACTTCAAGGGCACCCAGGTGCTGACTCCACCGGAACCGCTGTTGGCCGAGGATGAGGGGATGGTGCCGGACTTGATCGACATCAAGGGCCAGGAAACCGCCAAACGCGCCCTGGAACTTTGCGCCGCGGGTGGCCATAACCTGTTGATGATCGGTCCGCCCGGCGCGGGAAAATCAATGCTGGCCCAGCGTTTACCTGGAATTCTTCCCACACTGGATCCGCGCGAGGCGCTGGAGGTCAGCATGATCCATTCGATCGCCGGCATGTTGAGCAACGGCCGGCTGTCGCGACGCCGGCCGTTCCGCGACCCGCATCATTCGGCCTCGCTGGCCGCCATGGTGGGCGGCGGCACGCGGGCGCGACCGGGCGAGGTAAGCCTGGCCCATAATGGTGTGCTGTTCCTGGACGAACTGCCGGAATTCCAGCGCGCCACGCTGGAGGCGCTACGCCAGCCGGTGGAATCCGGCGCCGTAGCAGTGGCGCGAGCCAACGCCCATATCACTTATCCGGCCCGCTTCCAACTCGTCGCGGCGATGAATCCCTGCCGCTGCGGCCATCTCGACGACCCGGCCATCGCCTGCGCCCGGGCCCCGCGTTGTGCCCAGGATTACCAGGCGAAAATCTCCGGCCCGCTGTTCGACCGCATCGATTTGCATGTAGACGTGCCGGCGGTAAACCCCGCCGACCTCAACCTGCCGCCGCCAGCCGAGGGTTCGGCGCAGGTGCTGATGCGCGTGGAAGCAGCGCGGGCCATACAAACCAAGCGTTACGTCCACCTGCCCGAGGACCGACGCGTCCGCACCAACGCCCAGGCCGACGGCAAGCTGCTGGAAGAAGTCGCGACGCCCGACGAACCCGGCCGCAAGCTGCTGGCCGAAGCATCCGAAGTCATGCGCCTGACCGCGCGGGGATATCATCGCGTGTTAAGGGTGGCGCGAACATTGGCGGATCTGGGCGGGTCGGAGGGAGTACGCCGGATCCATGTGGCCGAAGCATTGAGCTACCGCCGCATGGCGCCGGGGCGGTGAGGGGACGGTGTTGGGGTGGCGCCGCTAGACATTCCTCAAAAATATTCCGGTAGATATCGTGGGTGTCGTTCCCCATTGGAGGCCTGCGCCTTGCGGCAGTTGAGGCGTGTTACCGCGATTATCCATCCGAAACCCCTGCTGATCGCCGGGCGCTACGTTCGCCCTGTCCCGGGACTGAGCTTGGGGCTCGAAAAATCGGCGGCCGTTGGATATGGAACCGGGCGCTGGCAGGGGATTGAAGAGAAGTCAGTGGAGAGGGGTCGCCGTGGCTTCACCCCCCTCTCATCCAACGAGCCGCGCCAAACATAAACAGAGCCATCAGCGCGATTGCCGCTACCGGTCGCCACGCTTCTTCCAAAACCCAGGGAACTACGACTGGAAACATGAAATAGCTCGACGCGCCGGCGAACCCCACAGACAAGCAAATCAGTGCGACGG
>CBFDDT010000024.1:0-32124 GCA_965603635.1 uncultured bacterium | reverse complement strand
ATGGTGCGCCCGGAGGGATTCGAACCCCCAACCTCCTGATTCGTAGTCAGACGCTCTATCCAGTTGAGCTACGGGCACTTGCCAAAATTCTCGCCGACATGGGTCGGCGGCGGCGCGGACATTACTTAAACCGGGTGGCTATGGCAACCCCGGAAACGCCGCGCGGAGCAGCATATAGTGGATAGGTTGCCCGACCGCAAGCCCGTAGTCAGCCGGCGGGCGATTCCGCCCCGCCGACAACGGCTGTAAGCTCGTCCTCGGTCAGCGTTTCCTTCTCCAGCAGCGCCGCTGCGCCTTTTTCCAGGTCTGCCCGCCGCCGGGTCAGGATTCCCAAGGCCTTGGCATAGGCCGCATCGAGGATTTCGCGCACCGCGCAGTCGATCTCGCGCGCGGTGTCCTCACTGTATTGCCGCTCCAGCATGGTTGGACGCTGTTGCACATCCAGGAACGTGCGCGGCTCGGTGTCGTAGGTCACGTGGCCGAGTTTTTCCTCCATGCCGTAGCGCGTCACCATGGAGCGCGCGATGTCGGTGGCGCGGGCCAGGTCGTCGGCCGCGCCGGTCGACAGATGGTCGAAAATCAGCCGCTCCGACGCCCGGCCACCCAGCAACACCGCCATCTTGTTCTCCAGCTCTTCGCGGGTCATCAGGTAGCGTTCCTCGGTCGGGCGCTGGATGGTGTAGCCCAGCGAGCCGATGCCGCGCGGGATGATCGATACCTTATGCACCTTCTCGACCCCGCCCAGCGACAGCGACACCAGCGCATGGCCCATTTCGTGATGGGCCACGACCTTGCGTTCCATCGCGTTGAGCAGGCGGTTCTTTTTCTCCAGCCCGGCGATGATGCGCTCGATGGCGGCGTCGAAATCCGCCATGGTCACAGCCTCGCCACCGCGCCGCGTCGCCAGCAGCGCCGCTTCGTTGGCCAGGTTCGCCAGGTCCGCGCCGGTAAAGCCGGGGGTCAGCGACGCCAGCACTTCCGGGTCGACATCCGCGGCCAGGCGGATTTTCTTCATGTGGATGTTCAGGATCGCCACGCGGCCGGCCTTGTCGGGCCGGTCCACCAGCACCTGCCGGTCGAAACGCCCGGCACGCAGCAGGGCGGGGTCCAGGATTTCCGGCCGGTTGGTCGCCGACAGCAGGATCAGCCGGGTGGAGGGGTCGAAGCCGTCCATCTCGGCCAGCAGCTGGTTGAGTGTCTGTTCCTTCTCGTCGTGGCCGCCGCCACCCATCGGCGACAGGCCGCGCGCCCGGCCCAACGCGTCCAGTTCGTCGATGAAGATGATGGCGGGCGCCTTTTTGCGGGCCTGATCGAACAGATCGCGCACCCGCGCCGCGCCGACACCGACGAACATCTCGACGAATTCCGACCCGTTGATCGAGAAGAACGGCACGCCGGCTTCGCCCGCCACCGCGCGGGCCAGCAGCGTCTTGCCGGTGCCCGGCGGGCCGACCAGCAGCACGCCCTTGGGCACCCGTCCGCCCAGCCGGCCGTAAATCTCCGGGTTCTTCAGGAAGGCGACGACTTCCTGCAGCTCCAGCTTGGCCTCGTCGACGCCGGCGACATCATCGAAGGTCACTTTGACGTCGGTTTCCATATAGACCTTGGCCTTGCTCTGGCCGACCGACATGAAGCCGCCACCCCCGCCACCACCCCCGAATCCGCCGCGATCGAACAGCCGGCGCATGACGAACATGTAGAGCCCGAAGAAGATCAGGACCGGGATGATCCAGGACAGGATATTGCTCAGGAAGTTGCTTTCGATCTTCCCGCTGTATTCGACGCCGTATTTTTCGAGATCGTCGGCCAGACCCGGCTCGACCCGCACGGCGACGACTTCCCGCGGGCCGTCCCCGGCCTCGTGCAGTGTGCCGCGAACCGTGGTTTCCGACACCACGACCTCGGCGATACGGCCGTTTTCAAGATACTGGCGGAACTCGCTGTAGGGGATGCGCTCAACCGTTGCAGTTTCCGTCCACAGGCTCTGCAGGAACAGCACAAGCAACATCGCGAGGACGAAGTACCAGATGCTCAGCTGTGTCTTCTTTTCCATGATCTGCCTACTCGCGTAACTCTGGAATATTGCGATAAAACTCCAACGCCTCCGGGTTGGCTAGCGCTTCCTTGTTCTTTATCTCGCGGCCATGGACCATGTCGCGCACCGCCAATTCGGTGATTTTGCCCGACTTGGTGCGCGGAATGTCGGCAATCTGCACGATGCGTGCCGGCACGTGGCGAGGCGTGCAGTTTGCGCGGACCTGGCCGCGGATGCGGTCGCACAGATTGTCGTCCAGGGTCAGGCCATCGCGCAGCCGCACGAACAACACCACCCGCACGTCGCTCTCCCATTCCTGGCCGATGCAGATGGCCTCGACCACCTCGTCGATGGCCTCCACCTGGCGGTAGATTTCGGCCGTGCCAATACGCACGCCGCCCGGGTTCAGGGTCGCGTCCGATCGGCCGTACATGACGAAGCCGCCATGTTCGGTGCGCTCGACGAAATCGCCGTGATGCCAGATATTCGGGTAGCGTTCAAAATAGGCGGCCCGGTAGCGCGCGTCCCCGGGATCGTTCCAGAAACCGATCGGCATCGGCGGGAAGGGCCGGGTGCAGACCAGTTCGCCCTTTTCCCCGACCAGCGAATTGCCGTCGTCGTCGAATATTTCGACCGCCATGCCCAGCCCCGCCGCCTGGATTTCACCGCGCCATACCGGCGCGGCCGGGCTGCCTAGCATGAAGCAGGATACGATGTCGGTGCCGCCGGAAATCGAGGACAGGCAGATATCTTTTTTGACGTTCGAATAGACATAGTCGAAACCTTCCGGCGCCAGCGGTGAGCCGGTGGATGCCATCGTGCGCACGGTCGACAGATCATGGCTGTCCATCGGCTTCAGCCCGGCTTTCGACAAGGCGTCGATATATTTCGCCGAGGTGCCGAACAGCGTCATGCCGTGGGCATCGGCGAAGTCGAATAGCACGTTGCCGTCGGGGTGAAAGGGCGACCCGTCATACAGCAGCAGCGTCGCTTCCTGCGTCAGCCCCCCGACCAGCCAGTTCCACATCATCCAGCCGCAGGTGGTGAAATAAAACACGCGGTCGCCCGGCTTTACGTCGCTGTGCAGCCTGTGTTCCTTCATATGCTGCAGCAAGGTGCCGCCGGCGCCATGCAGGATGCATTTGGGAACGCCCGTCGTGCCCGACGAATAGAGGACATAGAGCGGCGCATTGAACGGCATCTGCACAAAATCGATCTCGCCTGCTTCGAATGACGCTGTGAAGTCCGCCAGCCGGTGGGCGTTGGGCAGGGCGGAAACATCCGGCGCGTCTACCAGCAGCGGAAACACCACGACATTTTCGACGGTGGGCAGACCGGCCAGAATTTCTTTCACCCGGCCCAGCGAATCGTGGGACTTGCCGTTGTAATTATAGCCGTCGGCGCAAAACAGCAGCTTGGGCTCCACCTGGCCAAACCGGTCCAGCACGCCCTGAACGCCGAAATCCGGTGAGCATGAGGTCCATACCGCCCCCAGCGACGCAACCGCCAGTGTCGCGACGATGGTCTCCGGCATGTTCGGCACGAAACCGGCGCAGCGGTCGCCCGGGCCGATACCGGCGGCCTTCAGGGCCTGGGCCAGCCGTGAAACATTATCGTAAAGCTCGGCCCAGCTCATGGACCGTTCGACCTTGTCTTCGGAACGGAAGATCAGGGCCGGGCCGTCGTCGCGGCGGCGCAAATGGTTTTCGGCAAAATTCAGCCGCGCGTCGGGAAAAAATTGCGCGCCCGGCATCTTGTCGCCATCGGCCAGCACCCGCTCGCCGCGGGTTTTGGCGATGACATTGCAATCGTCCCAGACGGCGGTCCAGAAATCCTCCATCCGATCCAGCGAAAACCGGTGCAGCGCCTCGTAATCGGGCAGCGAAACCCCATGCCGGGATTCCAGCATCTCGGCAAAGGCGGTGATATTTGCGTTCGCAACCCGCTCGGGCGAGGGCTGCCACAGCGGTTCTGTCATGGCCTGATTTACACCACTAGTTTCAGCGGACGGCGCGGAACGGCCGGATGGTGACATCCTGCCAGACATTGCCCTTGGTGTAGGGGTCGTCGGCAATGCATAGTTCGACCGATTCGCGGTCGAGGAAATCGAGGATCACGGTAGAACCAATCATCTTGCCATCATCGTCCAGGATGGCGCCGCCGGCGATGAAATGGCCCTGATCCATTAGTTTCTTAATGCCCGCGATATGCGCGTCGCGTGCGCCCATGCGGCGGTCCAGCGCGCCATCGTCGGTTCCGTCCATTGCGATCACCAGAAAATCCATGATGCTGCCTGCTCCTGAAGAAATATAGATATGGAATGCGAGGGCGATGACCCGCGCGACAGCGGCAGCTTATTCGCGCAAGTCCTCCGCGTCGAGTGCTTCGGCTGCCTTTTGGCGATGTTCGTCGGTGATATGGCCCGATAGCAGCTGCCAGGCGGCCCAGAACACCGAGGCATCGTCCATGAATCCCAGTGCCGGTAGGAAATCCGGCAGAAAATCCACGGGGATTATCATATAGGCCAGCGCCGCAAGAATGGTGGCCTTGGTGCGGCTGGGGGTCTTGGGGTCGCTGGCGCAGAACCACGCCGTCACCGCCTCCTCGACGAAGGGGATTCGCTTGGCGTTGCGGCGGATCTTGGGCCAGAAACCCTTGTTCACCCGCGATTCGTTCTGTCGCTGCTGCTCGGGACTCGGCAGCTTCATGGGCAGATTTTCAGTCATCCTTCTGCATATGGTGACGAAACCCGACATCTGCTATACTGAATTGAGCCAATCGGGAGGCAATATCATGGATATAAAGGGTGTAGCGGCTATCGTAACCGGCGGTGCGTCGGGCCTGGGGGCGGCAACGGCACGTGCGCTGGCCGACGGCGGGGCGAAGGTCACGGTGCTGGACCGCGACGGCGACGGCGCCGCGGCTGTCGCCAACGGAATCGGCGGGCTGGGTCTGAATTGCGATGTCGCGGATGGGGAAGCCGTGGAGGCCGCGCTGGCCGAGGCGCGCGTGGAACATGGCCCCTGCGGCATCCTGGTCAGCTGCGCCGGAATTGCCCCGGCCAAGCGCATCGTCGGGCGCGACGGACCAATGAAGCTGGAGGACTTCGAGGCCGTCATCTGGGTCAACCTGATCGGCAGTTTTAATCTGATGCGCCTTGCCGCCGCCGAAATGGCCGGCCGCGCGCCCAACGAAGACGGCGAACGCGGGGTAATCGTTAACACCGCCTCCATCGCGGCCTATGAGGGCCAGATCGGCCAGGCGGCCTATGCGGCCTCGAAAGGCGGGATCGCGGCCCTGACCCTGCCGGCGGCGCGCGAATTCGCGTCGATCGGCGTGCGGGTGCTGGCCATCGCGCCGGGCCTGTTCGCAACGCCGCTGCTGCTCAACATGCCCGGGGACGTGCAGGACAGCCTGACCGCCACGCTGCCCTTCCCGAAACGCTTCGGCAAACCAGAGGAATTCGCCGCCCTTGTGCTGCACATGGCCGCCAACCCGGTGATGAACGGCGAGGTCGTGCGGCTGGACAGCGCGCTGAGAATGCAGCCGCGTTAGCCCGCCGCCTTGTCCATGAACTTCGCGAGAGCCACGTCGAGCTCGCTGAGGCCGCCGCAGTCGTGGGTGGTGAGTGTTACCTCGACCCGGTTATAGACATTGAACCATTCGGGGTGATGATTCATTCGTTCGGCCTTCAGCGCGACTCTCGTCATGAATCCAAAAGCTTCGTTGAATGTCTTGAACTTGAATGTTCTCGCGATGGCGTCGCGGTTGTCCAGCGCCGTCCATTCCGTCAATTCCGCCAGCGCCGCCCGGCGCGCCGCGTCGTCCAGTTTTTCCGCCATGTCCCGGTTCACTTCCATTTCGGCTTGAAGGGTTTCGGGCGGGGCCAGCGGCTGTTTATGTCTACCGCCGCCACGTCCATGTGGCTCCTTGTATATTCCTCGGTCGCGTCCCGTTCCGGTTGCCATTCCCAGTTTCGGTAGCGGCCCTGGCGCAGCGCGCCGGACAGGATCCGCCGCCGCCGCTGGCTGTCCAGCACGGCCTCGCGCACGGCCCCAGCGTCCCAATGGGCATCGGCGCGCGCGCGGAAAGCCGCGACGCGGTCCATCTGCGCCCCCGTTCCCGCCAGGTTATTCAATTCATATGGATCGTTGGAGAGGTCGAACAACTGGTCCGGGTCGCCGGGACAGCATGTGAATTTCCACTGGCCATCGCGGATCATCAGCATCGGCTGACCAGTGCCCTCGCCCATATATTCCGAGATCGTCGATCCGGCATCGGAATCGTCGCCCTCCGCGATGGCGATCAGGTCTCGCCCGTCTAGCGGATCGACCGCCTCGGGGATCGGCGCGCCGGTCGCCTCCGCCGCAATCCTTGTCAGCGTCGGCAGGACATCGACCTGGCTCACCGGAGCCGCCACGACCTTGCCGCCGGCCTCGCCGGGCCTGTGCAGGATCATCGGAATCCGCACCGACCATTCGAAAAAGCTCATTTTGTACCAAAGGCCGCGTTCGCCCAGCATGTCGCCATGGTCGGACAGAAACAGCACCGTTGTATCCTCCGCCAACCCGCATTCATCCAGCGCATCGCGCAGGCGGCCCAGCCAATGGTCGACATAGGAGGTGTTGGCGAAATAACCGCGCCGCGCCCGCTGTATGTCTTCATCCGTCACATCCACCGCGTCGTGGGCGATGACCTTTTCCAGACGCAGGCTGTGGGGGTCGTTGTCGCCTGGCGCGGGGCGTGGGACACGCGGCATGGGGATATCCACATCTTCGTACAGATCCCAAAAGCGTTTCGGCGCCGCGTAGGGATCGTGCGGGTGGGTGAAGCTCGCCACCAGGCACAGGGGGCGCTCGTCGGTTCCGCTCGCATGATCGTATATGGCGCGCAGGGCCTGGGTACCGGTCCCTTCGTCGAATGCGAGCTGGCTGGTCGTGGCCGCGACGCCGGCCTGCACCACCGAGGCCATGTTGTGATACCACAGGTCGATGCGCTCGTCGGGCCGGGTCCAGTCCGGTACCCAGCCGAAATCTGCCGGGTAGATGTCGGTCGTATGACGTTCCTCGAAGCCATGTAGCTGGTCCGGGCCGATGAAATGCATCTTGCCGCTAAGCGCGGTGCGATAGCCCATCATCCGCAGGTAATGGGCGAACGTTGCGACGGTACTGGGCAGATAGGCCGCGTTATCGTATCCGCCACAGCGCGAAATATATTGCCCGGTCATGAAGGCATGGCGCGCCGGGGTGCAGAGCGGGCTGTTGCTGTAGGCCGCGTCGAAGCGAATGCCCTCCGCCGCCAGCCGGTCGATGTTCGGGGTTCGCGCGGCCTCGCTGCCGTAACAGCCGACCGCGAAGGGGTTCAACTGGTCGGCCATGACGATCAGGATGTTTTGGGCGGCCATGGCGAATCTCCTTGCAGCTTGGTTAAGTGCACACCACTAGCATCCGGCGGCCCGCTATCCTATCTTTCCACTCATGGATGGAACGCACGCACCCACGCTGGACGATATAGAGGCCTTGGCCCGTATGGCCTTCGAATCGGTACCCGACGAGCTGCGTCGCCATGTCGGGGACGTGGTGATCCGCATTGACGAATTCCCCGACGAGGAAACCTGCCGCGATATGGAACTGGAATCCGGCTTCGACCTGCTCGGCCTCTATCAAGGTGTTTCGCTGGACCAGAAGGAGGCCATGGGCAGCCGCCAGGAGGTCGATATGATTTTCCTCTACCGCCGGCCGCTGCTGGATTATTGGTGCGAAACCGGCGAGGAGCTGGGCCATCTGGTCCGCCATGTGCTGATCCATGAAATCGGCCACCATTTCGGCCTGTCCGACGACGACATGGAAGCGCTGGAACGACTCGCCGATATGTAGTTTGCGCCCCTTCTCCCATAAAGGGCAAAAATTGACTTAAATTGCCTTTTTTGATACATTCAGAGGCTGGGGAGGCATGTTTCCATGAATGTATCTTTAACGCCGCGCCTTGTAGATCTTGTCCGCCAAAAGGTCGACGCTGGCCTCTATGGTTCGTCCAGCGAGGTTATCCGCGCCGCCCTGCGCCTGATGGAGGAACGCGACCGCCAGAGGGAAGCCGCACTTACCGCACTGCGCGGCGACGAGCCGCGGCCAGCCGACAACGGCGTCGTCGATCCGGTGGATTTGTTCGACAAGCTGAAGGACGCCGTCGGCGGCCGGATGTAGCGGGGTTTACTAACCTCGCCTGAGCAGGAACACCGCCTGTTCGGCCATGATGTTGGCCAGCGCGCCGGTGGCGGTGACGTCCATCGGGCGGCCCTTGCCGTTTAACGCCAGGCCGCGTTCCACGTGCAGGTTCATCTCGCGTGCCAGGGCGACGAAATCGCGGATCGTGCAAAAATGGATGTTGGGCGTGTCGTACCACTGGTGCGGCAGGTTTTCCGTCACCGGCATGCGGCCGTTCCAGGCCAGACTCATTCGCATCCGCCAATAGCCGAAGTTGGGGAAGGACACGATCGACCGCCGGCCGATCCGCGCCATATGGTCCAATACGGTATGCGGATTGCGGGTCGCCTGCAGCGTCTGGCTGAGGATCACGTAATCGAAGGCGTCCGACGGGTAATTTTTAAGGTCGGTATCGGCGTCGCCCTGGATGACCGACAGGCCGTTGCGCACGCAGGCGTTCACGCCGGCCTGGCTCAGCTCGATGCCGCGCCCGTCGATGCCCTTGGTTTTCCACAAATGCTGCAGCAGCGCGCCGTCGCCGCAGCCGACATCCAGCACGCGGCTGGAGGGCTCAATCATGTCGGCGATCAGTTGCAGATCGACGCGAATCGAGAGAGTCGTGCCGTTCATGACCCGTTGAGACCCTTATGTTCGGCGCATCCATTCAGGAAACCGCCCAGAACCTCGTGAAATTCAGGCTCGTCCAGCAGGAACGCGTCGTGGCCCTTGTCGGATTCGATCTCGACGAAGCTGACATTGGCGGCGACCGCGTTCAGCGCATGCACGACGGCACGGCTTTCCGGGGTCGGGAACAGCCAATCGCTGGTGAAGGACATCAGGCAGAACCGCACGGGCGTATTTGCGAAAGCGGCCGGCAACGAGCCGAATTCCGCCGCCAGGTCGAAATAATCCATGGCGCGGGTGATGTAGAGATAGGAATTGGCGTCGAACCGTTCGACGAAGGTGATGCCCTGGTGGCGCAGATAGCTTTCCACCTGGAAATCGGCGTCAAAACCGAATGTCAGCACCTCGCGGTCCTGCAGGTTACGCCCGAATTTACGGTGCAGCGCGGTTTCCGACAGATAGGTGATATGTGCGGCCATGCGCGCGACCGCCAGACCGCGGCGCGGATTGGTGTCGTGCGACAGGTAATCGCCGCCATGCCAGTCGGGGTCGGCCATGATGGCCTGGCGCCCGACCTCGTGGAAGGCGATGTTCTGCGCTGAATGGCGTGCCGCGCCGGCGACCGGAATGGCGGCGAAGACGCGCTCGGGATAGCGCGCCGCCCAATCCAGCGCCTGCATCGCGCCCATGGAACCGCCGATTACGGCGAAAAGCTGGTCGATGCCTAATTCGTCAATCAGCAGTTTCTGGGCGCGCACCATGTCGGCAATGGTTATCACCGGGAAGTTCAGGCCGTAGGGCTTGCCCGTGGCAGGGTCGATTTCCTTGGGTCCGGCGGTACCCAGGCATCCGCCCAGCACATTGGCGCAGATGATGAAATAGCGGTCGGTGTCCAGCGGCTTGCCCGGCCCGGCAAGCTGGCTCCACCAGCCGGGTTTACCGGTAATGGGGTGGGTTTCAGCGACGAACTGGTCGCCAGTCAACGCGTGGCAAACCATGATGGCGTTGGACTTGTTGGCGTTCAATTCACCATAAGTCTGGTAGGCAAGCGGAAACGGACCCAGCTCGACGCCGCAGTCGAGGCGAAGCTTCTCGTTTCTCCCAAGCTCGATGCTCTGGCCCGGAAGAGATATGTTTTCGGTCGCCGACATGGCCAAATAGCTAAGGTTGATGCGTCGGCGCGTCAATCATTTCTTGCCACAACGCACCCTGTCGGCAAATGCTGACAGCGGTTCGGCAAACTGCTAATGAAGCTGTCTTTCGGGGACCCCCCACAATACGCGTCAGGGAAGCATGGAAAAGACCAAGCCAAATCTGGATGATCTGCGCCGCGAAATCGACGAGATCGATACGTCATTGCATGACCTGATCATGCGCCGCGCCGCCATCGTCGAGCAAGTCGCCGAGGCCAAGGGCAGCCAAGCCGATTCCGGCATGCGCCCGGGGCGCGAGGCGGTGATTCTGCGGCGCCTGGCGGCGCGCCATGCGGGCCATTTCGGGCGCGGATCGCTGTTGCGGATCTGGCGGGAAATCATCGCCACGCTGACCGCGATGCAGGGGCCGTACAGCGTGGCCGTCTTCGCCGACGATGCGGACGGGCTGTGGGATCTGGCCCGCGATCATTTCGGCAGCTACACGGATCTTTCCGGCTGCGCCACCCGGCGTGAGGTAGTCGCGGGCGTTGCCGGGGGAAGCTGGACTCACGGTACGCTGCCCTACCCGGCGGAAACCGACGAGCGGCCCTGGTGGGCGGGCCTCTGGTCAGCCGATGCCCCGCGCGTCGTTTTGCGCCTGCCCTTTGTAGAACCAGGCAATGTGCGTGACCGAGGCACATCGGCGCTGGTTATCGCCCGCGTGCCGCCGGAAGCCAGCGGCGATGATCGCAGCCTGCTGTTGCTGGAAACCACCGCCGAAGTGCGCCGCCCGGTGATCGGCGAGATGCTGGCGAAAGCCGGTTTGGAAGGTGAGATCGTGTGCGCCGCCGCCGACGGCACGCACCAGTATCTGGCCGAGGCCGCCGGGTTCCTGGAAGGTGGAGACAGCCGGCTGACGGCACTGGCCAAACAAGATAATGTTGAGCGTGTGCGGGTGATTGGCGCCTATCCGGCGCCGCTCAACGGCAATTCCTGACAGAAGGGTTTTCGAGATGACGTCACCAACCCCGCGTCCGGGCATCATGGATATCGCGCCTTATGTCGGCGGCGGTCACGCCGTTACGGGCGTCGACAAGGTCATCGTGCTGTCGGCGAACGAAAACCCGCTTGGGCCCAGCCCGAAGGCCAGGGAAGCTTACGCCGCCGTTGCCGATGAACTGCATCGCTATCCCGAGGGCGGGGCGGTGGCGCTGCGCCAGGCGATCGGCAAGCGATTCCATCTGGACCCCGAGCGTATCGTCTGTGGCGCCGGCTCCGACGAATTGATCTCGCTGCTGATCGGCGCCTATGCCGGCCCCGGCGACGAAGTGCTGTACAGTCAGTATGGCTTCCTGATGTATGCGATTTCCGCCAAGGCCGCGGGGGCGACGCCGGTTACCGCGCCGGAGAAAAACCTGACAGCCGATGTCGATGCGCTGTTGGAGCATGTGACGGAAAACACCCGCATGCTGTTTCTGGCCAACCCGAACAATCCGACCGGCACCTGTTTGCCGGCCTCGGAGTTGAGCCGCCTGCGCGCCAATCTGCGCGCCGATGTGCTGCTGGTGATCGACGCGGCCTATGCCGAATATGTCGGCGCGGAGGATTACAACGCGGGCGAGGAGCTGGCCGGCAGTTGCGACAATGTCGTGATGTTGCGGACTTTTTCCAAGATTTTCGGTCTGGCGTCCCAACGGCTTGGCTGGGCTTACGGACCGGCGGCGATCATCGACGTGCTGAACCGGGTGCGCGGGCCTTTCAATATTACCGCATCGGCCCAAGCGGCGGGTGTGGCGGCGGTCGAGGATGTCGAACATGTCCGTGCCAGCCGCGATCATAACGACCGCTGGATGGCCTGGTTGACACAGCAGCTCGGCATGCTGGGGGTGGAGGTGCCGCCGTCGGCCGGCAACTTCATCCTGGCGCGCTTTCCCGACAAGGCGGGCGCCGACGCGGCCTACGCGCATCTGATGTCGCGGGGCATTATCGCGCGCCTTATGGCCGGTTACGGCCTGCCCGAATCGATCCGTATCACGATCGGTCTGGAAGACGAAAACCGGGCGCTGGTCGATGCGCTGGCCGAACATCTGGGGGCGTCATGAGCGACATTCTATTCGAACGGGTCGCGTTGATCGGCCTCGGGCTGGAAGGCTCGTCGCTTGGTCATGTGATGAAGCGCGAAGGCCTGGCCGGCCATATCGCCGGCTGCGCGCGGACCCAGGCGACACTGGACAAGGCGATGGAACTGGGCTTCGTCGATAGCGTGGATGCGGACCCGGCCGCCGCCGTTGTGGATGCCGACCTTGTCGTGCTCTGTACTCCGGTTAGCACCTTCGGGGATCTGGCCGCGAAGTTTGGGCCGGCGCTCAAACCCGGCGCCATCGTCACCGATGTCGGCTCGGTCAAGCAGGCGGTAATCCGCGATGTCGGCCCGCATATTCCCCAGGGCGCCCATTTCGTGCCGGGTCATCCGATCGCTGGCACGGAGCATTCCGGCCCCGAGTCGGGGTTCGCCGAAATGTTTGAAAGTCGCTACTGCATCCTCACGCCGCCGCCGGGAACCGACGCGCGCGCGGTGGAAAAAGTCGTCGAGCTGTGGCGCCGGGTCGGCAGCATGGTCGATATCATGGACGCCAACCATCACGACCGGGTACTGGCCATCACCTCGCACCTGCCGCATCTCATCGCCTATACCATCGTCGGCACGGCGGGCGACCTGGAAAGCCAGCTGCGCCGAGAGGATGGGGAAAACGGCGACGTGGTGGAAACCCGGGAAGTCATCAAATATTCCGCCGGCGGTTTTCGCGATTTCACCCGCATCGCCGGCTCCGACCCGATCATGTGGCGCGACGTGTTCCTGAACAATCGCGAGGCGGTGCTGGAGATGCTGGGCCGGTTCTCCGAGGATTTGACGGCACTGCAGCGCGCGATTCGCTGGGGCGAGGGCGAGACGCTGGAAGACTGGTTCCGTCATACCCGCGAAATTCGGCGCGGCGTCGTCGAGATGGGTCAGGCCGGTCAGTTCATCGCCACCGAGGAAGAGGACGACGCACAAGGCGGCGGCGACTGACCCGCGCCATGACCGACCGGCCTTCCCCGAAAAACGTCGCCGAACGCAAGAAGGCTTTCTTCGAGGCGCTGCGCATCGACTCGGACGTCTGGGTGTTCGGTTATGGTTCCCTGATGTGGAACCCCGGCTTTGAACATGTCGAGTCGCGCTCGGCGCTGTTGCATGGCTGGCACCGGTCTTTTTGCATCTATTCGCACCGCTATCGCGGCACCCCCGAATGCCCTGGTCTCGTCCTGGGGCTGGACCGGGGCGGCTCATGCCGGGGCACGGCTTATCGGGTTGCGAAGCCGCGGGCGCTGGAGGTGCTGGATTATCTTTGGGATCGCGAAATGGTGAATGGCGTCTATACGCCGAGAATTCTGCATCCCAAAACGCCCGGCGGACGTCCGCCCTGTCATGCCTATACCGTGGACCGCGCGCATCACCAGTATGCCGGCGGTCTGCCCGATGATGAGATGGTGCGGCTGATCCGCCAGGGCGTTGGCCTGGGCGGGCATAACCGGGAATATCTCGCCAACACGGTGCAACATCTGGATGAGCTGGGCATCAATGATGGGCCGCTGCACCGCCTGCTGACGCTTATCGGGGAGTGATCGGCTGGGCGGGCTGCAGGCCGCGCACCGAATTGCCCAGCCAGACGGCGTCGGCCTCCTCCAGGTCACGCGGATAAAGCACCCGCTCTTCCACCTGCCCGCCGGTCTCCAGCAGTTCGCGCCGTAGCGTGCCGTCCAGCAGCCCGCAGGACAGCGGTGGCGTCAGCAGCCAGCCGCCCTTTTCGACGAACAGGTTCGTATAGCTGCCCTCGGTCAGCTCTCCCCGCTCATTCACGAACAGCACTTCGTCGCAGCCGGTTTCGCCCGCCAACCGTTCACGCTCTTCGTCCAGCATCTCGCGCCGCGTTGTTTTGTGGTAGCGGTGGCGGTCGTGGCTATCGATGGGCCGGGTGGCCATTGCATATTGCAGGGCGGGCGGCGGGTCGGGCAGGGTAATGCCCGTGGCGGTCGCGCTGGCCGCGCCGCCCTGGTCCAGCAGCAGGCGAAGACGTTGTTTACCCGTCAGGCCAAGCACGCAATCGGCCAGCACCGCGCGGACGGCGCCGATATCGCAGGGAATGCCAAAAAAGCGGGCGGAATCTTCCAGACGGTCCACATGCCGTTCCAGCAGGTAAAAGCCGTCGGTCCGCGACCAGCGCATGGTTTCAATAAGCTGGAAGCCTTTATGTTCCGCAGTCAGGAAGCGCGCCTTCAGCAAGCATTCCTCATACTCAGCCGCCGGGTCGGAATCGTGGACGATGCCGCTGCCGATGCCCATTTCGCCCTCGCCGCCGGCGCCGACGAACAGTGTTCGAATCGCCACGTTAAAGCGCAGGTCGCCGTTCGGCGCGACCATGCCGACCGATCCCGTATAGGCGCCGCGCGATCCCGTCTCCAACTCGTGGATGATTTCCATGGCGCGAATCTTTGGCGCACCGGTGACCGAGCCGCATGGGAACAGGCGCTCCACGATGTCGCGGAAGCCCATGCCGGGCCGCAACCGCGCCTCGACGGTCGAGGTCATCTGGTGCACCGTCGGATAGGTCTCGACGGTGAACAGGTCGGGGACGCGGACGCTGCCGATCAGTGCGACGCGAGACAGATCGTTGCGCAGTAGGTCGGTGATCATCAGGTTTTCGGCGCGCGATTTTGGGTCGGCCCGCAGCCAGGCAGCGATGTCGGCATCCTCGGCCGGCGTTGTGCCCCGTTGCGCAGTGCCCTTCATCGGGCGGGTGATCGCGTGGCCGCCGTTGATTTCCACAAATAATTCCGGTGACAGGGACAGCAAATGCCAGTCCGGTCCTTGCAACAGCGCCCCATGCGCCACCGGCTGGCGCCGGCGTAAATCGCGATAAAGCGAGACCGGGTCGCCGGTCAGGCGGAAGCGATGATGGAAGGTGAAATTGATCTGATAGACGTCGCCGGCCGCGATGTAGTCCTTAACGCGTTCGATGGCGGCAAGATATTGCTCGCGGCCCACCGTTTGATCGCGCCCTTCCGCCGCGTGGCTGCTGTTACCTGCCTGCGCGTCGAGGAAACGCGTTATGCCGTCACGGTCCAGCCGGAGCGGCTCACCGAACAGTCCCATCCAGATCAACGGCTGGTGGCGTTTGGCGGGCATCAGCGGCGCCAGCCGGGATTCCAGCAGATAGCCCAGCTCATAAGCCATGAAGCCGGCCGCATACAAGCCCCGCGAACCGGCTCCGGCAATGCGGTCCAGCGCCTCGTTGACATCGTCCGGGTCGTCGCAGACGACGATCTCGACGGGGTTTTCGAATAGCCACGCGTTGCCGCCGGGCGACAGGCTGTCATCGATCAGAACAAATGGTTGGCGGTTCATCGGATCACAAATTACGCACGCCTTCGCGGGCGCCCAGGATCGCTCGCGCGATGGCTTCAAGGTCGATAAAAAACCAGGCGGCGGCAATTAATATCGCCGCCATGATCACAAAGATATACCAGGGCAACGGCAGTGGTTTTTCCATGCCGCAGGACGGACACTCATCGACGTAACCCTTTAGCGGCGCCTTGCAGCGCGGGCATTGCGGCTGCTTGCTCATACCAAAGCTCGCTGATAAAGACCCATTTGATGGGACTTCGTGGTCCACTGGGCAGGCGCGGCCTGCAGAGCGATGCTTGCGCATCGGTCAAGGGACGCAACGCACCCGGCGGGCCGCGAAGCCCCACCGGAGGACGGCTTCCCTTGACCGCTCGCGGCGTTGCGGCCCGCTTGTGGTGTGCGGCACCACGGCGCGAACCGCGCCTGGCGAGCGGTCAAAGGAACCCGGTCAAATGGATCTTTATCAGCGAGCTTTGGTATTAACCGCATTTGGAATAGCCGCAGGACAGGCACAGATCGCACCCCTCGCGCCGTACTAGCCCCGGCTGGCTGCATTTCGGGCAGAACCGGGTGGGCGACTCGCCGACGGCCTCCTTCAGCGGCTCCCGCGGCTCCACTTCGGGTTCGGCGATGAAGCCGATATCGATCATATGCTGCTCCATCACCTCGCCGAGGGCCGCCAGCAGTGACGGCACATAACGGCCACCCATCCAGTAGCCGCCGCGTGGGTCGAAGATGCTCTTCAGCTCGCGCACCACGAAGGTCACGTCACCGCCGCGACGGAATACCGCGCTGATCATCCGGGTCAGCGCCACCGTCCAGGCGTAATGCTCAAGATTGGCCGAGTTGATGAAGACCTCGAAGGGCCGCCGCCGTCCGTCCTGGATGATGTCATTCACGGTCAGATAGAAGGCATGGTCGCTTTCCGGCCAGCGCAGCTTGTAGGTCTTGCCGACCAGCGCTTCTGGCCGCTCCAGCGGCTGTGTCATATAAACGATGTCGGATGCGGATTCATGCTCCTCGCCCTGTGTCGCCACGGGCTCCCGGCCTTTCTCGTCGGCGGTCAGCACCGCGCCGGTGACCAGGTTCGGCCGGTATGTCGTGCAGCCCTTGCAGCCCATCTCGTAGGCCTTCAGGTAGACGTCCTTGAATTCTTTGAAGGGGATATCGTCGGGCAGGTTCACGGTCTTGGAGATCGAACTGTCGATATATTTCTGGACCGCGGCCTGCATGACGATATGGGCCTCCGGCGCCAGACTGCGCGAATCGACGAAATAATCCGGAAGTTCTGCCTCCTCGCCATGCTCCGCCCACCAGGTGGCTGCCGCGTAATCGACGACGTCGCGGTCGCGGTGGCTGCCGTCGGGCATTAAAAGCGCGCGAGTGAAGCGATAGCTGAATACCGGCTCGATCCCCGACGACACATTGTCGGCCAGCAGCGAGATCGTGCCGGTGGGCGCGATCGAGGTGACCAGCGCATTGCGGATGCCATGCTCGGCAATTTCATCGCGGATATCGGCCGGCAGGGTGGTGATATTTGCGCCGGCCAGATATTTGTCGCGGTCGAACAGCGGGAAGGGGCCTTTCTCTTTCGCCAGCTCAATGGAGGCGCGGTAGGCGGCGTTGCGGAAGGCCGCCATCCAGGTTTCGGTCAGCTTCACGGCCTTGGCGCCGCCATAGGGGGCGCGGCACATGATCAGGGCGTCGCCCAGGCCGGTGACGCCTAGGCCGACCCGCCGTTTGTTCACCGCCTCCTCGCGTTGCTGTTCCAGCGGAAAGCGCGAGACATCGATGGCATTGTCCAGCATGCGCAGCGCAGTCGGGATCAGTCGCTCCATGGCCGCTACATCCAGCTGCGCCTTTTTTGTAAAGGGCGCGCTCACCAGCCGCGCCAGATTGATCGATCCCAACAGGCAGGCCCCATAGGGAGGCAGGGGTTGTTCGCCACACGGATTTGTACTATATATTTCCTCAATATAACTTAGATTATTAAAGTGATTAATGCGATCGATGAAAATCACGCCGGGTTCGGCGTAATCATAGGTCGCGTGCATGATTTCGTCCCACAGGTCGCGGGCGCGTGGGGTGGAGAATGTCTTGCCGCCAAAGACCAGCGGCCAGTCTGCATCCTCGCGCACCGCTTTCATGAAATCATCGGTGACCAAAACCGACAGATTGAACATTCGCAGGCGGCCGGGTTCCACCTTGGCGCGCACGAATTCGCGGATGTCGGGATGGTCGCAGCGCAGCGTGGCCATCATCGCCCCACGCCGGTATCCCGCGCTCATGATGGTGCGGCACATGGCATCCCAGACGTCCATGAAACTAAGCGGCCCCGAGGCGTCGGCGCCGACGCCATGAACCAGAGCGCCCCGGGGACGCAGGGTCGAAAAGTCGTAGCCGATTCCGCCGCCCCGCTGCAGGGTCAGCGCGGCTTCCTTCAGATGTTCGAAAATGCCGGTCATGTCGTCCGGGATTTCGCCCATGACGAAACAGTTGAACAGCGTTACGTCGCGGCCCGTGCCGGCGCCCGCCAGAATCCGGCCGGCCGGCAGGAAGCGAAAATCCTCCAGTGCCTCGCGAAACGGTTGGGCCCAGGCCGCCGGATTTTGTTCGGCTTCCGCCAGCGCCCCGGCGACCCGCTGCCAGCTATCCTCGATGGATTTATCCAGCGCCGAGCCGTCCGGCGCCTTGAACCGGTATTTCATGTCCCAGATTTGCTGGGCGATGGCGCTGACAGTGGTCATCGGGCGTCTCCCTTCGATCGCTCGGGAATCACCCCGGATTCATAAACCTTCGGGAAAACAGGGTCAAACGGACTGGGCGTCGGTATTCACGGTCTCGGCTTGCGATGCGGCGGTTTCCGGCGCCGGCCGGGGCAGGTAAGGAAACCGCTCCAATGCTTCGGCCTCCAGACGCGCCGTCGCGGGTTCGATCCGTTCGGCAAGCATCTTTATGAATGTTTTTCGGTCCAATCCAGGCTCGATCGGCTCCAGATATTCCACCGTGATGATGCCGGGTTTTTTGCCCATCAGCTGCCGCGGCCAGAATAGACCCGAGTTGATTGCAACAGGAACCACCGGGACGTTGGCTCCCTTGTAGATGGCGGCGACCCCCGACAAATAGGGACGGTCGGCCCCCGGCGGCGTTCGTGTGCCTTGGGGGAAAATCAGGATGGATCGACCCGTCGCCACCATTTTGCCCGCGGCCTTGGTAATCTTCTTTAGGGAAGCGATGCCCTTGGAGCGGTTTATGGGGATCATCCCCATGCGCAACAGGTACCACCCCCAGAAAGGCAACCAGATAAGCTCCTGTTTTAGCACGAAGGCGCAGTGGGGGTGGATGAAACTCAATCCCAGCGTATCCCATGCGGACTGATGCTTGGCCGCGAATACCACCGGCCCGTCTGGAATATTTTCACGGCCGCGCTCTTCCCAACCGATCCCGATAACGTGGCGGGTCAGCCCTAACGCGATGCGCAACCAGAGTTGCTTGAACCAGACGACCGCCTTGAAAGGCATCAACAACCCCGGCGAGGCCGCCATGCTGAGCGCCACGGTGGCGAACAGGAACAGGGCATTGAAGATCAGGGTACGGACGAACAGCATGCAATCATTCTCCTTCGATGCCACGCAACCAGTGCCGCGTGGCAGCGAGAAGATATTTGTTATATTCCGCAATAACAAGGCTTGCCGTGCCGGGCCGCGCCCACCACTCATTGACCATCACATGCTCGGGGAAAACCGGGTGCGGGACAATCTCGACGCCGGGTACCGTGGCGCGGAATTCCAGCAGGCTGCGTGGCATATGATATCCCGACGTGACCAGCCGGATCGAAGTGACTTTGTTGGTGCGAATCCAGACCGCGCTCTCGATGGCGTTGCTGCCTGTGTCTTCGGCCATGTAACCCAGGGTGACGCAGCAATCCAGATCGGCCAGCTTCAGTCCGGCAGCCTCCAGCACCTCTTCCATCTGGACGCCCCTGGCGACGCCAGAGACCAAAAGCTTTTCAGCCATCTTCGCGGAAAGCAACTCGAACCCCTTTTCCAGGCGCAGGGTGCCGCCGGTCAGCACGATGATCGCATCGGTGTGGCGTCCTTCATCCTCGACCGAATCGGGAATCCGGTCGACGAACAGGATGAGGCCCCAGACCCAGGCCGCGAGCGCCACCGCAATCAACACGAAGGTTGTTGCGACTAGCCGGGCTCTCTTTTCCTTCCTGCGCCTGAACATCGTCAACCTTGTTTCCTGGGAAAATTATAGAGAGATTTATACCATCCGCTTGAGGCTTCGCATTACCGTTCGCCTTGCTGTCGATTTGGCGATCAGCGCGGTTGCGGCGGGTAGCGACGCCAGCACTACCCAATGCCAGGCTAGAAGCCGAACTGGAGGCAGAATTTCTCTATCTATTTGGTCCGCCGCATAACCCAGACCCCAGATCGTCGCCGCGCCAATGGCGATGCCTATTATCCCACCCCGCAGACCTTGCGACAGGGCAAGGTTCTGAAACTGGCGTCCAATGTAGCCATCTTCGGCGCCGATCAGATGCAGAACTTCGATGACGTCCTGATGGGCGGCCATTCCGCTTCGCGTCGCGAAGATAACAATGCCGACAGTTGCCAGACCAACCAGCAACACAACGAAGCCGGCGACAAGTTCAAGCGCGCCCACAAGGTCGGCCAACTGGTCCTGCCAGACGCCGTGATCGTCCAGCAGCGCGCCGGGATCGGCGTTGGACAGCATCGTCCGCAATTCTTCCATCGACGGCGGGTCCGCCATGTCCAGCCGCACATCGATCAGCCGTGGAACGGGCAGGGCCTCCAGCGCCGTGGCGCCGCCCAGCCACGGTTCCAGCAGCGCGGCGATTTCTTCGAGGGGAATCGCCCTTGCTCCGGTTATTCCGTCTGTCCGTTCCAATATTCGGACCAGCTTACCGACCCGCTCGTCGACCAACTTGGCGGGCTCGTGTTCACGCGGCAGCACCTGCACCGTGACCGTGCCGCTCAGCCCACTGGTCCACTGGCCCAGCAACTCCGACAACAACAACGACCCGGCAAGCATCAGGCAGGCGAGATAGGTCATAAGCCCGATGATCCACGGCACCAGCCGTACGGAAGGATCGCGTGACAGGGGAAGGTCTGACCGGCTCCCGATCATGGTTTTTTGCCGCGACCGAATGGCTTCCGCGGATCCCGCGGGTCGGCCGTTCCGCCGCCGGCCTCGACCCGGTCATGGTGAATCAGCACGCCATCCTCCAGATGAAGGATTGGCTTCTTGAAGCGGGACACCAGGGCTTCGCTGTGGGTTGCGATAACCACGGTGGTGCCCATCCGGTTTAACTCCTCGAACAGGTACAGCAGGCGGACGCCCAGGGCGTCGTCCACGTTACCGGTCGGCTCGTCCGCCAGCAGAAGATCGGGCCGGGAAATCAGCGCGCGAGCGATGGCGACACGCTGCTGTTGCCCGCCCGACAGGGTTGGCGGCCTGGCGTCCATATGTTCGCCCAGTCCGGTCCAGGCCAGTAATTCATCGACATGTTTGCGGATCGTGCT
This sequence comes from uncultured bacterium, assembly GCA_965603635.1. Lineage (GTDB taxonomy): Bacteria > Pseudomonadota > Alphaproteobacteria > UBA8366 > JADFVY01 > JADFVY01. Next base: position 11,134 of record CBFDDT010000024.1, on the reverse strand, counting down.
CTCCTTGACGCCCGCGACGCGCAGCGGTAGCGCGACATTGTCGAAGGCCGACAGATGATTCAGCAGGCGAAATTCCTGAAAAACCACGCCGACCCTGCGCCGCAGGAAGGGCAATCGGCTGCGCGCCAATGTGGCGATATCCTCGTCGAAAAGCGTCACCAGGCCGCGACTCGGCCGGTGGGCGAGATACATAAGCTTGAGCAGCGACGATTTCCCCGCGCCGCTGCGCCCGGTCAAAAAATGAAACGAGCCCGGTTTCAGCGTAAAGGTAACCTCGCGCAGCACTTCGGGGCCGGTGCCGTAACGCATGCCGACGTTCTCGAAACGAACGCTGTTGCTAAAGGATTGATTATCAGTCAAAATTCGCCGCTATATCCATCTCTGCGGAGGCTCGATTCGCTAAGTAACATCGCATGGAAACCTGTCCCCCGTAAAGCGCGGTTCTTGCCATAATTGTAGCGACAACTTATACCTTTTTTAATGCTTTGCTGGATTACAATGAAATGACGAAAACAAGGCAATGCTTTAACAGATGAAACAGAACCCGGCATGATTATTTCCTGCTCATCCTGTCAGACCTCGTTCAAAATCGATGAGACCCGGCTCTCTCCCGATGGTACGAAGGTCCGGTGTTCAAAATGTGGCCATGTCTGGCATGTGACACCCGGCGAACAACCCGCGACTTCTGCTGAACGGCAGGTGCCGGTCATGCCGTCGGCCGACGAGTTTGTCGCCGATGTTTCGCCGGCGGAAACCCCATCGGCCGGGCAGCCGGCGAACCGGGTCGAGCCCGTGCTCTCTGCCCGAGACGAAAACGATCGCGAGAACCGCGCCGGCGACCAGGAAGAACCGAAAATTGTCGACGATTCGGATGAGGGCGAGGCGCCGGAAACAGAGGAATTCGGCCCTGATGGTTTGACCGACGGGCAGCGCGCCAAACTGGCGGCCGCGCGACAAAAGAAACCGAGTGGCGGGTTTCGGACCAAGGTCCTCTTAATCCTGCTCATCGTCTTAGGGGTTTTGCTGGCGGCGCTTTACATGATTCCGCCCGATATCCTGGAGAAGGTAAATCAGGCAAGCCAGCAACCCGCTGACGTCGGCGAGGTTGACGCAATGCCCGTGCCCGCCGAGCCGGAAAAAGGCGGCCATATTGTTGGCGGCGACCCGCCGCCGCAACCGGCACAATAGGATATTCCGGGCCGCAGGTTGGCGTTGCCGGCTAAACGGCGTCTCAGTAAGGTTTCAAAAGTCTGTCGATGTAATCGCGCTCTACCGGTGGGCGCTGGCGCTCGCCGGCGCGCCGGCGTAGTTCTTCCAGAATTCGGCGAGATTTCTGCACGTCGCTTTCGCTGGGAATTTCAACATCGGCCTGGGCCGCACCCTGATTGCCCTGGGTCCGCCGGCCGAAGGGGTCTTGCTGCCCCGATTGTGGGCCCCCCGGTCGGCCTTGACCGGTCGCTGCCATTGCGCCGCCGAATTTCTTCATCAGCTGTTCGGTTGCCGCGCGCGCGCCCTCGCGCAGTTGATCCAACGCCTCAGTCTGCGCCGGAACAGACGCGCCGGGCCGGTTACGCTTCAACTCCTTGGTCGAGCGCCGCATCGCGCCCTCGGCCCGCCCGAAGGGCCGGGGGATATCGCCCGTTATTTCGCCAAGCTGCCGCATGATCTCGCCAAGCTGGCGGCGCAGGGCTTCCTGCAGCGCCGTATCCGCCGACAGCTTGCCTTGCTGTTGGCTTTGCTGGTCCTGCTGGCCGCGCCGCATGGCTTCCTGATAGGTGCGGTCCAGAAGTTCCTGCTGCGCCTGCATCAGTTCCTGCAGCAGGTTCAATTGCTCCATGCCTTCTCGGAATTCTTTCGGAACTTGTTGCGCCTGACCCGTCTGCAGGTTTTCCATCATGTTCTGAAGCTCCGAGAGCATCTGACGCGCCGCATCCTTGGCCCCGTTGCGCATTAATTCGCGCATGCGGTCGAACAGGTTCTGAAGTTCCTGCCGGTTCATCGTCATGGCGTTCGGATCCATCATTGGCATGTTCTTCAGATCTTGCGGCTGCATCTTGGCCATGGCGTCAAGCAATTCGTCCAGCGCGGCCTGTAATTCATCCATCAGGCGTTCCAGCTCCTCGTCCGAAGCACCCTTGGCCAACGCCTCCATCAGTTCCTGCTGCAGTCGGCGCAGGTCGCGCGCAGCCAGTGAAAGCTTGCCATCCTCGATCCGCAACGCGGTATCCCACAGCAGTTTCTGAAGAGATTCAAGCGAATCCACGGATTCGTTGTTTTTCAGCCGCCGGCTCGCCGCCATCAGCGCCATGAACACCACATAATCTTCGTCATATGCTTTGGCGTCCCGCGCCAGGCGCATCAACTCCATGCTCATTGTATTGCTCGCGCCGTCGGGATCGATGGTAAGTTTCTTGCGTTCCTCGATAACAGCGCGCGCCACTGGATGGTTGAATATCCGTTCCGGCAGGGTAACCGATATTGCGCCGCTCATCCCTTGCTGCCCGCGACCGTCACGCGCGGTCAATTGAATCTGAACCTCCAGCCCCGCCCAGGGGTGGGGTGTCAGATCCCGATAATCTGTGCCGGCCGACTTCTTCAAGTTTAGCCCGGCCAGCGGAAGATCGAAGGAAATGGTCCCATCGGTTGGCGAGGCGCCCGCCCGGTGAATATTTGCGGTCACACCGGCCAGACCGTAATCGTCATGAGCCTCGAAATCGATCCGCAGGGCTGCCAGCGGTGTCTGTCCGGGCTGCTGCAGGAAGGCGACCGTTGGCTTCGCGTCGGGGATAACCACGACATCCCAGGCACCCAACTCAAGCCCATCGGCCTCTACCACGAATCGCCCGGTCGCGGTCATCTCATAACGTGCCCGGTAGCTGTCCTCTGCTGTCACGTTGAAGGCTCCGCCCTCTTCCGCCGCGGATGGGCCAATGATTCGCGGCGTGTCGCCTGCGTTGCCCACCTGCGCGACGAGAATGCTGCCTTCCGGGACTTCGATGCTGCCGGAAGGGGCTTGTTGGCCACCGCTGCCGGCGCCGGCGAGATAAATTGGCGGGCGGCCGGTATAGTCGGGTGGCGAAACCCATGCATCCAGCGTTGCATCGCGTGCCGGCCCAGCGCTGATCGTCGGCATCACGGCCCGCACCAGCCGGTCCTGCCAGTATTCTCCAGCCTCGACCACAGACAGCAGTAACGCCAGGCCGACCACAAAGCGCAGCGAGAAGCTGTCCAGTGCCAGAATATTCGGTTTCGGCCGTCCGACGTTCAACTTGCCGAGATTGTGCCGTAGTTGTTCCTGATGCCGCCGCCACATTGCGCGCGTTACCGGATCGGCCTCGGCGCCGCCCGCGACGTGATCGTCCAGCGCTTCTAGCGGCCTGTGAGGCAGCGTATTTACCTGCTCCAGCCGCCGCCTCGACTCCCCGTAGCCGGGGTAATTGACCCGCTGTAAATTGACCCACAGCGCGGTTATCAGGGCTATGATGAAAAGGACCAGGGAGACCGCATGCAGCCATCCGGGCAGCCAGGAGAACAGATCGAACAGCGAGACCGCCAGGAAGGCCCCGGCAATAATCCAGACCGGCCAGAACGCGCGCCACAGACGCTCAGCGTATAGCGCGACCCCCGACAGGGTTACACGCCAAAGCCAGTATGTATCGTTTCGTTTTTGGTCCATTTCGGTCCGTATCAATAATCTTCCAGCGACTATGAGTCCCCGCCTTGCCAGCTTGCCAGACTTTCGTCCCGCAACATGTCGTCATAGCTCGGACGGGGCCGCACAACCGACCATTCCGTACCCCTGACCAGCACTTCCGGCGTCAAAAGCCGCGAATTGTAGGTTGAGGCCATAACCGCACCATACGCTCCAGCGGTAAATATTGCCATAAGATCGCCTTCACAAACCGGTGGCAGGGGTCTTTGACGCGCGAATATGTCACTGCTCTCGCAGGCAGGTCCCACTACGTCCGCCGGCTCCATCTCCACCCCGCCCAGCGGCTCTTTCAGTGGCTTGATTTCGTGCCAGGCGTCATACATGGCGGGTCGCATCAGGTCGTTCATGGCCGCGTCGACGATCACGAAGCGACGGGATTCGCCGCGCTTCACATAAATAATCTTGCTGACCAGGATGCCCGCATTGCCGACCAGCATCCGGCCCGGCTCGAACATCAGGTGGCATCCCAGATTGCCGACCGCGCCCTTGACCACGGCAGCGTAGTCGATCGGCAGCGGAATTTCTTCGTTCCGGTAGGGGATGCCCAGCCCGCCGCCCAGATCGACGCGATTTATGTCATGTCCCAGTGCGCGCAAATCACCGACCAGCGCCGCCACGCGCTCGAAGGCGATGCGAAAAGGTTCCAGATCAGTCAACTGCGAACCGATATGGACGGCGACGGATACTGGATTGACGCCCGGCAATTCCGCCGCCCGCGCAAAGGCGGCCGGGGCCTGCGAGGCATTGATGCCGAACTTGTTTTCGCTTTTGCCGGTAGAAATTTTCTCGTGTGTCTTCGCGTCAACGTCCGGGTTGACGCGAATGGCGATATTTACGGTCACGCCCCTGGATGCCGCGATCTCGCTCAGCGCTTCCAGTTCCGGCAGCGATTCCACGTTCAGTTGCATGATGCCGCAATCCAGGGCAAAGGCCAGTTCGGACCTGGTCTTGCCGACGCCGGAAAACACGATCCTGTCGGCCGGGATGCCGCCGGCCAGCGCCTTGCGCAACTCGCCCTCCGACACCACATCGGCGCCGGCGCCAAGGTCGGCGAAGGTACGAATCACGCCCAGATTGGCGTTCGCCTTCAGGGCATAGCAAATCGTGGCCTGCTGATCGGCGAAGGCCTCGGCGAACACCTTGTAATGGCGCTCCAGCGTGGCTGTCGAATAGCAATAAAAGGGCGTGCCCACCGCCTCGGCGATGCGGGCCAGCGGGACGTCCTCGACATGCAGTTCGCCGTTTATATATTGAAAATGATTCATTGCGGTTTCGGATACTGCTTTGGAAATGTGCTTTTTTCAGGGTCGGGTGGTTTCGGTTTGCCTTTTTTCCCGCAAGCAGAAATCGCCACCGCCGCGGCGAGGCCGGACAACAGCGAGAGGAGCTGGCGGCGGGTCACAGGAAACGCTTCCTTGTCGCCGCCGCGGCCTTGACCACATTATCGGGCGCCGTCCCGCCCAGGCTGGTGCGGCTTGCGACCGACGCTTCCGGCGACAGGACAGTGAATATATCGTCGGTGATCCCGGCCTCGATCTCGCGCATGGCGTCAAGCGGCAGGTCGACAAGCTGGCAGCCTTTTTCCTCGGCCAGCGAGACGATGCGCCCGGTGGCATGATGGGCCTGGCGGAACGGCATGCCCAGCACCCGCACCAGCCAGTCAGCGATATCGGTCGCCGTCGGGAAGCCGGGTTCCAGGGCCTTGCGCATGGCATCGCGATTGGCCGTCATGTCGCGCACCATGCCGGTGGTGGCGGCGATCGCCAGCCACAGCGAATCGGCGGCGTCGAACACCGGTTCCTTGTCTTCCTGCATGTCCTTGCCATAGGCCAGCGGCAGACCCTTCATCACCACCATCAGCCCGACCATGGCGCCGATCACGCGGCCGGCCTTGGCGCGCGCCAGTTCGGCGGCGTCGGGATTGCGCTTTTGCGGCATGATCGACGAGCCCGTTGTAAAGGCGTCGGTCAGGCTTATGAAATTGAACTGGGCCGAACACCACATCACGATTTCCTCGTTGAAGCGTGACAGGTGGGTGGCGCAGATCGAGGCCGCGGCCAGGAATTCCATGGCGAAATCGCGCGCCGACACGGCATCCAGCGAATTGGCCATCGGCGCGTCGAAGCCCAGCGCCGCGGCGGTCTTTTCCCGGTCGATCGGAAAGGACGTGCCGGCCAGTGCCGCCGCGCCCAGCGGGGATTCGTTGACCCGCTTGCGACAGTCGGTCAGCCGTCCCCGGTCGCGGCCGAACATTTCCGCATAGGCCAGCAGGTGATGCCCGAATGTCACCGGCTGCGCCGATTGCAGGTGAGTGAATCCCGGCATCAACGTACCTGCCTCCGCCTCGGCCTTGTCGATCAGGGCGGCCTGCAGGTCTTTCAGCAATTCGTCCAGCCGGTCGATTTCGTCGCGCACCCACAGCCGGAAATCCGTCGACACCTGGTCGTTACGGCTGCGCGCGGTATGCAGGCGTCCGGCGGAGTCGCCTATCAAATCCTTCAGGCGCGATTCGACATTCATGTGAATGTCTTCCAGCGAGCTCTTGAATTCGAACTCGCCCGTCTCGATTTCCTTTAATATGCGGTCGAGTCCGTCCCGGATCGCGGCGCCATCGTCGGCGCCGATAATTTCCTGGTCGACGAGCATCGCGCAATGGGCCTTGGACGCCGCGATGTCCTGGGCGTAAAGTCGCTGGTCGAAGCCGATGGACGCGTTGATCTGCTCCATGATATCGGAAGGACCCGTGGCGTACCGTCCGCCCCACATTTCGTTGGCGGTCATGGCTCGCTACTCCAATTGGGAAGACCTATGAAAAGAGTTTTATACATTCTGGCCCTGGTTTTGTCTGTCGGCGTTGCGCCCGGTTTATGGTCCGGGAATAGCGCGTTTGCAAGCGAACCGCCACCCGTTAGCGGCTGGATGGAGCAATTTAGCTTCACAAAGCCGTCACGGCCAGCGCCGCAAACGCCTTTCCAGATTGGCGACGGCACGGAGATCACGCTCGGCGATTTCGAGGGCCGCGTGCTGCTGGTCAATTTCTGGACTACCTGGTGCGCGCCCTGCGTTCGCGAACTGCCCTCGCTGGATCGGCTTCAGCTCAGGCTGGGCGGCGAGGGTCTGCTGGTGCTGGCGATCAGCCAGGACCGTGACGGAGCGGCGGTTGCCGGTCCCTTCCTGAAAAAGCTGGACGTGAACCGACTCGGGCTGTTCCTGGATTCAAAGATGAAACTGGGCCGCGCCTTCGGCGTGCGCGCCCTGCCCTGGACGATATTGATCGATCGCGGCGGCAAGGTCATTGGCCAGCTTCCCGGCTATGCCGAATGGGATTCCGACGAGGCCATCGAGCTGATTCGCCATTATCTGCGCGAGGGTCAGCCGGAAGAGACGGAAAAGGCCCAATGCGAATGCCGGCCCAGCCCGCCGAAGAAGATTTCGGATTATTAGGGCGCGTCAGCGCGTCGGGATTGGGTGTTCGCCGCCATAGTCGTAGAAGCCGCGGCCCGTCTTGCGGCCCAGCCAGCCGGCCTCGACATATTTCACCAGCAGCGGGCAGGGGCGGTATTTTGTGTCGGCCAGGCCGTCATACAGCACCTGCATCACCGACAGGCAGACATCCAGCCCGATGAAATCGGCCAGTTCCAGCGGCCCCATCGGGTGATTGGCGCCAAGCTTCATGGCCGTGTCGATCGCCTCGACCCCGCCCACGCCTTCATAGAGCGTGTAGACCGCCTCGTTGATCATGGGCAGCAGGATGCGGTTGACGATGAAGGCCGGGAAGTCCTCGGAAACGGCGGTAGTCTTGCCCATTTCCTCCGACAGCTTGCGAATTATCTGGAAGGTTTCGTCATTGGTGGCCAGCCCCCGGATCAGTTCCACCAATTTCATCAGCGGCACCGGGTTCATGAAATGCATGCCGATAAAGCGTTCCGGGCGGTCGGTAACCGTGCCCAGGCGGGTGATCGACAGTGACGAGGTGTTGGTCGCGACCAGTGCATGCTCGTTCAGGTGGGGCACAAGGGTTTTGAGGATGGTGCGCTTGACCTCCTCGTTCTCGGTCGCTGCCTCGATCACCAGCTCGCAATCGCCGAATGCGGCGTAATCCGTCCCGGTCGTGATACGGGCCAGCGCCGCCGCCTTGTCGGCGTCGGAAATAAGATCGCGGCGAACCTGCCGCTCCAGGTTCTTTTCAATGGTCGCCAAGGCTTTGTCGAGCTGGCCCTGCTCGACATCCAGAAGCCGTATGTCGCGACCCGCGAGCGCCGCTACATGCGCAATCCCGTTGCCCATCTGGCCGGCGCCGATGATGCCGATAGTCTTGATCTGCAAGATCGAAACCCCGTTATTGTTAATAGGTTCGGCCGTGCCCCCAGGGGCCACGGCTACTTGTTCAGTTCCGCTTCCAGCGCGGGGACGACGTCGAACAGGTCGCCCACGATACCATAATCCGCGACCTGAAAAATCGGCGCTTCCTCGTCCTTGTTGATGGCGACGATCACCTTGGAATCCTTCATGCCCGCCAGATGCTGGATAGCGCCCGACAGGCCGACCGCGATATAGAGGTCCGGAGCCACGATTTTGCCGGTCTGGCCGACCTGATAGTCGTTGGGCACGAAGCCCGCATCGACCGCCGCGCGGCTTGCGCCGACCGCGGCGCCCAGCTTGTCGGCAATCCTCTCGAGCATCGCGAAATTCTCGCCCGACTGCATGCCTCGGCCACCGGAAATAATGATCTTCGCCGATGTCAGTTCCGGGCGCTCCGAACTGCTGACTTCGGCGCGTAGGAAGCTGGTAAGCCCCGAATCGCCGGTCGCCGCGACCGGCTCGATAGCGGCCGAACCGCCGTCTTCGGCGGCCGGGTCGAAGGCGGTGGTGCGCACGGTCACCATCTTCTTCGCATCGCCGGACTGAACCGTCGCGATACCGTTGCCGGCATAAATCGGCCGCTCGAAGGTGTCTTCGGAGACCACGGCGGAAATATCCGAGATTTGCTGCAGGTCCAGCAGTGCCGCGGCGCGCGGCATGATATTCTTGCCCGATGTCGTGTGCGGCGCCAGGATATGGCTGTAGCCATCGGCCAGCCCGACGATCAGGTTCGCCGTATTCTCGGCCAACTGGTGACCGTAATCCGGGGCGTCGGCGACCAGCACCTTGGAAACTCCATCGATCCTGGCGGCCGCGTCGGCAACTCCGTCACAGCCTTCGCCGGCAACCAGCACATGGATGTCGCCGCCTATGGCCCTGGCCGCGGTGACGGTGTTCAACGTCGCCGGCTTCAGCTCGGCATTGTCGTGTTCGGCAAGTACGAGGATGCTCATGGCTCAGATCACCTTGGCTTCGTTTTTCAGTTTGTCGACCAGTTCAGCGACGGTTTCCACCTTGACGCCGGCCTTCCGCTTCGGCGGCTCGACGACTTTCACAAGGGTCAGGCGCGGGGCCGGATCGACACCCAGGTCTGCCGGAGTCATTTCCTCGATCGGCTTCTTCTTCGCCTTCATGATATTGGGTAGCGAGGCATAGCGCGGCTCGTTGAGGCGCAGATCGGTGGTCGCCACCATCGGCAGTTTCACCTTGATCACCTCAAGCCCGCCATCGATCTCGCGGGTGACTTCGGCTTCGCCGTCGCCCAGCACGATCTTCGAGGCGAATGTCGCCTGGCCCCAGCCCAGCAGCGCCGCCAGCATCTGTCCGGTCTGGCCGGCGTCGTCATCGACCGCCTGCTTGCCCAGGATCACGACTTGCGGCTGCTCCTTCTCGATCACCGCCTTCAGCAATTTGGCGGCGGCCAGCGGCTGGATTGTCTCGTCGGTGGAAACATGAATGCCCCGGTCCGCGCCCATGGCCAGCGCGGTGCGGATGGTCTCCTGCACCTGTTGCGCCCCAATGGACACGGCGATGACTTCCTCGACCGTGCCGGCTTCCCTCATGCGAATGGCCTCCTCGACGCCGATTTCGTCGAAGGGATTCATGGCCATTTTTACGTTAGCGGTCTCGACCCCGCTTTGGTCCGCCTTAACGCGGACCTTTACGTTCGGGTCAATAACCCGCTTGACGGCGACAAGGACTTTCATGGTGGCTCCCGACGGCTTTATGAATATTGCGCAGTAGCGAAAAACGCCCCTGTTTAGGACCCGGCAAAACCCCTGTCAAGGCAACCCACGCCGCAACGCAAGAGACTCTTTCGCAGTCGCAGCATAAACGCCGGAATTCACGCGTCAACGCTCGAGGGCGACAAATAGATTTTCGCGAGCGACGCCTGGTCTCAGCGATTGGCCCCGGGTGTCCACAGAACATCGCGCGCACCGCCGTCGTTGCAGTGGCGGGCCATCACGAAAAACAGGTCCGACAGGCGGTTCAGATATTTGACGGCCTGATCGTTGACGGCCTCTTCCACGGCCAGCGCCACCGCCAAACGTTCGGCGCGGCGCGCCACCGTGCGGGCCTGGTGCAGATGGGCAGCGGCGGGTGTGCCGCCGGGTAATATGAAGCTCTCCAGCGGCGCGAGGTCGGCATTCAGCCGATCGATCTCGCCTTCCAGCCGTTCCACTTGGCTCTCGCTGACGCGCAGGCCGCCCACGCCTTTTTTCCCATCCTCGGGCCGGCAGAGGTCGGCGCCCAGGTCGAAAAGGTCGTTCTGCACCCGGCTCAGGATTTCGTCGGCAAGCCCGTCCGTATGCAGCCGCGCCAGCCCGACGATCGAATTCGCCTCATCGACGGTTCCGTACGCTTCCACGCGCAGCGCATCCTTGCGCACCCGCGCGCCGTCGCCCAGCGAGGTCTCGCCTGCGTCGCCACCGCGCGTATAAATTTTTGTCAGTTTTACCATGCCGAGGGATATAGCCCGGCCCGGTAGAAAATGCCATGTTTAACCGGAACACGGCGAATGAATGAGGGAATCTAAGGGGAAACCCATGGAACCGGCCAGGCTTTATGGCGCTGAATATAGTGTCTATGCGCGCATCGCGCGTCTCGTCCTTGAGGAGGCGGGGGTGCCTTACTATCTTGTTGAGGTGGACGTGTTTTCGGACCGCGGCCTTCCGCCGGAATATCTCGCAAGGCAACCTTTCGGCAAAATACCGGCCTTCGAGCACGATGGATTCCGGTTGTTCGAAACCGATGCAATCGCGCAATACGCAGTCGGCGTTTCCGGTAATCAAAACCTGATGCCGGAAGCACCTCGCGAGCGTTCCCGCGTTATCCAGATCATGAGGATCATGGACAATTATGCCTACCCTTCCCTGGTCTGGGGGGTATTTGTCGAAGAAGTCGAACGCGGCCGGCCCATCGAATTCGAGGAAATCGAGCGGGCGCGGAACCTGCTGGCGGTACTCGACGGTCTCATGGGGCGGCCATTCCTCGCCGGGGATCAATTGACCCTGGCCGATCTCTGGGCCGCGCCGATGTTCGCCTATTTCCGCCTCGCCC
>CBFDDT010000023.1:0-33581 GCA_965603635.1 uncultured bacterium | reverse complement strand
TATTCCCCACCGAGCCGAAATCGTACAAGCCGAACGAACGGACCGCGCCCAACCCAAGGAACAGACCCACGCCCGCGCCAAGATGAAGAACCGGCGCCCGGTCCTGTTGTGGCGTTTTAGTTTTCTCGTCGCCGCTCATGCCCTTCCCCCATTGCTTCGCCCTCCATCTCCCATTGTCGCGCCTGTATGTTGCGCAAAGGTTAAAATTCGCCCGCATTAGTATGGTGGGAAGGGCGCGGTGGGGGCGGCGGAGATCACGATAACCCTGTCCAGGATCGCCATGGACAGCGGATCGCCGACAAGGGTTTTCGCCATGCCCGACCATTCCGTTACGGAGTCGATCAGGCCGAAGATGGCGACATATCTTATGCCGCGCAGAACTCTGTCGGCGCCGACCGACCCGCCCCCGCCAGCGCCCCGTTCGCGGCCCAGCGCATGACGAGGGAGCGGGCGGGGGCCGTTACAGCGTCGCCAGGTGCGAATTCTTCAAATCGGTGACCAGCATGCTGCCCGGTGCGTGGGTGATGCAGAATTCCGGCTTTATCTCGGCGATCACCGCCTGGGGCGTTACCCCGCAGGCCCAGAAGACCGGCAGCTCGCCTGGTTTTACCTCCACCGCGTCGCCATAGTCGGGCTTGGTGATGTCCGCGATGCCGATTTCCTCGGGCAGGCCGATATGGACCGGCGCGCCATGGACGGCGGAAAAGCGCGTGGTCACCTGGATCGCGCGGATTGCGTCGACCGGCTTCATCGGCCGCATGGAAACCACCATCGGCCCGCGGAACGGCCCGGCCGGCGCGGTCTGAATGCTGGTCCGCCACATCGGCACATTGGTTCCCTGCTCTATATGGCGCAGCGGGATGCCGTTATCGATCAGCGCCTCCTCGAACGAGAATGAACAACCCAGCACGAAGGCCACCAAGTCGTCGCGCCAGTGCGCGGTTATGTCGGGTGTCTCCTCGACCATCTCGCCCTTGCGCCAGATGCGGTAGAGCGGCAGGTCGGTGCGGATATCCAGGTCGGCGCCCAGCGACGGGATATGCGGATCGCCGGGATCGGACGAGCCCAGCAGCGGGCAGGGCTTGGGGTTCAGATGGCAAAACCGATGGAAGTCGGCGGCCAGGTCGGCCGGCAATATGACGAGATTGCCCTGTACATAACCGGGCGCCACGCCCGATGTCTGGCCACGGTAATCGTTCTCGCGAAAACGCCGACGCGCCTCCAGCCCGGTCATTGCCTGAATGGTCATATCGTCCATCCGCGTTCCCTGCCTGAAATGTCGAACCCTGGAAGGATATCTCCCAAAACACGAACTGTCTATTGGCAGTCAGGCGGCATTTGCAGGAGTCGTTTCAGTGAAAATGCGGGCCGTGGAACCAGGCGGTCAGCGCGTGCCGCCGACCCTTGGTGGCCGGCGCGACGCGATGCAGAACGCTGGCCGCGAAAATTGTCGCGGTCCCGATTGTGCGCGGCGCCTCGGCGATCGTCCCGCCCGGGTTCAGTTCCAGCGCGCCGCCCTCGTAATCCGCCGGGTCAGAGAGTTGCACAGAGATCGAGAGCTTGCGGACCTTGGCGAAACCGGCGCGGCCGCGGTCGCTATGCCAGTCAAAGAAGTTGCCGTCGCCGCCCCCGTAGTCCAACAGTTGCAGTCGCTCGTCGATGCCCCAGAGATCGAAGTTGAAATGGTCGCGGTTTTCCACGGCGACGATATCGATCAGCCGGTCGTTGACCCAGCCGAACGCGGCGCCCTCGGGCAGCCAGCGCACGCCGCAATGGCGCACGCCGCGCGCTTCCTCGCCGCCGATCAACTGCCCGGTCTCCACGGGTATCGGCGCGCCATCGGCGATCAGCTTCCGGCATTCCGCGGCCGTGAGGGCGCCTTCCAGGAAAACATGCGTCTTCTGGTCCGTCAGGGGAGGCGTTTGTTGCGGCCCGAACCGCATGCCTTTAATTCTCCAGGAGCCGCGTATTTCGCGGCGGAACCGGAGACTAGAGCATCATTCGATCAATTGGAATCGCTTATGCGATCCAATTGATCGGATAAAGATGCTCGCCCCTTGAAATTGCCCTAGGTACACGGTGGCGGCGGCGCAAGGAATATACGACTCGGCGTTGTCCAACCGCCGCGTTAATCCCATGGTAGGGTTTCCGTGAAAATATTCGCGCAACCGAAACTTCGTGGAGTCCGCCACCATGTCCAGCCTGCTCAACCGCCACGCCCGCCCGCTTCTGTTGGCCGCCGCGCTGTTTTTCTCGGCGCTTGCGTTTCTCGCCCCCCCGGCGTCGGCGCAGGAGCCCTATTCGCAAGGCCGGCTGTGGATGGTGGAAGCGGCGGACGTGGCGCCTTCATACCTGGTGGGCACGATGCATTCGGCCGACCCGGCCATCGCGACGCCCTGGCCGGCGCTGGTCCAGGTGATGGACAGGGTCGATAGCGTAACCGTGGAGTTGGTGATGGACGACGCCGTGATGGCGACCATGGGCCAGGCCATGATGCTGAACGACGGGCGGACATTGGCCGATATCGCCGGGCCGGAGCGCATGGCCCGGATCCAGGCCGCCGGCGCCGCCTACGGCTTCCCGCCCGAGGCGTTGCAGCAATTTCGGCCCTGGGCAGTGAACATGATCTTCAGCGTGCCGCCGTCGGAAATGCAGCGCCAGGCCACCGGCGCGCCGATGCTGGACAATGTTCTGCGCCTGCATGCGGAAGAGCGGGGCATCCCGGTATACGGCATCGAGACGGTAGACGAGCAACTGGCGCTGTTTGCCGATTATGGCGAGGCCGACCAGTTGGCGTTGCTGGATGTCACGCTGGAGGCGCAGCCCCAGGCCGAGGCACAGTTCATCGGACTCCGCAAATCCTGGCTGGCCGGCGACCTCGGCGGGCTGTACGACGCAGCGATGGACATGCCGGCGACGGACTCGGCCGACCTGATGAACGGTTTCGTTACCCGCCTGATCCAGGAGCGCAACTTCCGCATGGCCGAGCGCATATCCGGACTGTTGGACCAGGGCAACGCCCTCGTCGCCGTCGGCGCCCTGCACCTGCCCGGCGACGAAGGCCTGCTGGCCCTGCTGGAAGAGCAGGGGTATGTGGTGAGTGCCGTGGAGTAGGGAAATCGGGATGCGCAACGGAGGATAGGAATCAAAGCTGAACGAGGCCACGGAACAGGCACAGGATCGCGCGGACGAGGCGTACCAACGCGGCGACTTTGCTGCCGCCCTTACCGAACTGCGCCCGCTATCGGAAAGTGGTGATATATGGGCCCAATATATTCTGGGGGTCATGTACGATAACGGCTGGGGCGTCGAGGAGGACCATAAAGAGGCCATGCGCTGGTATCGCGCGGCGGCCGATCAAGGCGACGCCATGGCCCAAAACAATGTGGGCATCCAGTATGAACGCGGACAAGGCGTGGAACAGGACTATGAAGAGGCCGTGCGCTGGTACAGGCTGGCGGCGGCGCAGGGTTACGATACCGCGCAATTCAACCTTGGCCTGATGTATGACGAGGGGACAGGCGTCGCAAACGATCCTGCAGAAGCCGCACGCTGGTATCGGATGGCGGCCGAGCAGGAACATACAAAGGCGCAGAACTCCCTAGGGGTGTTGTATGATGATGGCCGGGGCATTGAGCAGGACCATGGCGCGGCGGTGCGCTGGTATCGAAAGGCGGCGGAGCAGGGGCACAGCGGTGCGCAGTATAATCTCGGCCAGATGTATAATGAAGGGCTGGGCGTCACGCAGGAACATGCGGAGGCCGTGCGCTGGTATCGGCTGGCGGCCGAACAGGACGACCCCGACGCGCAATGCTCACTGGGCTTCATGCTTCATGAAGGGCTTGGCATCGCGCAGGACGATGGCGAAGCCATGCGCTGGTACCGCCTTGCGGCGGAACAAGAGCACGGCGGCGCGCTATGCAATCTAGGCATAATGTACGATTTCGGACAGGGTGCCGATAAGGACGACGGGGAAGCCGCGCGCTGGTACCGGCTTGCCGCCGAACAGGGGAATACCAAGGCTCAGTTCAATCTGGGCAATATGTATCGAGACGGACAGGGCGTCGCGGAGGATGCCGCGGAGTCTGTGCGTTGGTACCGGCTTGCCGCCGATCAAGGCGACGAGACAGCCCAGTACGCCATGGGCTACGCCTATGACGAAGGTTTAGGCGTCGAGCGCGACGTCGTTCAGGCCCGCGCCTGGGCCCTGCTGGCGGCCGAGGGCGGCGACGAGGACGCGCCGGAGATGATTGAATATCTCGCCCGTGAGATGAGCCTCGACCAAATCGCCGAGGCCGAGCAAGTGGCGGAGGAACTGCGGGCGAAGATCAAGACGGCGGACTAACCCGCCCCTACTTCCTGTCATACTGGAACGGCGGCCTCGCGAATATCCGCCGCACCATCGGCTCGAACTCCTCCAGCGTCATGCTGTCATAGTCCGGGTCGAACGAGGTCTGGTCCCATTTGTGGCAGAAATCGATGGTGGCCTGATAGCAGGGGTGGTCCTTGTAGCGGTCGCGGGCGTTGCGGTCGCCGCCCATGTGGTGGGCGTAGTAATAGGCCTGGAAGATGCCGTGATGCTTGACGATCCAGGCGGTCTCTTCCGACACGTACGGCCGCAGGATTGAGGCCGCGAACTCACCGTGATTGTTCGAGGCCAGCGCGTCGCCGATGTCATGCAGCAGGGTGGCAACCACCATTTCCTCGCTGGCGCCATCGCGCAAGGCGCGGGTCGCCGACTGAAGCCCGTGCTGCTGGCGGGTGATCGTATAGCCCTCCAGCGTCTGGTCGAGCCCGCGGAAATAGTCGAGAACCCTGTCGGCGATATTGTTGGCGTACGCTGTCTCCAGTTCGGTGAGGTATGCGTACTCTTCCTGCGTGCCGTCTTCCATGCGGGTGAAGCTGACGGTTTCCATGGCGGTGTTTCCTGTTGGCTGGAGATCAGTCCTTGTAATCCGGTTCTTCCTTGTCGAGGATCGCCTTCATTTCGTTGAAATGGTCCTGGGCGGCGTCCGTCGAAAAGCCGCGCTGCCATTGCTCACAGGTCTTTTCGGCGACCTCGTCGGAGACCACATGCAGCGGCTGGCCGGTCGACAGCGCCAGCACCTGCACTTTGCAGGCGCGCTCCAGGTAATAATTCTCGTCGAAGGCCTGGGCGACGCTGGACCCCACCACGGCGACGCCGTGATTGGCCATGAAGATCACGCTCTTGTCTTTCTCGACCGTGCCGCCGATGCGCCGGCCCTCGCCGTCGTCCAGCGCCATGCCGTTGAAATTATCGTCATAGGCGATACGGTTATAAAATCGCGTGGCGTTCTGGTCGATCATCTGCAGGCGGTAGTCCTTCAGGCAGGCCAGCGTCGTCGCATAGAACATATGTGTATGCAGCACGCAGCGCGCTTGCCGGCTGCCGGCATGGACCTTGGAATGGATGTGCCAGGCGGTGGGGTCGGCCTTGCCGGCGCCCTGGCCGATCGCGTCGTCGGACCCGTCGGCGTCCAGCAGCAGCAAATCGCTGGCCCGGATGCGCGACCAGTGCATGCCCTGCGGGTTCATCAGGAAGCGCTTGCCATCGTCGGAAATCGCCAGGCTGAAATGGTTGGCGATGCCTTCATGCCAGTTGTAGCGCACGGCAATGCGGAACATCGCCGCCAGATCGATGCGCCCCTGGCGCTCGACTTCATCCATGGGCACTGCGCCCGTCTCGACTGCCTTCAGGGACATATTCCGCTCCTTCACTATGCTGGTGCGATCAATCACCTAAAATCGAGCCGCGATCAACAGAAATCGGCATCAATTATAGGAATGCGAGAACCGCCAGAACCAGAATCGGCGCGCCGAGGATTGCCGCCGTGACCGGCAGCATCTGGCGATAGACCACGGTCTCCTGGCCCTGTAGCCCGGCAAGGCCGGTGGCCAGCGCGATGCGGCCCGGCGACAGCATGGTCGACAGGCCGCCGGCGATGTTCTGGATTGCCACCACCGTCAACATCGAAACCCCGGTCTGCACCGCGATGGGCGCCATCACCGGCATCATCATGGCGATGGCGGCTGTGTTGCTGCCCGACGGGGCGGCGATGACGGCCGAGAACAGCGGCGCCGCCAGCACCGAGAAATTACCCGCCACTGACTGCCAGGCCGCGCCCAGTGCGTTCGCCGCGCCGGATTCCAGCATCCATTGCGCCTGGACAACGAAGAACAGGGTGACCAGCAATGGCGTGCGCGACATGCGAAGGCTGTCGCGCAGCATCGGGCCCAACCCACCGCGCCAGAGACTTGCCGGGGCCGCGATGGCGGCGGTGACCATCAGCCAGAAGCTGGCGTGATAGAGAACGGGGAAGGCGGGCATGCCCTCGAAGGGGCGCAGATCCAGCACGGAATGCAGCAGGCCGGGAAGGCCGGGAACCAGCCGGGTCGCCAGCAGCGATCCCGCCAGTAGCAGATAGGGCCAGATATCGCCGATCAGCGTCACCGTATAGGCGCGGCTGCGCAACAGCCTGGGCGCCATCACCGCCACAGCCAGCACGCCCGGCGCCAACAGCCCGCCAAGCTCGACCGCCAGATAGCGGTTCACCGCGATCAGCAGCCCGCCCATCGCCAGGATCAACAGAGTATCGATGGCGATATTCGCGGGCCGCAGCGTCACCCCGGCGGCGCGCAACAGCCCCCAGAAGAAGGGCAGCAGGAACGGCAGTGTCATCGCCGTGACCTCGGCGGTGCGCGTGCCCAGCGCCGCCACCTCGACCCCCAGCAACCCCGCGCCGATCCCCGTGCCGACCGCCATCGCGCCCCAGGGCACCAGGATCTGGCTGAACACCGACAGCGCGGCGGCGGCTGGGCCGGAAAGCCCCAGCCGCATCAGCCCCATGACCGCCACGATGGTGCCGACGCCAAAGCCCACCGCGGTCTCGACGAAGACGCCGAACAGGAAGGCCGCCGCGAAGGCCCCGCGATGGGTGTCCGCATCGGCGCCGTTTTTCGATTCTCTGGCGGGCCGGCGATGCAGCACCTGGTGAAACACCACGCCGGCGAAGATCACCGAAAGCCCCTGCCACGAAACCCAGGCGCCCTTCAGGCTCTCGATCCACAGGAAACCGGCCAGCCCGTCCACGCCGCGCAGATAGATTACCGCCGGCAGCGTGGTGACCAGCGCCACCAACCCCGCCGAGGCCAGCGTCACGCGACGCGTCGCCAGCAAAACCAGCACCAGCGCCAGCGGCAGAATCGACAAACCGGCCTGCATACCTCTCCCTCACACACACGAAAGCGCCCGCCCGGCGCGCGGCGCATCTAAGCGAGCCGAGGGCTGGCCGTCAACTTGGCGTGAGCTATTCGGCGGGGGCGGATTCGGGTTGGCGGCGGATCAACATGTATTCGCGTATCGTGAACCAGCCGATCAGCAGCGCGCCGGCGGCGGCGACGTAAATTCGGACGGGCTCGAAATATGTCATCAAAAGTTCGCCGCCGAAGATCAGCAGCAGGATTTTGTTGCAGACCGGGCAGGCGACGCCGAGGAAGGCCAGGATGCCGCCCGCCCCCGCGCCCGTGACCGAACAGAACGGCCGCCGAATGGCGACATAAATGCCGGAGATCGCGGACATCGCGCCCAGCATGGCGATCTCCCAGCCGCCGGCCGGGGTCATGCGCACAAAGAACGGATTGTCCCACAGCGCGGCGACCGTGCCGAGCAGGACAAAACTGACAGCGGCCACGGCGACCCCCGCGGCGATTCTTTTCGGCGTTATATGCTGCATCTGTCCAACTTCTCCATTTCCCAAGGGTATTTATTCACCCTCGGCCCCGGCGGCAACCCCCGCGCGGCCGCGGCCGCGGCGGCGCAAGTAAAATCCATATGCGGCGACACCCATGAATATCGCCATCGCCGGAAACAGGACCAGATCCAGCCACCACCCAACCAGCGCCGACATGCCCAGCGCCCCCAGCAACAGCACCAGTGCCGGGGTAAAGCAGCAAATCGCGGCAATCGCGGTTCCAACCAACCCTACCCGCAAGAATTTTCTGTCTTTCATAGCGTTCACCCCGGAAATATGTCGCCCAGTGGCGCCGATCGGATATCCAATCGTTTCAGCACCCTATACCAAAATGCGTGACCGGTGCCGTCACTATCATGAGAGCCGCGACCAGTCATTCACGCCACTAAGAGAATTTTTTGTAAGATAATTTACAAATCGTCCTTATCCGGGTTATACTTGGATTAAGGGACGATAGTTCCCATGCTCAGGGAGATCGATTTGAAGAAAATCGGCGATGACGGGCTGACAAAACGCCAGGACGCGGTTATCCGCGCCGTGCGCGAGAGCGGTTTCGCCTCGATCGAATCGATGGCGGAACGGCTCGGGGTTTCGGCCCAGACGGTCCGCCGGGAGGTCATCGAACTAAGCCGCCGCAACCTGCTGGAGCGTTATCATGGCGGCGCCGGTCTGCCGCCGGGAACCGACAAGTTAGCCTATACAAACCGGCGCGTCCGCCACGCCGACGAGAAGCGGCGCATCGCCGCCGCGGTGGCCCGCGACATTCCCGACAACAGCTCTGTTTTCATGGATATCGGCACCACGGTGGAGGCTGTATGCGAGGCGCTGGTTGGGCATCGAGGCTTGCGCATCATTACCAACCACATCGTCGTGGCCTCCATTTTCTGCGAGAACACGGACTTCGAGATCGTCCTGGCCGGCGGCATGGTCCGCAACCGGGACCGCGCGGTGACCGGCGAGGCGACGGCCGAATTCCTGCGGGATTTTCGCGTCCAGTATGGCGTCTTCGGCATCGGCGCCATAGACCATGACGGCCAGATGCTGGATTACGATTACCGCGACGTCCAGGTCTCGCTGGTGGCAATGGAGATCGCGCGCCAGCGGTTTGCCGTGGTTGACGGCAGCAAGTTCCACGGCGACGCGATGATCCGGTTCGCCCACGTGTCGGAGATCGACGCGTTATACACCGATGCCGAGCCGCCCGCCGATATCAGGGCGCACTTGAATGCCGGCGGCGTCCGGGTGGTGGTAGAAAATGATGATCGACTGTAATATTTCTTACACAATTCCGGAATAGGCTCCGGACTGTATTCCGCTCGCAATTAATGGTGAGCCCGCAAGGAAACGAGTATGCACGCGATCGAACTCGATGGAGTTACCAAACGCTGGGACATGACGGCGGCGGTCAACGACGTTTCGTTCGCGGTCGAGGCGGGCAGTTTCGTCGTGCTGCTGGGGCCATCGGGATGCGGCAAATCCACCACGCTGCGAATGATCGCCGGGCTGGAGGAGGTCACGGCCGGCCGGGTGCGGATCGACGGCCGCGACATGACAGACGAGCCGCCCGCCCGCCGCCACCTGTCGATGGTCTTTCAGTCCTATGCCCTGTTTCCGCATCTGAACGTGGGCGAGAACATTATTTTCGGGCTGAAGGTCCGCCGGGTAGAGCGCGGCGAACGGGATGCGCGGCTGGGCCGGGTGGCCGAACTGGTCGGGCTGGGCGAATTGCTGGACCGCAGGCCGGCCCAGCTTTCCGGCGGCCAGCGCCAGCGCGTCGCCCTGGCCCGCGCAATCATCGCGGAAAACCGGATTTGCCTGATGGACGAGCCGCTGTCAAATCTGGACGCCAAGCTGCGCCACACCATGCGCGTCGAGATCCGCGAGCTGCAGCAGCGCCTGGGCATGACGGTGATCTACGTCACCCACGACCAGACCGAGGCCATGAGCATGGCCGACCGGATCATCCTGCTGCGCGACGGCCGCATCGAACAGGACGGCGCCCCGGACGATCTGTACAGCACGCCCGCCAGCACTTTCGTCGCCAGTTTTATCGGCGCGCCGCCAATGAACCTGATCGGCCTCGCCGACGGGCCGGACGGCGCGGTTATAAAGGGCGCCGACCAGGCCGTGATAAAGGGCGAGGGCGCCGGACGGTGGCTTGGAATCCGGCCCGAGCATATCGAAATCACCGATGGTGACGGCGTGCCCGCGTCACTGGTCGCTTCCGATTACCTTGGCGCGGACACCATCGTCACGGCGCGGGTCGGCGAACAGGACATCCTTGTCCGCGTGCCGGGCCATCGCAAGGTAAGCGGCGCCGAGGCAGTTCGACTGACCTGGCCGCCGGAAAACGCCCACATATTCGACGCCACGACGGGACGGCGGATCGGCTATGCCGACCCACCCGCCGCGGCGACTTAACCACCCCGACCAGACGCGGGTACGGAGCGTCCGGCCGGAAACAATTTAAACAACCAAGGAAGATCAAGGAGGCAAATGTCATGTACCGAAAACTGAAACAGACTATCGCCGCCGCCGCACTGGCCGGGGCGTTCGCATTCGGGTTCGCCACGCCCGCGACCGCGGTGGAGCTCACCATGTACTATCCGGTCGCCGTCGGTGGCCCGCTGACCAAGGTGGTCGATGGGATGGTGGCCGACTTCATGAAGGAAAACCCGGACATCAAGGTGAATGCCATCTATGCCGGTAACTACAACGATGCCCGCATCAAGGCACTAGCGGCCCTGAAAAGCGGCGAGCCGGCGCAGCTTTCCGTCATGTTCTCGATCGACATCTACGAATTGATCGAACAGGACGCCATTGTCGCCTTCGACGATATCGTCAAGACCGACGAGGAAAAGGCCTGGCTGAACAGCTTCTATCCGGCGCTGATGGAAAACGGCAAGACCGGCGGCAAGACCTGGGGCATTCCGTTCCAGCGTTCGACCATCGTCATGTATTACAACAAGGATGCCTTCCGCGAGGCGGGGCTGGACCCCGAAAAACCCCCGGCAACCTGGGACGAACTGGTGGCGGCCGGCAAGAAGCTGAACAAAGGTACCGCCGGCCAGATGGACCGCTGGGGAATGATGATCCCGTCGACCGGCTATCCCTACTGGATGTTCGGCGCCCTGGCCATGCAGAACGACCAGGTGCTGATGAACGGCGCCGGCAACGAGACCTATTTCGACGCGCCGGCAACGATTGAAGCGCTGCAGTTCTGGCGCGATTTGGGCGACAAGCACAAGGTCATGCCGTCGGGCACCATCGAATGGGGCACGCTGCGCCAGAACTTCCTTGAGGGCAAGACCGCCATCATGTGGCATTCGACCGGCAATCTGACCGCGGTCAAGAAAAACGCCAAATTCGATTTCGGCGTCGCCATGCTGCCGGCCGGCAAGCGCCGCGGCACGCCCACGGGCGGTGGCAATTTCTATATCTTCAAGAAGAGCTCGGCCGAGGAACAGGCCGCGTCGATGAAGCTGATCCGCTTCCTGACCCAGCCCGAACGCACCGCCGAATGGAGCATCGGGACCGGCTATCTCGGCACCCGTCCCGACGCCTACGAGACGGACGCGCTGAAAAAATATGTCGTCGAGTTCCCGCCGGCCGCGGTCGCCCGCGACCAGTTGGAGTTCGCGACGGCGGAACTTTCCACCTACCAGACGGGCCGCGTGCGCAAGCTGCTGGATGACGCCATCCAGTCGGTCCTGACCGGCGCCAAGACCCCCGCCGAAGCCCTGGGTTCCGCCCAGGGTCAGGCGGGCAAGGTTCTGAAGCGCTACCGCTGATCGAAGGTCGGGCGCGCGGGTCCGGGGACAATTGATATCCCCGGGCCCGCCAACCCCGCCGAGACCACAATGGGATCATCATCGACCATGCGACAGGTTTATGGCTGGCTTCTGCTGACGCCGGCGGCAATTCTGTTGATCGCCTTCACCCATTACCCGACCGTCGCGACCCTGTGGCACAGCTTTTTTTCACAGGGCACGGCAATGCGGCCGGCGGCCTATGTGGGCCTCGAAAATTACCTCTACATGCTCGACGACGAAATCTTCTGGAAGGTGGTCCGCAACAACGTGCTTTATGCCGCGGGCACCATTCCGGCCAGCATCGCGATCGCCCTTCTGATGGCGGTCTGGGTCAACGGCAAGCTGCCGGGGCGCGGGCTTGTCCGCATGGCCTATTTCACCCCGACCATCCTGCCGATGATCGCGGTGGCCAATATCTGGCTGTTTTTCTATACCCCCGAGATCGGCCTGCTGGACCAGTTCACACGGCTGTTTGGCCTGTCTTCGCATAACTGGCTGGGCGACCCGGACACGGTGCTGTGGTGCATCGTCGTGCTGGCCATCTGGAAGGAGGCCGGTTTCTTCATGATCTTCTTCCTGGCGGCGCTGCAATCGCTGCCGCCGGAGCTGGAAGAGGCCGGGCGGCTGGAAGGGGCCGGGCGCTGGTATTACTTCCGGCGGGTGACCTTTCCGCTGCTGATGCCGACCACGCTGTTCGTGCTGATCAACGCAATCATCAATTCATTCAAGCTGGTCGATCAGTTGTTCATCCTGACCAAGGGCGGGCCGGACAACGCCAGCTCGCTGTTGCTTTATTACATTTACGAGGTGGCGTTCAGCTTCCTCGACGAGGCCTACGCGGCGACGCTGACCGTGGCGCTGCTGGGGACATTGGCGATCATCGCCATCGGCCAGTTCTTCATCCTGGACAAGAGGATTCATTACCGATGATCGCGGGACGCCACAGCGGGTTTGCCTGGCGGCTGGAGATCGGCGCGGCATGGTTGCTGGCCGTGTTGTGGCTGATGCCATTGCTCTATGCCTTCTGGGCCGCGTTTCACCCGCCGGAATATGCCACCCGGTTCGACCTGCTGGCGCCGCTGACCCTGGAGAATTTCCGCGAGGCCTGGTCGCAGGCCCCCTTCGCGCGCTATTTCCTCAACACTTTCATGCTGGTTTCCACGATCCTGCTGGCGCAGTTCGTGCTGTGCACGCTGGCGGCCTATGCCTTCGTGCGGTTCGAATTCCGGGGCCGCGATATCGCCTTCGCGCTGGTGCTGGTGCAGTTGATGATCATGCCCGAGATCCTGATCGTCGAGAATTACCGGACCATGAGCCGCATCGGCACGGTCGATACCATCCTGGGCATCGGCCTGCCCTACATGGCCAGCGCCTTCGGCATATTCCTGCTGCGCCAGACCTTCAAGACGATCCCCAGGGAACTGGAGGACGCGGCGCGGATCGAGGGCTGCAACATGATGCAGGTCCTGTGGAAAGTTTATGTTCCGCTGGCGCGACCCACCTATGTCGCCTACGGGCTGGTTTCCGTCAGCTACCACTGGAACAATTTCCTGTGGCCGCTGATCATCACCAATTCGGTGGAGACGCGGCCGCTTACCGTCGGGCTGGCGATTTTCGGGGCGCCGGAATCCGGGGTGGACTGGTCGATCATCACGGCGGGCACCCTGCTGGCGGTGGCGCCGCTGCTGCTGGCGTTCCTGCTGTTCCAGCGCCAATTCGTGCAATCCTTCATGCATGCGGGCATCAAATGACCAGAATTGTCACATGGAACATACAGTGCGCCAAGGGCGTGGATGGCAGGGTGGACCCCGGGCGCATCGCCGATGTCGCGCGGCGCTGGGGCGAGCCGGATGTAATCTGCCTTCAGGAAATCGCCCGTTTCATGCCGGATCTGGACGGCGGCGAGGGCGCGGACCAGGTCGCGGTTTTCGCGGCGCATTTTCCCGGCCATGAGCCCATATTCGGCCCGGCGCTGGACCTGCCCGGCGAGGCGCCCGGCCGGCGCCGGCAATTCGGCAATCTGATCCTGTCGCGGCTGCCGGTCCCGCAGGCCTTCCGCCATCTGCTGCCGTTCCCGCCGGAAACCGGCATCAAGCGCATGCAGCGCCAGGCCACCGAGGCCGTTGTCCAGACTGAAACAGGGCCGCTGCGCATCGTAACCACGCATCTGGAGTATCATTCGGAAACCCAGCGTCTGACACAAGCCGGGGCCTTGCGCGTGCTGCACGCGGAATCGGCGGACAATGCAGAAAGACCGCCGGTCGCCGCGGACGGCCTCTATGCGCCCCTGCCTCGGCCGGCATCCTGCGTTATCTGCGGCGATTTCAATATCGCGCCGAACGACGCGGTTTACGCCAAGTTCGTCGCGCCCTTCGCCAATGGCACGCCAGCGCTGAACGACGCCTGGCGTGCATTGCATGGCGACCGGCCGCACGATCCGACCTGCGGTATCTTCGATCGCAAACAATGGCCGCAAGGCCCCCATTGCCGTGACTTTTACCTGGACACCCCGGATATCGCCGCGCGCGCCGGGCGACTTGAGGTCAACCAGGAAACCGACGCCTCGGACCACCAGCCGTTGGTTCTGGAATTGCGGTAAAGGCTCTGGCTGTGGAGTCTCATGAGGCTGTTCATGTCCGGGTCATTTCGGCTGTTTCATGCCTTTGTGGGGGTGTATAACGGAAAAGTACAGCCTCTGAAATTCTCTAACCTATTGAAGAAGATCGGTAATCCTTATTTCGATCCGCCGAGATGTACATAATTTATGTACGTCGGGGGGATTCAGAGGGCCCTGAACGTACATCCACTTCGCGGCCACCGTTCTCTAGTTGATTGAAATTAATATATATTTTTGCGCGCCTCGATCTTGGCCATCGTTGGCACGCAAGTTGCGATTACTTGTGTCAAAGCGCATACGCAAACGAGGTGGCGAGATGAACGAAAAAGCCAACATCCTCATCGTCGATGACGAAGAAATAGTGCGCCACAGTCAACTCAGGATCCTGGCGGATGTACAGTGCAATGCGGCGGTGGCCTGGAACGGTACCGAGGCGTTGCAGGCGATGGAGAAGCAGCCATTCGATCTGGTATTGCTCGACCTTCGCATGCCAGGTCCCGACGGCATGTCGGTTCTCAAGACGATCAAGGAAAGATGGCCCCAGAGCGAGGTGGTCATCATCACGGGTTACCCGTCGGTCGAAACCGCCAAAGAGGCGGTCAGGCTCGGCGCTTACAACTATCTAGCCAAGCCTCTGAGCCCGAACGAAGTCGTCGAGGTCGCGAACGGCGCGATGCTTAAGAAAAAGTGGGGTCTGCAAACGGATCGAACGAGCCGAAACTGACGCGCCCGATTCCACTGCCGGTTTTCGTCGAAAGACGAATGGCTCCACCCACCCAGAAAGGAGAAACAGTCATGAAAACATTACATAAAGTTCTGGTGGTTGACGACGACGCGGTCGTCGGTCGGAGTTTTGATCGGGTTCTTGCGGACAAGGGCTATGACGTAAGCACGGCTCTCAATGGCAAGGAAGCCCTGAACAAATGCAGCGGCGAGGAGTATGACGTTGTCTTTACCGACATCAAGATGCCGGGCATGGACGGCCTCGAGGTTGCCAAACGGATCAAGGCGAAGTGCCCCTGGACGCCGGTGGTCATCATCACGGGCTATGGGACCGAAGAGAACGAAGCTGAAGCCAAGATTCTGGGGGTCAACGGATTTGTCCGCAAGCCCTTGACGCCGGAAATGATCGAAGGCATCACGCTGAAGGCTCTTCAGGAAAAAGGGACGGCCCCTGTTGCCCAGGCCGAAGCGGTGGCGATCGCATTGCCACCGACCGAAGCGGGGATCACGGCGACCGACGTCGTCGCGGCGGAATTGGGGACGCTGGAGAACATCCTGACCTTTGCGGGGAAAGTCGGTCTGGTCGTGGCGGCGCCATTTATCGGGCTGGCCTATGCCCTCTTCCTGCCCTTCTTCGGGCTTGGCGTGCTGGCCTGGATGGGCGCCCGGGCATTGGTCCGGTACAACACGCTGATCAGGCTTGCCCACTTCCTGAAGAACGTCGCCCTGTTCGTAGCGGCGCCGTTTATCGGGCTGGCGTACGCCCTTCTCCTGCCCTTCGTCGGGCTCGTTGTGCTGGCCTGGATGGGTATCCGGATACTGTTGACGCAGCCCGAGCCGAAGTAGCCGCATTACACGCCGGCAGGCCGCCGCCCCGCGATGGCGGCGCTAGCCGGGGTGGATGGGACATCGCCGAATGAACCGGCGACCGGGAAAGGAGCAAAACAAATGGCGCGCCCCAGGATCGAAGCCCACACCGCAAGCAGCCCTTATTACGCAGGCCTCATCGTGGCCAGCGCTGCGGCAATCCTATTCCTGTCCATCATAACGTCCCTGGCCGCCTCTGCTGCTGTCGGCGGTTCCACCGAGCCCCTTCCAGAAGAAGACGAGACGTGTCTCTCCTGCCATGATTCGGAGGGAATGGAAAAAAATCTCGCGAACGGGGAAAGCCTTTCGCTGCACATTCGCGGCGATGCTTTCGCAAACTCGATCCACGGTTGGGTCGGGTGCGCGGGCTGCCACGCGGATGTCGACCTCGGGGTCCATCCCGAGGATAAACCGATAGAAACACTGAGCGCATTTTCCGCCGAAGCGTCGCGGGCATGCTCGCAATGTCACTCGGCCGAGGACCTGACGGACGGCCCGACGCACCACGCGCGCGTGTCGAAAAACGGTGGGCCGGCATGCGCCGACTGCCACGACGCACATGCCATCACCCCGATTTCCGAATGGAAGGCAGGCGTCGGAGATACGGCGTACTGCCTTACTTGCCATGGCCAGGCCCTTAGCGTCCGGCTGGACAGCAGCGGATCCTACGCGCTGTCCGTCGATGAGGCGGTGCTCCGCGGCTCGGTGCATCCCGACCATGAATGCACGGACTGCCATACCGGATTCTCGAAGGAAGCTCACGAGACGGGAAACTTCGCGAGCAAGCGCGACCATGCCATTGCATTGGCGCAAGTCTGCCGCGAGTGTCACGAAGGAAAATTCGAACAATATGAGATGAGCATTCATGCGGCCCTCATCAAGGACGGTAACCTTGCGGCCCCGGTCTGCACGGATTGTCACGGCGCCCATTCGGTTCGCCCCAAGGCCGTTTATGAGACGGTCACCGGCGTGCCCTGCAAGAAATGCCACGTTGATATTTTCGAAGCCTATCTGGGCAGCATGCACGGCAAGGCCCGGCGGAAACCGGGCCACTTCGAGGCGCCAATCTGCGCGGATTGCCACCGCGCCCACGACATCAGCCCGGCCGCGGCCGGCAATCATCTGCGGGATGCATGCCTCGGATGCCATCCGGGCGCCATGGAAGCCCACCAGGAATGGCTCCCGAATACCGCCCTGCATCTTGATGTGGTTTCGTGTCCGGCCTGCCATGCGCCGAAGGCGCAGCGGCGGGTTGAACTCCGGCTTTTCGACAGCAAGACGCAAATGCCGTTTTCGGAGCCGGGGGACGAGCAGGAATTCGAAAACCGGATCCGTTCCGCCGATGTGCAAGGCGATGGACTGGATGCGTTCGAGTTGTGGAACCTCGTCAGAGACATCAACCGCGAAGGAAAGACACCCGAAATGACGTTGCAGGGCCGCGTGGGGGTGCGCGTCGGCGCCGATGCCCACCGGCTGTCCGACAAGGCCGACGCGGTCAGGGATTGTGGCAGTTGCCACCAGAAGGGCGCCGACGCATTTCAGAGCGTCACGGTGTCCATCGTCGGCGGCGATGGCAGGCCGGTGCGCTACGACGCCGATAAGGACGTTTTGAATTCCGCCATGTCCGTGGATTCGGTGCGCGGGTTCTATGCCATTGGCGGCACGCGCATCAAGCTGCTGGACGTGCTGCTGGCCCTTGCTTTTCTCGGTGGCATCTCCGTGCCGATCGGACATCTGACATTGAATTGGCTGTTCAAAAAATACCTGAAAAGGGCAAAGGGGAAAGGCGCGCCCCAGGACACATGATGGTCTCGGCGGCAGGTTCTGCCCGTCGGCAGCCGCGATAACGGCGGTGCTCTCAAGCGGAAGGAGAAACAAAATGAAGAAGCTCTATATCCACCCGCTCCCGGTCAGAATCTGGCACTGGGTCAATGCCACCGGTGTTATTGCGTTGATCCTTACCGGCCTGCAGATCAGGTATGTCGGGTCGATCGACCTGTTATCCTTCAAGGTCGCCGTCAAGTTGCACAACTGGATCGGGTTCATTCTTATCGGAAACTTCTTCGTATGGCTTCTGTTCTATCTGTTTTCGGACAAGATCAAGGTCTATCACCCGGAGCTCAGCCCGGCGAAATGTTTTCGTGATAGCTTCCGCCAGATTCAGTACTACGGGTACGGCATTTTCAAAGGCGACCCGAACCCGCACCATGTGAGCGCCTACCGCAAGTTCAATGCGTTGCAGAGCATGTCGTACCAGATCGTCATGATGGTTGCCGTTCCGATCCAGTTCTACACCGGGCTGCTGCTATGGGACGTGACGCGCTTTGCCGGGGCGGTTGCGTTTTTCGGCGGGGTGCGGGTAGTGGATACGGCGCACGTGCTGATCTTCATCTTGTTCGTGTTTTTCGTCATCATCCACGCCTACCTGGCGACGCTGGGCCATACCCGAACGGCGCACATAAAGGCGATGCTAACCGGGTATGAGGAGGTCGAAATCGAGGTCGAAACGGATCACGGTCCGTAAATAATAATCAGGGAATTCAACTGTTCGCCGGGCCGCGCGACGTTGGCCCGGCGATTTCTTTGTCACGGGACTTCGGAGCCGTTCTGGCCCGCTTCCGCGCCCCGGATCCGGATGTTGTATTTCTTCATGAGCGCCTGGAAATTGGCGCGCTGCATGCCGGTTTCCTCGGCGCTTTTGGTGACGTTCCAGGCGTTTCTCTTGAGCGCCTCGATTACGAACAGCTTTTCGATATTCTCCACCGATTTCTCGCGGGCGATTTTTTTGATGCGCTTGAGGTCGTCGCCGGTTTGCGGCACCTCGATATCGAGCCGCGGCATCATATCGAGGATGCTTACCAGATGCGCCTGGCGGACGGTCTTGTCGGAGGCCAGGATTACCGCGCGCTGAATGGTGTTCTCCAGCTCCCGCACGTTGCCCGGCCAGTCATAGTTCGTCAGCAGGTTCATGGCGCCGGCTGAAATATCGGTCATTATCTTGTCCAGATCCGCGGCGAAGACGTTCAGGAAGTGGAAGGCGAGAGACGGGATGTCGTCCCGCCGTTCGCGCAAGGGGGGTATCTGGATCGGGAAGATATTGATGCGGTAAAACAGATCCTCGCGAAATGTCTCGTCGGCCACCATCGCCTTGAGATCCTTGTTCGTGGCGGTTACCAGCCGGAAATTGGCGCTCTGGGTCCGAGTGTCGCCCACCGCCTTGAATTCCCGCTCCTGGATGACCCGCAGGAGCTTGGCCTGGGTGGCCAGCGAGATATTCCCGATTTCGTCCAGGAACAGCGTCCCGTTATCCGCGATTTCGAACATTCCTTTCTTGTTGCCCACCGCGCCGGTGAACGCGCCTTTGACATGGCCGAACATCTCGCTCTCCAGCAGGCTCTCGTTCAGCGAGTTACAATCGACGGGCACGAAGGGCTTGTCCTTTCGCAGGCTGTTGTAGTGGATGGCGCGGGCGATCAGTTCCTTGCCGGTTCCGCTTTCGCCCTGCAGCATGACGGTACTGTTGGTGGGCGCGCATTTCGCGATCAGGCGAAAGACGCTCTGCATCTCCGGGCTGGCGCCGATGATATTCTCGAAGCGGTATTTTGAACTGACCTCGGTCTTCAGATCGAGGTTCTCGCGCAGCAATCGCCGCCTTTCCAGCGCCCGTTTCACGATGAGTTCAAGTTCATCGGGGTCGAAGGGCTTCGGCAGGTAATCGAAGGCGCCAAGCTTCATTGAGCGCACGGCGGTCTCGATCTGGGAGTGCCCCGTCACCATGATGACGTCGACGTCCGGATGGGTTTCCTTCACTCGCTGAAGCACCTCCATGCCATCGATCTTCGGCATCATGATATCCAGAATGATCACGTCATAATCATTCTCGTCGATTTTCCCGAGGGCCTCCCAGCCGTCCTGGACGGCCTCGACCTCGTAATCGCCACTGGAGAGGATGCGAAGGCAACTCCGGATGACGATTTCCTCGTCGTCAACGACCAGTATCCGGGCGCTCATGGTCCATCCCCTTCGCCGTTGCCTTCAGGTTCGCCCGAGGGAGGGTTCAGCGGAAAGCAGATGCGGAACGTGGTTCCCCGTCCGACCGCGCTTTCCACCTCGATACAGCCGCCGTGAGCCCTGACGATGCCGTGGCTGACGGACAGGCCCAGCCCGGTCCCCTTGCCCACCTCCTTGGAGGAGAAGAACGGGTCAAAAATTCGCTGCATGTCTTCCTCCGGAATTCCGCAGCCGGTATCGATGATCGAGATTTCCACCATGGGCACGGGCTCCATGCCGAGATCGGGGCTCCGGGGCTCCGGCGACCGGCGGCACCGGATCGTGATACTGCCGTCATCTTCGATGGCGTGCTGGGCATTGACGAGCATGTTCATGATAACCTGTTCGATCAGGTCGGGCTCGACCCAGACCGACGGGAGATCGCGGTCGAGATCCAGCGTGAGTTCGATATTGTGAAGGTGCGCCGGCTGTTCGACGATGCGCACCGTATTCTCGATGATTTCGTTGAGGTCGGCGAATTTCTTCTCCGGCGCCTTGTCACGAGAAAAATCAAGGAGCCTCCTGATGATCGCGGCGCAACGCTTGGTCTCGCGAATCACCAGATCCAGATCTTCCGCCTCCGTGCTGTCATCCGGCACGTTCTTGCGCAAGAGGTGCGAAAACGTCAGGATTCCGGTCAGCGGATTGTTCAATTCATGCGCGACCCCGGCCGCGAGCAGGCCGACAGAGGCGAGCTTTTCTCCCCGTACCGCCTCGGCCTCGGCAACGCGGAGTTCGCGGGTTCTCTTTTCCACCTTCTGTTCGAGTGTGTGGGCCCACTCGCGTAACTCCAGTTCCGACTTCTGGAGCTCCTGGGTCATGGTGTTGAACGAGGTCGCCAACTTGCCGAATTCATCGCCGCTACGGACCGGAATCAACTGTTCCAGATTCCCCGACGAGAGCCGCTTGGCCCCGCTTTCCAGGTCACGCAGGGGGACATACACCATGCGGTGTACCAGAAAGCTCAGTAACAACGAAGCAACCAGGATGAACCCCAGGGAAATGCTGGCGACGGTAACGGAATTGGTCTGAATCGTGCTGTCGATCTCGTCGAGCGAGTAAAGGATGTCCAGAACCCCGAGAACCGACTGCGACTTGTCGTGCTGATGGCAGGCGGCGGTGTAGCAGGACGGCTCGTTTCGGATCACTTCCATGCTGCCAAGCAATCGGCGGTCGTCCGGCGTGGTAAAAATCCGCGGTCTGCCGCATGCGGGAACTTTTCCCGGTGATCCCCGGGCCTCGTGGCACTGAACACAGTCTTCGGCCGACTGGTTCACCGTCTTGCCGATTTCGGGCGGGTAGGTCGAGTGGATGATCGTCCCGTCCTTGTTCATTATCCTGACTTTTTCGATGTTCTCCTGGTTCCCGACATCCTGAATTATCTGGCCCACATACGCGGGCTGATTCTGCAGCATGGCGAAACGCGTGCTTCGCGTGATTACCTCGGAGAGCTGATTGACATGGCCGGACGCCTCCTGGAGGAGCTGTTGCCGGCTGTACCGGACCACGAGAACGGTAAACAGAAGCATCGCCACCGTCAGGGTGGTCGCCAGGAAAATGCCGATCTTGAGCTTGAGGGATACCGGGCGCATTCCCTCCTGCACCTTTCTTCAGGTTCCGGAAGCAAAAATTACTCGAAATTATATGTAGAATATCAATCTATCAGCATGGCGGCCGCGAGGAATTGATCCGAATCAATCAGTGTGACGCCGTTTTCTCCGTCGCGCCCGTCGCCAACGGCACGCCAGCGCTGAAAGATGCCTGACGAGCGGTCAAGGGAAACCCGGCGGACGGGTATTTATCAACGAGCATTGGTGTAAGCTATCCATGGGATCGGTATGGTTATTTGGCTGGACACAGTCCCGTTTTTATAAGTATACGAATATAAGCGTCGAATCCGATGCGGCGCGGATACAGCCTGGAGCATGAGCCATGGGCGACGACGCGCAGTCTTCCAGCAAACGCAGAAACCGCCGCGACCGGCTGGCGGCGAAGGGTGGTGATACGGCGGCGCCCGATTCCACGGCCCCTGCCGAATTCGATGTTACCATGCCCAGGCCGCTGCCGACGGGCGGGCCGGCGGCGCGGCCAGCCTTCGCCTATCTGGATGACGGGCGGGTCGAGGAGTTCGTCGAGCGCAGCTATCGCCTTCTGGAAGA
This sequence comes from uncultured bacterium, assembly GCA_965603635.1. Taxonomy (GTDB): domain Bacteria; phylum Pseudomonadota; class Alphaproteobacteria; order UBA8366; family JADFVY01; genus JADFVY01. The sequence goes on along the minus strand of CBFDDT010000023.1, from coordinate 11,581 downwards.
ACACGGCATCCATGTCAGCCATCCCGCGGCCGCCGCGAAGCTGGGCGAGGCGGGCTGCAAGGTGGATGTGGACGGCAGGCTGGTGCGCATCCCGCGCAAACTGGCCGCCGAGGCCCTGGCCGCGACGCCGCGCGCGGTGACGCTGTACAGCAAGTCCGGGCGGCACGATCTGCAAGTCCCGCGCCCCGACAAGACCTTCCATATGCGCACCGGCACCGGCGCGCACGGCTTCATCGAGCCGGACGGAAAATGGCGCAAGCTGGTGATGGAGGACGTGAAAACCATCGCGGCGATCGGCGACGGGCTGCCCGAGGTCGGCTTCATCGCCCACCCCTTCGTCAACGGCGTGCCGGAGCGCACGTCGGACATCCACGGCCTCGCCACCATGCTGGCGAATTCGGAAAAGCATAACTGGATTCAGCCCTACGACGTGTTGAATGTCGGTTTCCTGATGGAGATGGCGGCGGTCGCGGCCGGCGGCGAGGATGCGCTTCGCGCCAAACCCATCGTCAGCTGCATCGCCTGCTCGTTCACGCCCTTCGAGTTCAAGGAAATGGATATCGAGGCGATCATCCAGTGCGGCCGTTACGGCGTACCGATCCATGCCTGCAGCCTGCCCACCGCCGGCGGCACCGCACCGGTCACCATGCCGGGCACGGTGTTGATTGCGACGGCGGAAATCCTGGCGATGGTGACACTGACCCATATCCTGGCCCCCGGCACACCGCTGATTGCAACGCCGTTGATCTTCGCGCTGGACATGCGTACCGGGCGTTCGCTGCAGGCCAGCGTCGAGGCGCTGTCGGGCGCGGCCATGGCGGTGCAGGTCTGCAAGCGCGGTTTCGGCCTGATGACCCACACCTACGGGTCTGGTTCCGACACGCCCAACCTTGGCGGCCAGTCGATGGCGGAACGGGCGCTGGTCAACTTCATCGTGGGCCAGTCGGGTGCGGATATCCTGGGCGGCGTCGGCCAACTGGAATGCGCCACCGTGTTCAGCCCGATCCAGGCGATCCTCGACAGCGAGCTGGGTGCCATGCAGCGGGCCTGGATGCGCACGCCGGAAGTAAACGACGAGACGCTGGCCTGGGAGCTGATGATGGACGTGCCACAGGGCGGCCATTTCCTGGCCAACGAACATACGTTGAAACATTGCCGCGACGTGTTCGCGCCAAGCGCCTTCCTTAAGCTGGCGCGCGATCCCTACGAGGAGGCGGGCCGGCGCAACGAGATCGACAACGCCCGGGCGATCTACGACCGGCTGATGCAGCGCGAAACGCCGCCGGGCCTGCCGGATGAGGATGCGGTGGCCGAGATAAGCCGGATTGTGGTTGCCGCCGACGCGGCGATACTGGATTGAAGGGGATGCGGATATGACAGGCACGCTGGACGAACGGCTGGACGCCATATTCGACGCGGTACTCGATTACGAGGACACAAAGACCGAGCAGCTGGTCCGCGAGGAACTGACCCATGGCACGGACCTGCAAGTCATCCTGAACGACGCCCTGATCTCGGCGATGGACGAGGTCGGCGATCTGTTCAGCGAAGGCGCCCTGTTCGTGCCGGAAATGCTGATGGCGGCCAGGGCCATGAAGGCGGGGCTGGAAGTGCTGCGGCCCCTGCTGACCGACACCGATGCCAAGCCCGTCGGCACGATCGTGCTGGGCACGGTGCATCGCGACCTGCACGATATCGGCAAGAACCTGGTCGGCATGATGCTGGAGGGCGCGGGCTTCACGGTGGTCAATCTGGGCGTCGACGTGCCGCCGGAGAAATTCCTGGAAGCCGTGCATGAACACCACCCCGATGTCATCGGCATGTCGGCTCTGCTGACCACCACCATGCCGAACATGGGCAAGACCATCCAGCTACTGCGTAAGGAGGGCTGGAACGGCCATATCATGGTCGGCGGCGCCCCGGTCAACCAGGAATACGCCGACGCCATCGGCGCCGACGGTTTCGCCGCCGACGCGCCGGGCGCGGTAGAAATGGCGCGGCGGATGATCGGGGCCGGGTAAGGTTTTTCAAGGTTGATCGGGGCCGGCCCGCCCGGTGAAGGGTGGCCGAGTGGCACATCCTTCGACAGGCTCAGGATGAGGTTTTTTCTTTAATTTTCAATACGTACTCCTCATCCTGAGCCTGTCGAAGGATGCGCCGGAGAGTAGCCTCGCCGCCGAAAGCGCCAGCTTCGACCAATCTTGGGATGCCCTAGCCCAACGCCCGGCAGATCGCATCGAAGGCGCGCAGACAGGCCTTGTCCAGCGGGTCGTCCAGGGGTTCGGGCTGGGAGGCCAGCCGGACGATTACGGCGTCGGCGGCCGGATCCACATAGATCCACTGGCCGTGGATTCCGATGGCGCAGAAGGCGCCGTGTTCATTGCCGGTCTGATACCATTTGCTCCGGTAACCGCCCTCGGGCAGGAGTTCATAATAGGCGGGATCGCCGTTGATCCATGGGTCGCGGTCGCCGCCGGTGCGGATGTCGGCCACCCAGCCGGCAGGAATGACCTGTCTGCCGCCCGCCTTGCCGCCATCGCGCATCGTCGCGCCCAACAGGGCCAGATCGCGCGCCGTGGCGCAGATGCCGCCGGCGCCGCGGGCCATGCCCAACCGGTCGAGGGAGACATAAGCCGCATCCCGCGCGCCCATCGGCCGCCAGATATGGTCGGACAAGAGTTCGGCCAGCGGCTTGCCGCCGGCCCGTTCCAGCAGCCAGCCCAGGAAATCGGAATTCGGCGACATATAGGCGAAGGATTTTCCGTGCTCCCCCGGCCCGCGCCGCAGGTTGAGCAGGAAGCTGTTCTGGTCGAGCGGCCGGTCGCGCGGGACTGGCGGGTTCCAGCCGGTGGCCTCGCGATAGCGCGCATAATCGCCATCCGGGTTCAGATAGGATTCCTCGAAATCCAGATCGACCGTCATGTCCAGGATATGGCGGACGGTGCAATCGCCGTAAGCGCTGCCTTTTGCCTCCGGAATATAACGGACCGCAAGGGCGTCGGGGTCGATCAGGCGCCGGTCCGCGAGGATGCCGGCCAGGCAGGCGACAATCGATTTGCTGACGGAGAACACAATATGGGGACAGGCTGGGTCGTGGCCCTCGCCGTACCATTCGCAGACGATCTCCCGGCCCTTCAACACGACCAGGCCATCGGTGTAGCTGTTGGCCAGGATGTGGCCGAAATTTGTCTCCTGGCCGTCGATACCTTCGAAGGTGACGCCCGAAATATCCCGCGGCGCGGAAGTGAAGGGCTCCGGCGCGTCCCGGTTCGCGGCGATTTCGGCCGTCGGCAGAATTTCACGCACATGATGGAACGCCCGGCGAGAGAACGGCGCGGTGCGCCAGTTCGCCAGCGTGGCCCGGCCGCTGGAAGTTTCATGCATCCCCGCCTCCATCCTAAAGTTTCGGCCGGCCGGCCGCATCGGCGAACCAGGGGCCGGTGGCCTTCTCGTAGGCCATGGCGGCGCGGAACACGTCCTGGTCGCGATAGGTTCGCCCCACGATCTGGATGCCGGTCGGCACCCGGTTTTTGGCCTGGCCGGACGGCACGGTAATCACCGGACAACGGCTGAGCGTATTGAAGGGCGACGTCATGACCCAGCCGAGCATGGGATTGACGATTTTGCCGTTGATTTTCACCTCGCCGGTCGATTGGTCGAAATCGGCCGGCACGGCGGGCAGGGCCGTCGTGGGGCAGATGAAGATATCGTGTTTCTGCATCATCGGCCCGAAGCTGTTGTACATGTCGGCCGCCACCTGCAACGACCAGACGAAATCCGTCGCCTTGGACTTCTGGCCTTTTTCGGCAAAGGCGCGGGCATAGGTCGTCATCTCGGCCTTGTGTTCTTTCAGCATGCCGGAAATCCAGGCGCCGAAGAGATGCTCCAGATAGGCCAGGCCCGCCTTCTGCACTTCCTCGCCCCAACCAAGATCCACCTCCTCGACCTCGCAGCCCAGCGAGCGGAAGACATCAAGCGCGGCCAGGGTGTTCTTGCGTACCTCGGCGTCCACCTCGTAACTGCCCAGATCCATCGAGTAGGCGATTTTCCATTTCCGGATCGGCTTGTATTTGTCGGGCAGGCGCAGTTTCGGGCGCAGGGTGGAAATGTCGGTGGGATGTGGCCCGCTCATCACATTTTGCAGCAGGATTGCGTCCGAAACGGTGCGCGAAAGCGGGCCGGTATGGCAATAGAAATCCAGGTTGAAGGGCGGGTCGTCCGGATTGCGTCCATAGGGCGGCTTGTAGCCGACCAGCCCGCAGGTGGACGCCGGAATGCGGATCGAGCCGCCGATGTCGGAGCCGGTGGCGATGGTCGACGTGCCGGCCGCGAGCGACGCCGACGAGCCGCCCGAAGACCCGCCCGGCGTGAATTTCGGGTTCCAGGGATTGGAGGTCACGCCCCACAGCCGCGAATTCGTGTAGCCGGCGCAGCAGAATTCCGGCGTGGCGGTGCGGGCATGGACGATGCCGCCGGCGCGCAGAATGCGCTCATTGATCGGCGAGGTGTGATCCGCGACGTAATCCTTGTTAATCAGCGAGCCGGAGGAAACCGGCTTGCCCTTAATGTAGCTTTCGTCCTTGATGCCGATGGACAGGCCTTCCAGCGCCCGCACCCGCGCGCCCTTCTTCATGAATTTCGCCTCGGCCTTGCGCGCCAGCGCCATGGCCTCGTCGAAATGAGTGTAGGTGAAGGCGTTGATCTTGCCGTGCGTCGCCTCGGCCCGCGCGATCACCGCCTCCATCAGCTCGACGGGAGACAGTTTCTTCTTGCGGAACAGTTTCGCGGCCTCGGTGGCCGGCATATAACAGAGATCGAGATCGGCCATGGATATAGTCTCCTATTCGCCCAGCCGGGCCGCGATGGCGCCCACCGCATTCATGAAGGTCCGGGTGCGCGGTATCGATTGGAACTCGGGCCAACTGGATAGTTTTACGGCGACCAGTTCGCTGTCGGGATCGACATGGACAAACTGGCCGAACACGCCGCGCGCGGTATAGGCCCGCTTGCCTGCCTCGGGGATCCAGAATTTGTTGCGATAGGCACCGTTCGGCAGGGCGCCGGTATAGGGCGCCCCGAAAATCGAATGGTCGCCGCGCCATGTGTCCTCGATCCATTCCATGGGCAGGATGCGCCGGCCGTTGCCGACGCCACCGTTCTGATGCATCAGCCCGAACCGCGCATAATCGCGCAGGGTCGCGTTGAAACCGCCATCGGCCAGGGCGTAACCGGCGGAATCGACGGTGAAACAGGCGCTTTCCTGGGCCCCCAGCGGCACCCATAGTTCGCGGCTGACGAGCTCGGCGAGGCGCGTATTGGTCACGCGTTCCATGCAATGGGCCAGAACGTCGGTTTCGATGGATTTATAGCGGAAGATTTCGCCATGCTCGCGGTCCTGGACCTTGAGCCCCCTGATCTGGTCCCACACGCAGGCGGGCGCGCGGCCCCTTCCCCGCTTGGGCTTCCAGCCCGAGGCGATATCGGTCTGCGCGATGTCGGAATCCGGCGCCTCGTAATCCTCGACGAAGCGCACGCCGCTGGTCATGTCCAGCACATGGCGTAGTTTCGCGCCCTTCCAGGCGGTGCGTTGCAGCTCGGGCAGATATTCAGTGACCGGGCTGTCGGGGTCCATCAGGCCACGGCCCACCAGAATGCCGGCAACCGTGGCGGTAAAGGATTTGGCGACCGACTGCGACAGATGCAGCGTGCGTTCCGTCATGCCGTTCAAATAGCGTTCGAAGACGATAGTCCCGCGGTGCAGGACGATGAAGCCGTCGGTGAAGTCATCCGCCAGCCACTGGCCGATTGTACTTTCCACACCGTCATCCGCCGTGAAGGAAAGTTTTTCCATGTCGCGGATTTCGGCGGGCAGCCGCCAGACCGGCCCTTCGCCACGCCAGACCTCGGTGGTCGGCAGAATCTCGCGGCTATGCTGGAAAGACCAGCGGTTCCAGGGCGCACGGTCCCAGTCCTGGCGGGGCACGCGCCCGTCCGGTGGAACCGGGAAGCCCCGCATGATGCCTGTTGAGGTCATGAAAGAGCGGCGCCTTCCGATAAAAAACAAACCCGGGAGCGATATCGCCCCCGGGCCTTGTCGTCGCCTCCTATTTCAGGAGGTTGGTCCAGATTTTCGTGTACATCTCGTTCACTGCCTGCGGGCAGGGCGGAACGAAGACCGGCTTGTACCAGTCCGGTGTCGCAATTTCCGGCGCCGCCGCGAAATCGGCGGGCAGGAACTTCTCGCTGCCGTCGATGCCGTTGGCGTATTTCGCGAAGTCGGAGATCATCGCGGCGTTTTCCGGATCCATGATGAAGTTCTGGAACAGCTTGGCGTTCTCGGCGTTTTTGGCGTCTTTCAGCACCACCGCATTATCCATCCAGGTGCTCATGCCTTCCTTGGGATAACCATAGGCGATGGCCGGATTGGCAAGACGCGCGCGCATCGAGGCGCCGTTCCAGTTGACACCGGAGTGGATGTCTTCCTTGCCGAAACGCTCCACATTGCCGTATTCCATCGACAGCCAGTCCTTCTTGGCCGTCACCAGCATCTCGCTGACTTCCTTGAGCTGCGCCTTGTCGCCGTTGCAGGTGGGAAAGCCCTTGAAATACAGGGCGGCATTTATGACGTCGTTCATTTCCGGCACGACGTTGATCTTGCCCTTCAGCTCTTCCGGCGGATCGAACACCATGGCCCAGGTATTGATGTCGCCGGTATAGGTCTTGGTGTTGACGGTGACGCCGGTGGTGCCCCACTGCCAGGGCACCGAGTAATTCCGGCCCTTGTCGAAATAGACGCCCTGCCACTGCTTGGTCATGTTCTTGAAGTTCGACATCTGGTTGGGCTTGGTCTCGAGCAGCAGCCCCTCGCCGATCATCACCTTCACCATGTAGTCCGAAGGCACGACGATGTCGTAACCGTGGCCGCCGGCCTTGATCTTGGCCAGCATCGAATCGTTCGAGTCATAGTCCGACAGCGTCACCTTGACGCCGTGCGCCGCCTCGAATTTTTCGATCAGTTTGGGGTTGGTGTAGTTGCCCCAGTTGAAAATATTCAATTCGCCGCCTGCGTTGGCCGGCAAGGCCAGCAACAGCATCCCTGCCGTGGCCAGCATTCCTATAATGGGTCTTTTCATTTTCATTCTCCCTGTTGAGTTAGACCACTGGTTAATATCCTACTTCTTTCTGCGGCTGAGAAAGAAGAACAAAGTTACGAGCAGCGCCGAGGCTAGCAGGAACAGCGACGAGACCGCGTTCATTTCCGGGGTCACGATGCGGCGCAACTGGCCGATTACGTAGAGCGGCAGCGTGTCCTGGCCCGGGCCCGCGACGAACAGCGTTATCACCACGTCGTCGAGCGAGATCACGAAGGCCAGCATCGCGCCGGCCATGATGCCGGGCAGCAATAATGGCAGGGTGACATAACGGAAGGTTCGCCATGGGGTGGCGTAGAGGTCGGCCGCCGCCTGCTCCAGGGTCAGGCTCATATCCTCCAGCCGGGCGCGGATCGGCATGTAGGCGAAAGGTATGCAGAATGCAGCATGGGCTGCCAGAAGATAACCCATGCCGGTATATCCGGTTGCCCCCTTGATGATGGCGAAGAACATCAGCAGCGCCACGGCGGTAACGATTTCCGGCACCATCAGCGGCTGGTTGATCAGCCCGTAGACGAGCCCTTGTCCCCGGAAGGGGCGTGTGCGCGTGGTCGCCAGCGCGGCCATGGTGGCGACGGTGGTCGACACGATGGTGGCGAAGGCGGCGACCTGCAGCGAGCGCACCGTCGCCTGCTGGATCTGGCGGTTATTGATGGCGGTCTCGTACCAGCGCCAGGAAAATCCCTCCCAAACGGCGACCGAATTGCCATCATTGAAGGAATAGATCACCAGCGTAACCATCGGCCCGTAAAGCATCACGAAGCAGAGCATGGCGATGGTCGTGAAACCGCGCTGGTCGCGCACGGAGAAGGGGCGGCGGGCGAACAGCTCAGCCATGCCGAACCGCCTTGCCCGTCGTGGCCCGCACATAGATCATCAGGGCCACCATGACCAGCGCCATCAGGGTCAGCGACAGCGAGGCGCCGAGCGGCCAGTTCCGCCCCTGCCCGAACTGGAATTCGATAAGATTGCCCAGCATCATGTTCAAACCGCCGCCCAGCACCCGGGGCGTGACATAGGCGCCCATCGCCGGAATGAAGACCAGGATCGAGCCGGCGATCATGCCCGGCTTGACCAGCGGCACGATCACATGGCGCAGCACCCTCCATCGCGTGGCGTAGAGGTCGTAGCCGGCCTCGACCAGGCTGAAATCCAGCTTTTCGATGCTGGCATACAGCGGCAGCACCATCAGCGGCAGATAGACGTATAGCAGCCCGACGGAAATGGCGAAGTCGGTATAGAGCATCTGGATCGGTTCATCGACGATGCCGGTCGCGGTCAGCACCACATTGACGACGCCCTCGTTACGCAGGATCTCCATGATCGCGAAGGTGCGGATCAACAGGTTGGTCCAGAACGGTATGGTAATCAGGAACAGCCAGATATTGCGGCTGCGCGCCGGCCGCGTGGCGATAAAATAGGCCGTCGGGAAACCAACGAAAAAGGCCATCGCGGTTGCCATGATGGCGAGGCGCACTGACCGCAGGAAAATCGACACATGGGCATCGGCGACGGACAGCGTGTCGTCGAACATGTCGCGTTCCAGGAACACGTTGAACCAGGCCTCGCCCGAAAACTCCCAGATCACCCCGGCATAATTGCCCTTCTGCAGGAACGAATAGACCAGCACGATCAACAGCGGCCCGGCCGCGGCCAGCGCGATGATCGTCATCGAGGGCAGCAGCAGCAGCCAGCGGTTCCGCGTCGCCAGGCGCGCCGCCGCGCGGCCGGCCCGCTCGCCGTTCGAATCCGCGGTGGGCAGTATCGCGCTGTCTTCAGACATCCCTAATCCCTCAGGATCTGCATGGCGTTCTTTCCGACCTCCACCGGCAGCTCGTCGCCGACGTGGAAATCCTCCTCGTTGCCGCGGACGTTCTGCATGCGCACCACGAAGGGCCCGCCGTCGGTCAGTCGCAAATGGTAATGGGTGTCGGTGCCGAAATAGACGATGTTTTCCAGCCGCCCGCTCAACGGCGCATCAACGCCAACGGCGCCCAGACGCGCATGTTCCGGGCGCACGACGATGGTCACCGCGCCTTCGGGCGTCCAGCCGGCGGGGGCCGTGGCCTTCGCGGTGGCGCCCGACAGCAGCTTTACCGTCGCCTCGCCCTCGGTCGCGGAAACGACCTCGGCCTCGATATAATTGGTCTCGCCGATGAAATTCGCCACGAAGCGCATCCCCGGCCGGTCATAGATATCGCGCGGCGAGCCGATCTGCAGGATGCGGCCCTGGTTCATCACCGCGACCCGGTCCGACATGGTCAGGGCTTCTTCCTGGTCGTGGGTGACGAAGACGAAGGTGATGCCGGTCTCGTGCTGCAACCGTTTCAGCTCGATCTGCATTTCCTTGCGCAGCTTCAGATCCAGCGCCGACAGCGGCTCGTCCAGCAACAGCACCTTGGGGTGCGGGGCCAGGGCGCGGGCCAGCGCCACGCGCTGCTGCTGGCCGCCGGAAATCTGGCTGGTCTGGCGGTTTTTCAATTCCTCCATGCGCACCAGCCGCAGCATCTCGTCGACCGCCGCGTCAACCTCGGCCTTCGGCCTGTCCTGCATCTTCAGCCCGAAACCGATATTGTCGGCCACCGTCATATGCGGGAACAGCGCGTAGTTCTGGAACACCGTATTGACCGGGCGCCGATAAGGCGGCAGCGCCGAAATGTCGGCGCCGTCCAGCAGGAATCCGCCGGCGGTGGGATGCTCGAACCCGGCGATCAGCCGCAGCAGCGTGGTCTTGCCACAGCCCGACGGGCCCAGCAGGGTGAAGAACTCGTTCTCGCGGATGGTGACGGAAACATCGTCCAGCGCCACGACGCGATCCTCGCCGCCGCCGAAAACCTTGGTGACTCCCTGCACCTCAACAGCGGCCCGGCCGCCATCGGTGGCGGATGCGGTGCCGTTCCCGGCCTTATTCGTATCGCCCAATGTTTCTGCCCCGTCCCTGTTGCCGTGACTGCCAGGATATTCTGTTGCCTGTCACGATATGCGAGCGAAGGCCGCTTGCCAACAGAATTGACGAAAAACACGCGCGAGCGTGCCCCAAGCGACGGCCTCAGCCGCGTGCTCGGGCATCTGGAAGCCCGCGCCGCGCAAGAGCCCGATCTGGCCAGACGGATCGAGCGGCTGAATAATACAATAATACAGGCCTGACCCCGTCATGACCCCGTCATTAATGTCCGCTCTACACTGCACAGCGGACTAAGTTTGGGGGAGCCTCCGACTTCCGGATTTGACCCCAACCGGACACCGGCGGGACCATGGCCGCCTATGGATGGCTAAAGTAACGTTCCGCCTTTGGCCAAACCGGGCCGTGCCAGTTCGGCGATCCGCTCCAGGGTCTCTGGGGTCAGAAAAATCTCTGCCGATTGGGCATTTTCGTCAATATGATCCGAGTGGCGCGTGCCTGGAATCGGGATAATATCCTCGCCTTGGTGCAGCAGCCACGCGAGTGCAAGTTGGGCCGGAGAAATGCCCAGTTCCTTGGCCAACGCAAGGAGAGGTGCGAACCGATCACGATTGCTCGCTAGGTTGTCACTTGAAAAACGAGGAATGTTGTGTCGGAAGTCACCTGCGTCGAGTTTCTCGGGCGGCCCCGCCAGAAAACCTGCGCCGAGGGGCGACCAAGCGACCAACGCAATACCGAGTTTACGTAATGTCGGTAGGAGTTCGGTCTCGGCTTCCCGTCGCCATAACGAATACTCGTACTGGACCGCGGATATGGGATGCACCCGATCGGCCTGTTCCACCTGAGCCGCCATGACGTTGCTGAGACCCAGATACCGGACCTTGCCGGCCCGGACGGCCTCCGCCATAGCGCCAACGGTTTCCTCAATCGGGATCGATGGATCTGGGAAATGCAAATACCAGAGGTCGATTTCGTCGACCCCGAGCCGATTGAGGCTGCGTTCAAGAGCCTTGTGCACATAGTCTGGTTTGCCGTTAACGGGCAGGGAAAAACCAAAATTGGTCGGCAAGTCCGTTGCTGTTTCCCCCTCATCGAACACGATGCCAAATTTCGTTGCAATGAACGCCCGATCACGGCGGTCCCTGATCGCACGTTTCACGAGTTCCTCGTTGTGCCCATTCCCATAGCCGTCGGCGGTATCGATCATCATGCCGAGGTCGATCGCATGCCGAAGTGTTTGCACGGCCTGATCGTCATCCGAGCCACCATAGTAGCCTTCGAGAACCATCGCGCCGTAACCGAGACAGCCAACAGAAGGCCCCCCTTTTCCGAGCAAACGCTTTTCAATCATCGCAGTATCAGCTCGTGGTTCATTTTTTTGGTCCCAATGATGTTTGCTTTCATGAGACTTTCCGCAGACAGTCCGAGAGCCAGCAATCTATTATAGTCAATAAGGCCGGATCAGGAAATGATGGCCTGGCCGCATGAGGGCGATTGGGACAAGGAGCGGAATTGCCGCTCCTGGCTA
>CBFDDT010000022.1:0-33878 GCA_965603635.1 uncultured bacterium | reverse complement strand
TCGCGTTGAAACCCGGCGGCAAACTGGTGGCCAATACCGTGACGATCGAGGGAGAGGCAACCCTTGCCAGGCTGCATGGCGAGCATGGCGGCGAAATGGTGCGCCTGTCCGTCTCAAGATTATCGCCGGTCGGCCGCCTGAATGGCTGGAAACCAATGATGCAAGTCACGCAATGGCAGGCGGTAAAGTAGCCGGCAGCAGATAAGGATAAGAAGATTTTACCGCAGAGAGCCGCAGAGGACCGCAGAGAAAAGCGCAAACTCGGTCAGACCGGGCGAGGCGGTAATATCCCATGAAGGGGGATAAGGGGATTAGGGGGATATGGAGATGCACCGAGACAATCGCGGCGACTCGTTAAGCGAGGCGATCATTGAATGTATTATTGAAGGCCCATCGAGCTCAAGACGGTCGAGAACCTGTGCAAGGCTTATTATGTACAAGTTTTCCCCTGCCTTGCCGCGAGTGGTTTGAAATTGGGCATTCTGGTTAACTTCTCAGCCTTCAAGGCTGACTTCCGACGGGTGAATTTGCAGTGACCATCCCCCTATCCCCCTTATCCCCTTATCCCCCTTCATTGGCCGGTTGCCGCCACGTATGGCCGATTGGGAGAAGCTAATGGCTGACAGCTCCCTTGGCACTCTCTTCGGTGTCGGCGTTGGCCCGGGCGATCCGGAACTCATCACGCTCAAGGGCTACCGTCTGTTGCAGGACGTGCCGGTCATCGCCTGGCCGGCGCCGCTGGAGGGCGAGAGCATGGCGCACAGAATCGCGGCGCCGCATCTGCCGGCGGGGCGGATCGAGATTCCGATTCGCATGCCGATCAGCACCGACCGCTTCCCGGTCGAGGGCGTCTATGACCAGGCGGCGCTGGATCTGGGCGAGCATCTTTCCGCCGGGCGCGACGTGGCCGTACTGTGCGAGGGCGACCCGTTCGTCTATGGCTCGTTCATGTATCTCTTCGGGCGGATGGCGGATCGCTTTCCGGTCCGGGTGATCCCGGGCATATCGTCGCTGACGGCGGGCGCGGCGGCGTTGGGCGCGCCGCTGGCGGCACTAAACGACGTGCTGTCGGTAATCCCCGCGCCGCTGGCAGAGGAAGAGCTGGAACGCCAGCTCGCCAATGCGGACGCCGCCGTGATCATCAAAGTGGGCCGCCATATGGACAAGCTGCGCCGCGTGCTGGATCGGCTGGGCCTGTCGGACTCCGCCCGTTATATCGAATATGCCACGATGGAAAACCAGGTCGTCCTGCCCTTTGCCGAGGCCGCCGAGGGCAAGGCGCCCTATTTTTCGCTGGTTCTGGTCCACCGGCGCGGCGAGGCATGGCGATGAAGATCGCGATCGTGGCCCTGAGCCAGGGCGGGCTGGATCTGGCGCGGCGCCTGCAACCCGAACTCGACGGCGCGGTGGTGCATGGGCTGGCGGGCCGGGCCGACGAGGCGGACGTGCCGTTCACCGATACCATGGCCCATCTGCGCGGGCTGTTTGCCGAGGGAACCGCCATTATCGGGGTCTTTGCCGCCGGCATCACGATCCGCGCGCTGGGGCCCAATCTGGCCAACAAGAAGACCGAATCGCCGGTCATCGCCCTGGCCGAGGATGGTTCCGTTGCCGTGCCGTTGCTGGGCGGCCATCGCGGCGCAAACCGGCTGGCGCGGCAAATCGCCGGCATCCTTGACGGCAGCGCGGCCATCACCACGGCGGGCGATCTGGAGCTTGGATTGGCACTGGACGAACCGCCGAGGGGCTGGACCGTCGCCAATCCGCAAGTCGCGAAGACGCTGGCCGCCGCCATGCTGGCCGGCGATTCGGTGCGGCTGATTGTCGAGGCCGGCGATGATCCTTGGCCCGACCGCGCGCTGTTTTCCGAGTCGGGCGACCTGACCCTGCTGATTACCGACCGCGCCGGGCGCGAGGACAATAAAACCCTGGTGATCCATCCGCCGGTGCTGGCCCTGGGCGTGGGATGCGAACGCGGCGCCTCGACCGGGGAATTACAGGCTCTTGTCGATGAGACCCTCGCCGAGGCGGGCCTGGCCCCCGGCGCGCTTGCCGCCATCGCCTCGCTGGATCTGAAGTCCGATGAAGAGGCCGTGCTGGCCCGAGCCGAAAATCTCGGCCTGCCGGCGCGCTTCTTCACGGCGGCGGAACTGGAGGCCGAGGCCCCGCGCCTTGCCAACCCGTCAGAGGTCGTCTTCAGCGAGGTCGGCTGCCATGGCGTGTCCGAGGGCGCGGCGCTGGCGCTGGCCGGTCCGGACAGCGAGTTGATCGTCCCGAAGCGCAAATCCGCCCGCGCCACCTGTGCCGTCGCGCGAAGCCCTGAAACCATCGACGCAAGCGCCGCCGGAACGGCCAGGGGCCGCCTCGCCGTGGTCGGCATCGGCCCCGGCGCCGACAGCTGGCGCACGCCCGAGGCCACCATGGCGCTGGCCGGCGCGGACGAAGTGGTTGGCTACGGCCTCTATCTCGATCTCGTAGGCGGCCTGATCGCCGGCAAGCCACGGCACGGCTCGGAACTGGGCGAGGAAGAGGCCCGCGCGCGCATCGCCCTCGACCTGGCGGCGCAAGGCAAGTCGGTCGCGCTGGTCTGTTCCGGCGATCCCGGCATCTATGCGCTGGCGACGCTGGTATTCGAATTGCTGGACCGCGAGGCGCACCCCCACTGGGACCGCGTCGAAACCACCATTATCCCCGGCATTTCCGCCCTGCAAGCCGCCGCCGCCCGCGCCGGCGCCCCACTGGGCCACGACTTCTGCGCCATCTCGCTATCCGACCTGCTGACCCCGAAAGAGACCATCCTGAAACGCCTGAAAGCCGCCGCGGAGGCCGATTTCGTCGTTGCCCTCTACAACCCCCAAAGCAAAACCCGCCGCGAACTCCTGCCCCTGGCGAAACAGATCCTCGCCACCGCCCGCCCTCCCGAAACCCCCGTCATCCTCGCCCGAAACCTCGGCCGTGCCGACGAATCGGTCTCCATCACCACCCTCGAGGCGTTCGACACCGAATTAGTCGACATGCTGACCCTGGTAATGATCGGCAACAGCCAGACGAAAGTCACCAAAGGCGGCCGGGCATACACGCCGAGAGGGTATGCAAAAAAGGCGCAAACACGGTCAGACGAGGTTCCGCGGTGATATCGTATGAAGGGGGATATGGGGATAAGGGGGATATGGAGATGCACCGAGATAATCGCGGCGACTCGTTAAGCGAGGCGATCATTGAATGTATTATAGAACCCAAAACAGTCGATGACCCAAGCAAGACCCTTTATGCTCAGGTCCGCTCCAGTCTTGCCACAAGCCTTATCCCGCTTGGCATTCCGATCAGTTCCCCGGCCTTCAAGGCTGATTTTCGAAGGGTGACATTACAGTGACCATCCCCCTATCCCCCTCATCCCCTTATCCCCCTTCCTACGGTTTTTCATGCGGTGCTCCGGCGTTGGAGAGCACATCATGACCGTCCATTTCATAGGCGCGGGGCCTGGGGCTCCGGATCTTATTACTGTTCGGGGGCTGAAGATTATTCAGCGTTGCCCCGTGGTGCTTTATGCGGGGTCGCTGGTGCCGGCCGAGGTGGTTGCCGAGGCGCCAGAGGGCGCGCGGGTGGTGGATACCGCGCCGATGCATCTGGATGAAATTATCGCCGAGATGCAGGCCGCCCACGAGGCGGGCCACGACGTCGCGCGGGTGCATTCGGGCGACCCGTCGCTCTATGGCGCGATCGCCGAGCAGATGCGCCGGCTGGACGCACTGGAAATTCCTTACGATGTGACGCCCGGCGTGCCCGCCTTCGCCGCCGCCGCCGCCGCGCTGGCGACGGAACTGACCCTGCCGGAGATCAGCCAGACCGTGATCCTGACCCGCACGGCGGTGCGTTCGTCATCGATGCCCGAGGGCGAGGATCTGGAAACGCTGGGCCGCAGCGGCGCGACCCTGGCGGTTCATTTATCAGTCAACAATCTCGCCCGCGTAGTGCGCGAACTTATCCCCCATTACGGCGCGGATTGCCCGGTGGTCATAGCCTACCGCGTGACCTGGCCGGACCAGCAATTTATCCGCGGAACGCTTTCCGATATTCGCGAAAAGGTAAAGGCGTCGGGCATCACCCGCACCGCCCTGATCCTGGTCGGCCGCGTGCTCGGCGAGGCCAATTTCGACGAAAGCCGCCTCTACGCCCCCGACCACCATCATGTGCTGAGGCCGCGCAAACTGAAGCTTTAATCCCGCGCGCCCGCGTCCTCCAGGGCCATTTCTACGCGGCGGTCTCGGCCGCCTCGGGCCCAGCCCAGGGCGCTCCGTCCGGTGTAATCCTGAATGTCGAGGTCGGCGCCGGCGCGCAGCAGGAGTTGGACAATCTCGAAATGGCTCTTCGAGGCCGCCAGCATCAGCGGCGTCTGGCCCTGGCGGTTCTGGTGGTTCAGATCGCCGCCGGCGCCAATCAGCATGTCGGCGATGTCGTACTCGTTCCGAGACGAGGCCCAGGTCAGCGCCGTATTACCCAACTTGTCGGCGACATCGGTGCGCGCGCCACCGGCCAGAAGCATATCGACGATTTCGACGTCGCCGGCGATTGAGCCCACCACCAGCGCACTGCGGCCCTTGCTGTCCTGCTGGTCGAGATGGGTGCGTTGCTGGATCAGCTCCTTCATCCGGTCGATATCTCCGTTTCCGGCGACGACGGTGATTTCCGGCTCCTGGAACAGGACTGACTGCGCCCCGGCGGAGAGCGGGACGATGGCGGCCAGGAATGCCGCGACAGCGGCGATCGCCCCCAGCCGCCTCATCACTCCAGTTTTCGAGCTATCCACTGCAAGACCTCCTTCGAATCCGAACATTGTTCCCCCGGTTCGGGCGCGGGGCGTTCCAGCATGATAACCGGAATGCGGCGTTGGCGCGCCGCGATAATTTTACCCACCGTCGCCTCGCCGCCGCTGTTGCGGCTGATCAGCAGGTCGATATCCTGTTCTTCCATCAGGCGCAACTCGTTATCGGCGGTAAACGGGCCGCGGTCGACCACCACAAAACCGGGCGGCGCGGTGTGGGGCTCCGGCGTTTCCGCCACCCGCGACATCAGCCACACGCCCTTTACGTCGGCGAATTGCCATAACTGGCCCGACCCCAGCGCCAGGAAGGCGCGCTTGCCCAGGCCCGGTAGTCGTTCGGCGGCTTCGGCAGCATCGGCGACGGGTATCCAGTTGTCGCCGGGTTGCGCCGTCCAGGGCGGCCGCCACAGGATTATCCTATCGACACCCGCAGCCTCGCAAGCAGTTCGCGCATTGGCCGAAATCCGCGCGGCGTAGGGATGCGTCGCATCGACGACCATGTCGATTTCCTCTTCGCGCAGCCAGCGCGCCAGCCCCTCGGCGCCGCCGAACCCGCCGGTCCGCACCATGCCGGGCAGGGATCGGGGTTCGTTTGTCCGCCCGGCCAGCGAGCTGACGATCTCCAGCCCGGCTTCGAAGCGCTCACCGGCGGCCTCGTGCAGCGCCGCGGCCTCGCCGGTGCCGCCCAGGATCAACAGCCGTTTCACGATCGCGCCTCGCCGACGATCCGCCCCGCCCGATCGACCACCAATACATCCAGATCGATACCGCCGGCCAGCATGGCCAGCGCGACTTCCCGCGCCCGGCGCGCCACCAGGGGACCAAGCGGCAACTCGCCCGCCAGTTCCAGCACTTGCGCCGCGGTGTTCGCCTCGCGCGCCGCTTGCGCCATCTGTTCCGTAGCCCCCAATTCCATCAGCCATGCCGCAAGTTTACCGAAATCAACCTGACTGCGCGATGAATGGAGATCCATGTGGCCCTGCGCCAGCTTGACCGTCTTGGCGAAGCCGCCGGCGATGGTGACGTGGGGAACCGGGTGGTCACGCAGATATTTCAGCATCCCGCCCGCAAAATCCCCCATGTCGATCAGCGCCTCCAGCGGCAGTCCGTAGTGGGCCCGCACCGCGGCCTCCGAGGTCTTGCCCGTGGCGCCCGCCACATGGGCGAAGCCGTTGGCCCGCGCCACGTCGATGCCCGATCGGATCGACTGGATCCAGGCGCTGCAGGAATAGGGAATGACGATTCCCGTGGTTCCCAGAATCGACAGTCCGCCGACGATGCCAAGGCGTGGGTTCCAGGTCTTTTCCGCCAGTTCCTCGCCGCCGGGGATGGCGACGGTAATCTCGACATCGCCCGACACGCCAAGCGCCGCCGCAGCCGCCTCTATGACCTCGCGCATCATCGCCCGGGGCGACGGGTTGATCGCGGGCTCGCCCGGGGGAATAGGCAGGCCGGCCTTGGTGACGGTGCCAACCCCTTCGCCCGCAAGGAAGGTGACGCCCCCGCCCGCCGCGCCGTGCCGCACCGTGACCAGCACCAGCGCGCCGTGGGTCACGTCCGGGTCGTCACCCGCGTCCTTGATAATGCCGGCGGTCGCGAACGCATCGCCCAATTCCTTGCGAGCCAGCGCGAAAGACGGCTGCTCGCCACGCGGCAGCGTGATTGTCACCGGATCGGGAAATTCCCCGGTCAGCAGCGCCTCGAAGGCGGCCAGCGCCGCCGCCGTGGCGCAGGCGCCCGTCGTCCAGCCCCGCCGCAGCTCTCCCTCGGGTTTCCTTGACATGGGCGGCAGTCTAAACCCGCGCCTGCCGATAGGCTAGGCAAGCCAACGGTTGGCGTGTAAAAGCGGCACATGCATAGCGCATTCACCTTTTTGCCCCATGGCGACGTTGGCGGTCTCGCCCTGCTGGCGGCGATGCTGCTGGCCGGGCTGGTCGGCGGCGGCACCCATTGCATCGCCATGTGCGGGCCCTTCGTGCTGGCCCAGACCACGGCGCGACTGGAAACCGTCCCGGCCTCGCAAATGAGCGAATTTCACCGCCTCGCCGGGGCGGCGCTGGCGCCCTACCATCTGGGCCGCGCCACCACCTACATAACCCTGGGCGCGATGGCCGGGGCCGTGGGCCAGACCATCCGCGCGATCCCCGGGCTGGGCTGGGTCGCGGCGGGCTGGTTATTTTTCGCCGCCGCCATGTTCCTGGCCTATGCGCTGTTCGGCAGCGGGTTGCTCCGCGCCGCCGCGGCCAGGGAAAGCCGTTGGGGCCGCCTGCTGGGCGATCTCGCCCGGCCGATGTTCGCCCGCCCCACGGGGATTCGCGGCTACGCACTCGGCATGATGCTGGGATTCCTGCCCTGCGGGCTTCTGTACGCGGCGCTGGCGGTAGCGGCGGGCAGCGGCGGGGCGGCCGGCGGGGCGGCAGCGATGGCCGCCTTCGTGGCGGGCACCGTGCCCGGCTTGGTGGTTACCGGCTTCGCGGGTCACATGGCGGCCGGGCGCTGGCGGCACATGGCCACCGTGGCGGCGCCGGTGCTGATGTCGGTAAACGCTTTCATGCTGGCCTGGTTCGCCTGGCGGCTGGTAGCCTGATGGCGGCGCCCGCCCCTGGAATCATCGTCGCAGCCCCGGCCAGCAGCCAGGGCAAGACAATCGTGACCCTGGCGATCATCCGCGCCCTGACGAATTACGGCTTGGCGGTAGCGGCCGCCAAGGCCGGGCCGGACTATATCGACCCCGCGTTTCACGCCGCGGCCGGCGGCGCCCCCTGCTTTAACCTCGACCCCTGGGCGATGCGCCTGGAAACCTTCGTGGGCATCGCCACGCGGCTGGGAGAGGATTCGTCGCTGATCGTCTGCGAGGGGGCCATGGGTCTGTTCGACGGGGCGGCGGACGGACGCGGGTCCACGGCGGATATTTCCGCGATTACCGGCTGGCCCGTTGTGCTGGTCGTCGATGTGCGCGGACAGGGCGCTTCGGTGGCGGCGCTGCTGCGGGGTTTCGCCAGCCACCGGCAAGACCTGGCGCTCGCCGGGGTGATCCTGAACCGTGTCGGCAGCGACAGGCATGCCGACATATTGACCGGCGCCATCCGCGATTCGGGGCTGAACCTGCCGGTGCTCGGCTGCCTGCCCCGCGACGCGGCGCTGGCGCTGCCGGATCGGCATCTCGGCCTGGTACAGGCCTCGGAACATCCGGCGCTCGACGACTTTCTCAACGGCGCGGCGGCGATCGTGAGGAAATCGATTGACCTCAAGGCCTTCCGCAGGATCGCCCGGCCGGCGCCGGCGGGACGCGGAAAAATTGTGCCATTGGCCCCCATCGGCCAGCGCATCGCTGTGGCGCGAGACGAGACCTTCGCCTTCAGCTATGCATCCGTGCTGGAAGGCTGGCGCGCGGCCGGTAGCGAACTGTCTTTCTTTTCGCCGTTGGCCGACGAAGCACCGGCGCGGGATGCCGACGCAGTCTACCTTCCGGGCGGCTATCCGGAACTTCATGCGGGTCGGATTGCCGGCAATGGCAGATTTCTGGGCGGCCTGCGCGAGGCCGCGGCGCGCGAGGCCGCCATTTACGGGGAATGCGGGGGTTATATGGTGCTGGGCCAGGGGCTGATCGATGCCGACGGGGCACCACACGCCATGGCGGGGCTGCTGCCGCTGGAAAGCTCCTTCGCCGACCGCAGGCGGCATCTAGGCTATCGGGTGGCGACAGCCGCCGGCGATTCGGTGCTGGGCGCCCAGGGCGCGGTCTTTGCGGGGCACGAATTTCATTATGCGACCATTGTTACGGAGGGGCCGGCCACCCCTCTCTTCAGGATCGCCGACGCACGCGGCGAGGACTGCGGCCATGCCGGGCTGACGGCGGGGCGTATTGCCGGCTCCTTTATTCATCTGATCGACAGGGCATCATGAGCGACAAACAACCCTTCTGGAAGACCATCGCGCTGGAGGACATGACCCAGGCGCAGTGGGAATCTCTTTGCGACGGCTGCGGGCTGTGCTGCCTGAACAAGCTGGAAGAAGAGGACAGCGGCGAGATCCACTACACCCGCGCGGCCTGCAAATATCTCGATATCGGCGCCTGCCGCTGCAAGGATTACGAAAATCGGCAAGAGAATGTCCCCGACTGCGTAGAACTGACACCCACGCGCATGCGCAGCCTGATCTGGCTGCCGGATAGCTGTGCCTATCGCCTGGTCGCCGAGGAACGGGATCTTTCCTGGTGGCATCCCCTGGTCTCCGGCGACCCGGAAACCGTGCATGAGGCCGGCGTCTCGGTGCGCGGCCGTGTGGTTTCGGAAGACGATGTCGGCGACCTTGAGGACTTCCTGATCAATTGGGCCCTGCCCGGCGGCCCGATCAAACGCCGCCCGAAGAAGCGGTATACCAAGGATCGCTGAAGATTGACCAGCGCCAGGCCGGTGAAGATCAGGATGGCCGCGCCCCAGACCCAGGGGCTGTGGGTCTCGCCGAACAGCACGACGCCCCAGGCAATCCCGGTCAGGGTCACGATATAGCCTGTGAAGCTCATGAACACCGGCCCGGCCAGACGCAGAACCTCGAAGAAAATCAGGTAGGCGATGCTGGAGACGGCGATCTGGCCCAGCATGCCGATTTCCGCCTCGCCCATTGGCAGGCTGGGCAGGTACAGCACATCCATCGCGAACACGACGGGCGTCAACATTATCGCGGCGGCCAGCAGCATGCCGGCGGCCAGCGGCAGCGACCTGGTATCCGGCGGCCGCAAGCGCGCCGCCAGCACGTTGTTCAAGGCGTAGAGCGCCGGGGTCGCCAGCGCCAGCAGGAACCATGGCGCGGCGGCCGGGTCGGGCAGGCTGGCCTTCGGCAGAACAATCAATGCCACCCCGGCCAGCCCACACAACACCCCGGCGAAACGCAGCATGGAGAACCGCTCCATTTTCAGCCCGATGGCGATTGCGTAGGTTGTCAGCGGCACGAATGGGATGGTCAGCACCATCACGCCGGCCGGCAGATGGGCGATCGCCGTCACCAGGTTGACGTTCGGCAGCGCGATCCCGATCAGGCCGATGATGAAATAATAACGCAGCCATTCCCGCCCCAGCGGAATACGCATGCCCCGCAGCCAGCAGACCGCCGCCACGATCAACCCCGCCAACAATCCTTGCCAGAAGGTGTAGGCCACCGCATGCACCCCGCCATTGGCGGCCATCTTGGAAAAGGAGAAAGACAGCCCCCACATGCCGCCGAGCAGCAGGATCATCCCCAGCGGGATAACAAGCGGCACCTGCCCGGCGGCCAGCGGCGTAATCTGTTGGTCTTGCGATGCCATCGCTGAGACATAGGGCAAAGAGGGGCGGCGCGCCAGCGTGGGGAATCTTAATGTGGGCGGTCCGACGGATCGGGCGCCGCGCCCCTATTCGTTCTCCGACAGCACCCGGCCGGCCAGATAGAGCGAACCGCAGATCAGGATTCGGGCCGGGATTGCCGCGTCTTTCACGATGGCCCGGATGGCCGAGTCAACATCTTCCGCCGGGTCCGCTGGCAGCCCCGCGCCGGTGGCGATGGCGGCGGTTTCAGCCGCCGTATAGCTGGCGGGTTCGCCGGGGATGGTTACGGTGCGCGCGCCTTCGGCGAGGCCCTTGAAGGCGGCGAGGAAGCGGTCGGCCTGTTTGTTGTTCAGCATGCCGGCGACCAGCCAGAGCGGGCGATCCGTCCAATGTTCGGCGGCGTGGGCGGCGATGGCCTCGCCGGCGGCGGCGTTGTGGCCGCCGTCGAGCCACAGTTCCCAGTCATCGGGTAGGAGATCGACCAGCGGGCCGGTCTTCAGCCGCTGCATGCGAGCGGGCCATTCGGCGTTCGTCAGGCCGTTGGCCAGGTCCATCTCGGTAATGGTAAAGCCCTTGAGACGTTCCAGCGCGGCGATGGCGGTGGCCGCATTGTCGATCTGGTGGGCGCCGGGCAGCACGGGGCGCGGCAACATGAGGCGCCCGGCGGCGCTGTAGACCATGCCGCCAGGCGTCGTCTCGACCGAGAAGCTGCGGCCGAAACGGAAGGTCGGCGCGCCGATCCGCGCGGCGTAAGCATCAATCGCGGCGGCGGCTTCGGGCGGCTGCGGGCCGATTACCGACGGCACGCCACGCTTCTGGATCGCGGCCTTTTCGCCGGCGATTTCGGCCAGCGTTTCGCCCAGGAACTGTTGGTGATCGATGGAAACCGGGGTGATGATTGTGACCGCCGGCTTGTCGATCAGGTTGGTGGCATCCAGCCGTCCGCCCAGCCCGACTTCCAACAGCAGGATGTCGGCCGGCGTCTCGGCGAAGGCCAGGAACGCCGCCACGGTGGTGATTTCGAAATAGGTGATCGGCACGCCGCCATTGGCGTCCTCGCAGCGCTGCAGGCAGTCGGCCAGATAGTTCTCGTCGATCAATTCGCCGGCCAGGCGCACGCGCTCATGAAAGCGGACAAGATGGGGCGAGGTATAGGCATGAACCCGATAACCCGCCGATTCCAGCGCCGCGCGCATATAGGCGCCGACCGAACCCTTACCGTTTGTGCCGGCGATATGAACCACCGGCGGCAGGCGATGGTGCGGGTTGCCTAACTTGTCCAGCAAATCGACGACCCGGTCCAGCGACAGGTCGATGAGCTTGGGATGCAGCGTCATAAGACGCGCGAGAATGGCGTCGCTGGGCTGGGCGAACATCGGCGTTACGGCCTGGTTATCAGGTCTCGTCGTCTTTCGGCGGCAGCACCTCGCCCTCCACCGGCAAGGCCACGATTTCGGCGTCCGGCGTGCGGTTGCGCAGGAGGTCGATCAGATTGATCAGCGTGTCGCGCAGTTCGTGACGCGGCACCACAATGTCGACGATGCCGTGATCCTTCAGGTATTCGGCGCGCTGGAAGCCCTCGGGCAGGGTTTCGCGCACGGTCTGTTCGATCACCCGGCGCCCGGCGAAGCCTATCATCGCCCCGGGCTCGGCCAACTGGATGTCGCCCAGCATGGCGAAGCTGGCGGTGACCCCACCGGTGGTCGGATCGGTCAGCAGCACGATATAGGGCAGGCCGGCCTCCTTGACCTCCTCGACCGCGATAACGGTGCGTGGCAGCTGCATCAGCGACAGGATACCTTCCTGCATGCGCGCGCCGCCCGAGGCCGGCACGACGATCAGCGGTGCGTCCTGCAGCACGGCCAGCTTGGCCGCCGAGACCAGGCCCTCGCCCACGGCCACGCCCATGGAACCGCCCATGAAGCTGAAGTCAAAGGCGGCGATCACCACCTTGTGGCCGCCCATGGCGCCATGGGCCACGATGATCGCGTCTTCCTCGCCCGTTTTGGCGCGAGATTCCTTGATACGGTCGGTATATCGCTTAAGATCGCGGAATTTTAGCGGGTCGGTGACGGCCTTGGGCAATTCGATGCGGTCGTAGGCGCCGTCGTCGAACATCATCTCCAGCCGTTTTTTCACTTCGACCCGCATATGATGGTCGCAATGCTGGCAGACGAAGAGGTTTTCCTCCAGATCCCGATGGAAGATCATCTGTCCGCAGTTGGTGCATTTGAACCACAGATTATCCGGCTGCTCGGTCTGCTTGACCAGCGCCTGGAATTTCGGCCGGACGAAATTTGTAAGCCAATTCATTGCTTGCCCCCACTGCCGCGCACGCCCGCGGCCAGTTCACTTACATAATCCAGCACCCCGGCGACCAGCCCCGCCTTGGGCTTGCCGCCATCGTCCAGCCCGTCCACGACACGATCGACAATCGCCGAACCGACCACGGCCGCGTTGGCGACCGAGGCCACCGCACGCACATTTTCCGGCGTCTTGATGCCGAAGCCGACGGCAATCGGCAGGTCGGTGTGACGGCGCAGCCGCTCGACCGCCGTCTTTACGGCGTCATCAGTGGCCGACGTGGTGCCTGTAATTCCCATCACCGAGACATAATAGACGAAACCGCTGGTGTTTGACAGAACCGCCGGCAGGCGCTTGTCATCGGTGGTGGGCGTGGCCAGCCGGATGAAGTTCAGCCCGGCCTTCAGCGCGGGCAGGCAAAGTTCCTCGTCTTCCTCGGGCGGCAGATCGACGATGATCAGCCCGTCGACGCCCGATTCGCGCGCCTCGGTCAGAAACTTGTCGACGCCATAGCTGTAGATGGGATTGTAGTAGCCCATCAACACGATCGGCGTATCGTCATCGGTGGCGCGGAATTCACGCACCATTTGCAGTACCTTGGCCAACTTCATGCCGGTCGCCAGCGCCCTCAGCGAGGCCGCCTGGACCGACGGGCCATCGGCCATCGGATCGGAAAAGGGCATGCCCAGTTCGATCACGTCCGCGCCGGCCTTCGGCAGGCCGAATACGATCTCCCTGGACGTTTCGTAGTCCGGGTCGCCAGCAGTCAGAAAAGCCACCAGTCCGCCACGGCCTTCCGCGGTCAGCGCCTCGAAGCGGCGGCGGATACGGCCGGAATCCGAGGTGCTCATATCTTCACCCCCAGGGCTTCGGCGACGGTGAAGATATCCTTGTCGCCGCGGCCGCACATGTTCATGCAGAGGATATGGTCCTTGGGCAAATCGCCCGCGATTTTCGAGACATAAGCCAGCGCGTGGGAAGGTTCGAGCGCCGGGATAATGCCTTCCATCCGGCTGCAGAGTTGGAAGGCTTCCAGCGCCTCCTTGTCGGTGGCCGAGACGTATTCGACACGACCCGTTTCATAGAGCCAGGAATGTTCCGGCCCGATGCCGGGGTAGTCGAGGCCGGCCGAAATCGAATGAGCCTCAAGGATCTGGCCGTCATCGTCCTGCAGCAGATAGGTGCGGTTGCCATGCAGTACGCCGGGGCGGCCGCCGGTCAGCGAGGCCGCGTGCTTGTCGGTATCGACACCATGGCCCGCCGCCTCGACGCCGATAATCTTTATGTCCGGCTCGTCGAGAAAGGAGTGGAACAGGCCCATCGCATTGGAGCCGCCGCCGATGCAGGCGACGAGGCTATCCGGCAGGCGGCCCTCGGCTTCCATCATCTGCTCGCGGGTCTCGCGGCCGATCACCGACTGGAAGTCGCGCACCATGGCCGGGTAGGGATGCGGGCCGGCGACGGTGCCGATGATGTAGAAGGTGTCCTCGACACTAGCGACCCAGTCGCGCAGCGCCTCGTTCATCGCGTCCTTCAGCGAGTTCGAACCGCTGGTGACCGACTTCACCTCGGCGCCCAGAAGCTTCATGCGGAACACGTTGGGCGCCTGACGTTCGATATCCTTCGAGCCCATATAGATCGTGCAGGGCAGGTCGAACAGCGCGCAGACGGTGGCGGTGGCCACGCCATGCTGGCCGGCGCCGGTTTCCGCGATGATGCGGGTTTTGCCCATGCGCTTGGCGACCAGGATCTGGCCCATGCAGTTGTTGATCTTGTGCGCGCCGGTATGGTTCAGCTCGTCGCGCTTGAAATAGATTTTCGCGCCGCCGAAATGTTCCGTCAGCCTTTTCGCAAAATAGAGCGGGCTGGGCCGCCCGACATAATGCTTGAAATAATATTCCAGCTCTTGCCAGAAATCCGGGTCGCCGTTGGCGGTGTCCCAGGCCTTTTCGACCTCCAAAATCAGCGGCACCAGGGTTTCCGCCACGAAGCGACCCCCGAAAATGCCGAAGTGACCTTGCTCGTCCGGTCCGGCCCGGTATGTGTTGATTTTTTGTGTCATGAATCCCGTCAGGCGCCACGGAAACTTGGCGCGTTTTGCAATTCCGTTATAACTGGCCAGTTTCATAGCGCATTTGACCGCGCCGTCCCAGTCTCAAATTGTTAATCTTCAGCGCTTATAGGAGAATGCAGTCAACAAATTGCAAGTGAGGCCACCGTGGCGACTATTTACGATCTGAAGCCCCGATTTCAAGCCCTGCTGAGGCCGGTCTGCGGCGCGCTGGCCCGCGCGGGCGTTACCGCCAACCAGGTAACCGTGGCGGCGGCGCTGTTGTCGGCGGCCGGCGGCGCGGCGATCCTGTGGCTTCCGGAGGCGCGCTGGCCATTGCTGGCGTTGCCGGCGGTGCTGTTCCTGCGCATGGCCCTGAACGCCATCGACGGCATGCTGGCCCGCGAGCATGACATGAAAAGCCGCCTGGGCGCGGTTCTGAACGAGTTGGGCGACGTGGTCGCGGATGCGATGCTGTATCTACCGCTGGCCGCGGTGCCTGGCGTGCCGGGATGGCTGGTCGCCGGGTTGGTGATGGCCGGCATTCTGGTCGAGATGACCGGCGTCGTCGGCATCCAGATCGGCGCCTCGCGGCGCTATGACGGGCCGGTGGGCAAGAGCGATCGCGCCTTCATCTTCGGGCTGCTGGCATTTTTGCTGGGTATCGGCATCGGGGCCGGGGTCTGGGTGGATATTCTGCTAGGGCTGGCGTTGGCGCTTTCAGGCATCACCGTGGTTAACCGGGCCCGCAATGCGCTGGCCGAAGCCGATGGGAGCGCGAAATGACCCTGAGCCTGCCGCAAACGCCCGTACTGTGGGGCATCGCCGGCGTTTTCGCCATCCTGGTCGTTGCCAGCATCGTGGTTTTCGGCCTGAAGAAGGCGCGGCCGGCGCGTGACTATAGCGAGTTGAAATCGCGGATTTCCTCATGGTGGGTGATGGTGACGGTGCTGGCTTTCGCCATCGTTCTCAGCCCCATGGTTTCCGTCGCTTTTCTCGGTTTTATCAGCTTCCTGGCGCTGAAGGAGTATTTCTCGCTGATCCCGACCAGGCGCGCCGACCGCCGCGTGCTGTTCTGGGCCTATCTCGCCATTCCAATTCAGTTCTACTGGATCGGCATCGAGTGGTACGGGATGTTCATCATCTTCATACCGGTTTACATGTTCCTGTTCCTGCCGTTGGCCATGCTCATGACCGGGAAAACCGACGGTTTCCTCAGGGCAGCGGGCAGCCTCCACTGGGGGCTGATGACCATGGTGTTCGCCATCGGCCATGCGGCCTATCTGCTGGCGCTGCCCGAAGACGTCAATCCGGCCGCCGGTGGCGCCGGGCTGTTACTGTTCCTGATATTCCTGACCCAGTTCAACGACGTCGCCCAATATGTCTGGGGTAAGCTGTTCGGACACCACAAGGCGATACCGGCGGTCAGCCCCAACAAGACCGTTGAGGGGCTGCTGGGCGGCATCGCCACGACGACCCTGCTGGCCTGGCTGATAGCGCCGCACCTGACCCCACTGGTCTCGTGGGAAGCGCCGGTGGCGGGCCTGATCATCGGGTTTGCGGGTTTTGTCGGCGACGTCACCATCTCGGCATTGAAGCGCGATCTCGGGGTTAAGGATTCGGGCACGCTGATCCCCGGCCATGGCGGTATTCTGGACCGCATCGACAGCCTGACCTTCACCGCGCCGCTGTTTTTCCATTTCATCTATTATCTGCATTATTGAGGCTTGCGCGGATGGTAACACCGAATCATTTCCTCCGGTTTCTGTTCTTCCTGCTGGTCATCCGGCCGCTGGTACTGATCGTGCTCGGCCTCAATGTGCGACACCGCGCGCGGCTGCCGGGGGCGGGGCCGGCGGTGGTCGCGGCCAATCACAACAGCCATCTCGACACGCTGGTGTTGATGAGCCTGTTCCCAATGCGCCAGTTGCCGCGGCTGCGGCCCGTCGCCGCGGCTGACTATTTCCTGCGCAACCGCGTCATGGCCTGGTTCGCGACCAAAATTATCGGCATTATCCCCTTGAAGCGGGCGGTACATGCGAGCGGCGGCGACCCGCTGGCGGAACCCACCGAGGCGCTGGAGCGTGGCGATATCCTGATCCTGTTTCCCGAGGGTTCGCGCGGCGACCCGGAACATATGGAAGCCTTCAAGACCGGCATCGCGCATCTGGCCAAGAGGCAACCGGAAGCGGCGATCGTGCCGGTTTTCCTGCATGGGCTGGGCAAAGCCCTGCCACGCGGAACCTTCTTATTGGTGCCGTTTTTCTGTGACGTCTTCGTCGGCGAGTCGATGGCCTGGAGCGGGGATCGCGCCTCGTTCATGGCCGAGTTGAATAAACGCGAAATGGATTTGGCCGACGAGGGCCAGTTCCCGGTCTGGGAGTAGCCGAAGGGTGCTGATTGCCGGGCTATGGGGTTTCGCCGAGGCGACGCTGTTTTTTCTCGTTCCCGATATCTGGCTGACCGCCATTGCGGTTCGGCGCGGTCTGAAACCTGCACTCCTGGCCTGCCTGGCGGCGCTGGCTGGCGCATTGCTGGGCGGGCTGGCGATGTATGGCTGGGGTGCGAGCAACCCGGAGACCGCCCGTGCCGTGCTGGACTGGGTGCCGGGCATCAACGTTACAATGATCGCTGAAGTTCAGACCGCACTTAATGAAGACGGGGCGATGGCGATGTTCCTGGGACCGCTCCAAGGCGTGCCCTACAAGATATACGCAGTCGAGGCCGCGGGCGCGGGGGTTGGCCTTGCCACCTTTCTGATCATCAGCGTTCCGGCGAGGTTGTTGCGTTTCCTGATGCTGACCGTCGCCGTCCGGGCTATATCGAGGGCACTGTCCGGCCATGTTGACCCACGGTTCCGCACCGGCTTGCTGGCCGGCGCCTGGATTATTTTTTACGCTGCCTATTTCATGATCGTCGGGATTTAACGGGCCGCCGCCACCGCCTTCAGGAATTGGCGGATCTTGTCGGGGTTCTTGACGCCGGGCTTGTCCTCAACGCCTGAAGACGTGTCTACGCAGCGCGCGCCGGACAAGCGAACGGCCTCGGCGACATTGCCGGCATTCAACCCACCGGCCAGCATCCAGGGCAGCGGAAACTCGCAATCCTTCAGCAACAGCCAGTCGAAGGCCAGCGCATTGCCGCCGGGCAGGGCGTTCTTCATGTCCTTCGGCGGCCTGGCGTCGAACATCAGCCAATCGGCGGCGGCGTACCATGCGGGGGCCTCTTCCAGATCCTCCGGGCCGGCCACCTTGATCACCTTCATGACCTTGAGACCGGTGCGCTTGCGCAATTCGGCCACGCGGTCGGGCGATTCGCCGCCGTGAAGCTGCAGCATGTCAAGCGTCGTCGTCGCCAGCACGGCATCGATGGCGTCGTCATCGGCGTCCACGAACAATCCCACCTTGCCGACCCCGGCCGGAATCAGCGCGGCCAGTTCCGCCGCTTGATCGGGTGTGATCGCGCGAGGGCTGGGCGGGTAGAAGTTTAGCCCGATGAAGGCCGCGCCGCCATCCACGGCCGCGCGCACCGTAGCCGGGTCATTCAGCCCGCAAATTTTGGCCTGAACGCTCATGTCAGTTCCCGCAGGATTTCCCGCGCGGCGGCGACCGGGTCCGGCGCGCCGGTGATCGGGCGGCCGATGACCAGCCAATCGGCGCCGGCGTCGATTGCCTGGCGTGGAGTCATCACCCTTTTCTGGTCACCCACGGCGGCGCCGGCGGGGCGTATGCCGGGCACGACAAGGGTGAAATCCGGGCCGCAGGCGGCGCGGATCGCCGCAATCTCGCGCGGCGAGCAAACAACGCCAGCCAGCCCGCAATCCTGGGTCAGACGAGCCAGCCGCACGACCTGATCGGTGGATGGACCCTTCTGGCCGACCGCATCCAGGTCGCCGTCGTCCATGCTGGTGAGCACCGTGACGGCAATGACTTTCGGGCGGGTAATCCCGAGCCGGTCCGACTCCTCTTCGGCCGCCTCAAGCGCGCCACGCATCATCGCCGGCCCGCCGCCGGCATGAACGTTCAGAATCATTGGTTGCAGCTTCACGGCGGCGCGTACCGCCCCGGCGACCGTGTTGGGGATGTCGTGATATTTCAGATCGAGGAACAGGTCGCCGCGATTGCCGGCGACCTGGGCGATGCCCGCCGGCCCATGGGCGTTAAAGAATTCCAGCCCCAGTTTGATACCGCCAACCGCACCGGCCAGTGACTGCGACAAGGCTCGTGCCCGGTCGAGTTCCGGCGTATCGATCGCGACAAGAATTGGGTTCCGGCCTTCGCCTGGCATTTATGTCTCCCGTTCAGCGGTGCGTCGTCGGTTTACACCAGCTATCCCGGACGGGAAATGTTTTTTAGTGGGTGGCGTTGCTGGCGGGCGCCGGCAGGTTGGATTTCGGGGTCGAGGGCAAAGTGGGAGCCGCTTTTTGCCTGGCCTCGGCAATTTCGGCTTCCTTTACCTTGCGCCGCAGGTCTTCAAGTTCGACTTCGCGTCCACGGAGTGCTCGCTCGGCGGCGCGCGCGCGCGTCCGCGTCCGCCCCGCTCCGAACCAGGCGACGATGCCACCAGCGAAAAAGCCCGCCGCCAACCCGCCCAGCGCGACGACATAAACCGGCACTCCCGCCGTGAAGGGCAACGGCCAAATCGACAGATCGACGGATTCGCGATTGGATAGCGCGAACAGAATTGAGAGCGCTATCAGCGGTCCGGCAATGAACCAGTAAAGCAGTTTCATCGATTGGCGGTTTCGTTTCAGCCTGAGCCGTTGTTAACAAGATCGCGGAGATGCTTGCCGGTCTTGAAAAAGGGCACGGTCTTCGGTGCCACATTTACGGTATCGCCGGTTCGCGGGTTGCGCCCCGCGCGCGCTTCGCGATGTTTGATCGAGAAAGTTCCGAAACCCCTCAACTCCACACGGTCGCCACGCTCCAGCGCGGACGATATTTCCTCAAACACCGTACTGACGATGCGCTCCACATCCCTGTGATAGAGATGCGGATGGCTCTCCGCCAGCCTTTGTATCAATTCAGATTTTGTCATCCGGGACGCCCTTGGTTTTTGTAAGGCTAAGCCTTGTCAGCAAGGAATCCGCTTTTTTATTGCAGCCCTTGCTCCCTGTCAGCCCCGAAAGGTGCCAAAGCTAAGCGTGGCCGTCAAGCGTTAACCCTCACGAATTAAACGACTATTCTTTTTCATTACGAAGCCGGACCAAAAAAACGGCCCGCCAAAGTGGCGGGCCGCATGCCGTTTCGTATATTCCTGCGGCTATTCGTCGCCCGAATCATCCTTCTGTTCGTCCTGCTTGGACTTGAACGCGGCGCCCAGGATATCGCCAAGAGAAGCGCCGGAATCGGAGCTTCCGTACTCTGCCATGGCTTTCTTTTCTTCCTCGACCTCACGCGCCTTGATCGACAGGTTGATCTTGCGGCCGGACTTGTCGATCGCGGTGATCTTGGCGTCCACCTTCTCGCCCACGGCAAAACGGTCGGGGCGCTGCTCGGAACGTTCGCGCGACAGATCCGTCTTGCGGATGAAGCCAGGAACGGTCTCGTTCGCCATCACCTCGATTCCGCTATCCAGAATCTTGGACACGGTACAGGTGACAACGGAGCCCTTCTTGATGCCATCCATGCTGGCGCCGACCTGGTCTTCGCTAAGCTGCTTGATGCCGAGGCTGATGCGCTCCTTGACGACATCGATGTCCAGCACCTTGACCTGAACAACGTCGGCCTTCTTGTATTCCGCGATGGCTTCCTCGCCGGTCTTGTCCCAACTGATGTCCGACATATGAACCATGCCGTCGATCTCGCCGGGCAAACCAACGAACAGGCCGAACTCGGTGATGTTCTTGATCTCGCCTTCCAGCTCGGCGCCGACCGGGTTTTCCGCCATGAAGCTGTCCCACGGATTGTCCAGGCACTGCTTGAGGCCCAGGCTGATGCGCCGCTTCTGCGGATCGACATCAAGCACCATGACCTCGACTTCCTGGCTGGTGGAGACAATTTTGCCGGGATGAACGTTTTTCTTGGTCCAGCTCATTTCCGAGACATGGACCAGACCTTCGATGCCCGGCTCAAGCTCGACGAATGCGCCGTAGTCGGCAATGTTGGTGACCCGGCCAGTAAACTTCGTGCCAACCGGATATTTCAGATCGACACCGTCCCACGGATCGGCCTGAAGTTGCTTCATGCCGAGGCTGATACGCTGAGTCTCGGAGTTGAAGCGGATGACCTGGACGTCGACCGTCTGGCCAATCTGCAATGCCTCGGACGGGTGGTTGATGCGCTGCCACGCAATGTCGGTGACATGCAGCAGACCATCGACACCGCCGAGATCGACGAACGCGCCATAATCGGTGATGTTCTTGACCACGCCCTGCAGCACCTGGCCCTCTTCCAGGTTCTCGATCAGTTCGCTGCGGGCCTCGGCGCGGCTTTCCTCCAGCACGGCGCGGCGCGACACAACGATATTGCCGCGGGCGCGATCCATCTTGAGAATCTGGAAAGGCTGCGGGTTGCCCATCAGCGGCGTAACGTCGCGCACCGGGCGGATATCCACCTGGCTGCCCGGCAGGAACGCGCTGACGCCCGTCAGGTCGACGGTAAAGCCACCCTTGACCCGATTGTAGATCACGCCGGTAACGCGTTCGCTGTTGTTGAAAGCCACTTCCAGTTGGCCCCATGCCTCTTCGCGGCGAGCCTTTTCGCGCGACAGCATGACTTCGCCATGGCGGTCTTCCATCCGTTCGAGGAATACCTCGACGATATCGCCGGCCTTAAGTTCCGGTTTTTGCCCCGGCTGGGCGAATTCCTTGACGGCGACCCGGCCTTCGGCCTTGAGCCCGACATCAATGGTAACATAATCGTTGTCGATGCGTATGACGGTGCCCGGAATTACCGAGCCCTCAAGCCCCTCGTTCGATACGAGAGATTCTTCAAGCAGTGCTGCAAAACTTTCTTTTTCCTGCGCTTCAGCCATTTGTTTCGTAGTCCTTTCAAGTCAGTCGTTTTTCCGGCCAGCCGGTTGTCTCCGGCGGTCTTTCATCAAAAATTTACGCCCTCGCGGCCGATTATCGATCCGGCCGCAACGGCGCCTTTTCATCCCTTTACTATTCCGTAGGGCTTCACGCCCCGGCCGCGGCATCCCGGATGCGCTCCATCGCGGCGGCGTATGCTGCCTCCGCGTCGAGCACTGTCGTATCCAGCACCACGGCATCGTCCGCCGGCTTCATCGGCGCAACGCTACGTGCACTGTCACGGGCGTCGCGCTCCTTCAAATCCTGCAGAACGCGCGCATATATACTGATCTTGCCTCTGTCGAGCAACTCTTTATGGCGCCTTTTTGCACGAATCTCATCACTTGCGGTCACATAGAGCTTTACGTCGGCTTCCGGGCAGACCACCGTGCCGATATCCCGACCATCCAGCACCGCCCCCGGCGGCCGCGCGGCGAATGCGCGCTGCATCTCCAGTAGCGCGGCACGCACCGCCGGAATGGCGCTGACCTTGGATGCCGCCTGCGCGGCGGCGTCGTCGCCGAGTTCGGGATCGTCGAGCGTATCGGTATCCAACGTCCGCGCCGCGGCTTCGGCGGCGGCGGCGTCGGACGGGTCGCCTCCCTGGCGCAACACCGCCATGCCCACGGCGCGATAAAGTTTGCCGGTATCGAGATGGGAGTAACCCAGTTCCCGGGCGATACGTCGTGCAAGCGTGCCCTTGCCCGAGGCGGCCGGCCCATCGAGCGCGATGATCATGCGACGCCCCCAACCGGCCCGATGACCGCGCCCATGCCGTTCATCAACGCAACGAAGCCGGGGAAGCTGGTCTCGATCGGTTCGGCGTCGTCGATTACGACTGGATTCTCCGCGGCCATGCCCAAGACCAGAAATGCCATGGCAATACGGTGATCGAGGTCGGTCTCTATCGGCCCGCCGCCGAGTACCCGGCCACCACTTCCATGCACGGTCAGACTGTCGGCGCCTTCTTCGACACGGACTCCGCAAGCCGCCAAACCCCGTGCCATGGCGCTAAGCCGGTCGCTTTCCTTGACGCGCAACTCGGCCAGTCCGTGCATTACAGTAGTTCCCGTCGCCAGGGCGGCGGCCACGGCGAGAATCGGATATTCGTCAATCATCGAGGGTGCGCGCGAGGCCGGCACCTCGATACCGGTAAGGGCGCCCGCGCTAACATGGAGGTCGGCTACCGGCTCGCCGGCAATCTCCCGCTCGTTGCGGCATTCAATGTCAGCGCCCATTTCGATCAGCGTCTCAACCAGACCCGTGCGGCGCGGGTTCATGCCCACGGCGGTCAGCGTGAGGTCCGAGCCAGGCACAATCAGCGCCGCCACCATGGGAAAGGCGGCGGAACTGATATCGGCGGGGACCTGAACATGGCGGCCCGTCATTTCCGGCTGGCCGATCACGGTCACCGCCAATGCGCCATCGGCCTCTTCGGTGGTCTCCACCTCTGCCCCGAAATGGCGCAGCATACGCTCGGTATGGTCACGGGTAGGCAGTGTTTCGACGGCGGTGGTCTTGCCGGGTGTATTCAGCCCCGCCAGCAGCACCGCCGATTTCACCTGCGCCGAGGCAACGGGCAAACGATAAATAACAGGCATGGGTTCGGCGGCACCGGTTATCGCCAGCGGCATGCGCCCGCCCTCGCGCGCGACAATTCGCGCACCGAACTGTTCCAGCGGAACCTGGACCCGCGCCATCGGCCGGCGGCTAAGCGATTCATCGCCGATCAGAAAGGCGGTCAAAGGATGGCTCGCCAGCACGCCCATCAACAATCGCGCCGCGGTCCCGGAATTGCCCATATCGAGAACCTCGGACGGCTCGCGCAAACCGCCAAGACCCACGCCCTGGACGCGCCAAACACCGTCCTCGCCGCGTTCCACATTAGCTCCCAGTGCCCGCAAGGCCGCCGCCGTACACAGCACGTCCTCGCCTTCCAGCAGTCCTTCGATCACGGTCTCGCCGACCGCCAGCGCGCCGATCAGCAACGCGCGATGCGACATGGACTTATCGCCCGGAACACGGATTTCCGCTTTAATCGGGGTAGAAATGCTGGATTTCAAAGGTTGCATCAAAGGCCTCAATCGACTATTTGCCGGTTTGTAATCGGCGCGGCGAAGCCTCTAGCATAAAGAATTCAATGCGAACAGGGCTTGCGAAGCCCGTGCGGCGGCACAAAATCTGCTTTTGACGGGCGAACCGTTGACAGCATCGACGTCTCGTGGCAATTGCCTCAATAGATTTAACGTATAAGACCGACACACAAAGAGGAGTTAGCATCGTGGCCAAACCCGAATGGGGAACAAAACGGATTTGCCAGAGTTGTAGCGCGCCGTTCTACGACCTTCGGCGCGACCCGATTGTGTGTCCGAAATGCGCGGCCGTGTTCGATCCGGAGGCGATCCTTAAATCGCGCAAGCTAAAGGGCGCGGAACCACCCGCCGAGCCGGTTAAAAAGAAAATCGAGGATCCGGAGGATATTCTGGATGCCGAGAACGACGACGAGGTTCCGGCGGCCGGGGACGACGATACCGTGCTGGAAGACGCCAGCGATCTTGGCGACGAGGAAGTCATCGAGGTTGTCGAAACCAGCGACGACAAAGATGAAACCTGATTAATTTCAGGTGATCCGCGCGCGGAAATATTATTTTTAGCTTGCACCGACTGACGGCAGCCGTATAACGGTGCCGACTTCGCCGGAGGCTCGATAAGCCGCCCGGCAACCCCGTGGGGCCGTAGCTCAGTTGGGAGAGCGCTTGAATGGCATTCAAGAGGTCGTCGGTTCGATCCCGTCCGGCTCCACCAAGATTTTCAGTAACGATTGAGCCCGGCCAATGGCCGGGCTCTTGTTCTTTTCACTGCCTATGGTCCCGGGCAAATGCTCCCGCTATTGTTGTCGCGAAACTCGCACGCGGGAAATGACATGCGCAATATCTCGATTGACGGTTCACGGCTGTGGGACAGCCTGATGGAGATGGCGAAGATAGGGGCGACCGAAAAAGGCGGCAATTGCCGGCTGGCGCTGTCCGACCCGGACCGGGATGGACGCGACCTGTTCGTTCGCTGGTGCCGCGAGGCCGGATGCGGCATTCGTATCGATCGGATGGGGAATATCTTCGCCCGGCGGCCGGGCCAGCGTGACGATTTGCCGACGGTGATGACCGGCAGCCATCTCGATACCCAACCGACCGGCGGCAAATTCGACGGGGTTTATGGAGTCCTTGCGGGACTGGAAGTGATTCGCGCGCTGAACGATCACGGAAGCGAGACCGACGCACCGGTCGAGGTCGTAGTCTGGACCAACGAGGAAGGATCGCGTTTCGCACCGTCGATGATCGCTTCCGGCGTGTTCGCCGGGGTTTATACGCTAGAGCATGGTTTGGCCTGCCGCGATATGGATGGCCGAACGATCGGCGAGGAGTTGGAGCGCATCGGCTACGCCGGGGAAGAACGCTGCGGCAGCGCACCGCTTCGGGCTTATTTCGAGGCCCATATCGAGCAAGGACCGATTCTGGAGGCTGAACACAAGACCATCGGCGTGGTGACCGGCGCACAGGGACTGTACTGGTACGATATCACGGTTACGGGCATGGACGCACATGCCGGTTCGACTCCGATGAATCGCCGACGTGACGCCATGGTGGGCGCGGCACAAATGGTGAGCGCGATTGACCGCATCGCCCATGAGACGCCGGACGGCGTCGCCACAATCGGAATGGCCCAGATCAGGCCCAATTCACGTAACGTTATTGCCGGGCAAGTCTGGTTCACCGTTGATTGCCGGCATCCGGACGTTGGGACGCTGGAAACCATGGACGCCTCGATCCGCGCGGCCTGCGCGGGCATCGCGGATGAGATGCGGCTGGAACTGGAAATCGACGTCGCCGAATATACACCACCGACAGCCTTCGACCCGGAGCAGATCGCCGTCGTTCGCAAGGCGACGGAGAATGCGGGATATTCCCACATGGATATCGTTTCGGGCGGCGGTCACGACGCTTGCCATATCAATCTTATCGCGCCAACCGCAATGATTTTCGTACCCTGCGCGGATGGTATCAGCCATAACGAGACCGAAAGCGCGACGCCGGAAGACTTGGCGGCGGGCTGTAACGTGCTGTTACGCACCATTCTTACCGCGGCGGAGGCCTGAAATGATCATGCGACACTTGATAGCCATATGGGCCGTATCGGCAATCGTAATTCTGACCGGATGCGCGGCGGACGAGGGGCCCGGTTCAACAAGCCGCTGGAAATCACCCTTGTACCAGAACCACCCTCTGACCGGATTGATCTGGAAGCCCGCGGCCGAATACAAGGCCACGGCGGGAGAGGTTTATGCGGCCCTGAAAAAGGCCGACTTCGTTTTGATAGGCGAAAAACACGATAATCCGGACCACCACTGGCTTCAGGCCAAACTGGTTTCGGAATTGGCGACGCTAGGCCGGGAGCCCGCGCTGGTATTCGAAATGCTGACTGAATCGCAACAGGCCCCGCTGGATGCGCACCTGGCGAGCCATCCAGGCGACGCCGCCGGGATCGGCGCGGCCGTCGGCTGGGAAAAGAGTGGCTGGCCCGAATGGGAAATGTACCAGCCCATCGCGCAGCAGGCATTATACAACGACATGCCATTGCTGGCCGGCGGGCTGGACCGGGATATGACGAAGAAGATCGCCCGCGAAGGACCGGCCGCCGCCCTGGGCGACGAACGCGCGACGGCATTGAAACTTGACGAACCGGTTGCCGAGGATCTGCGCGTCGAAATGCGTCAGGTTATTTTCGACAGCCATTGCCAGCAATTGCCGGAACCCATGCTCGACCCGATGCTGTCGGTGACGCTGGCCAAGGACGCGGTCATGGCCGACAAGATGATCCAGGCCACGACGCCAATGCGAGTGAATGTCGCCGTGCTGATCGCCGGGGGGGGGCATGCAAGGGCCGATTGGGGGGTGCCCCTGCACCTCGCGCGGCTTGCGCCCGACGCACGCATGGTGACGGTTGGGCTGGTCGAGGTGGAAAAGGATGTGACCGACCCGGCCGCGTATGGCGAGCGGTATGGTGGGTGGCTGGCGTTCGATTTCATCTGGTTCACGCCCCGCGTTGACGATACCGACCCCTGCGAGGTTTTCGCCGAACAGCTGCGCCAAATGCGTGAAAAACGCCAAAAGACCAAGGACGGCGAGGGTAGTTGATCACGCCACCAAAAGGGGCTTCCAGCGACCCGATGCCGCAGCCTACAGCCTTGACAGAAACAGCGGAAACCATAAGTATTGATGGTGTGTGTGGCCAGGATAATGGCTCTCTGGAGGGGGATTGAGCGGCCACCGAACGATTGCGGGCAAAGCCACCCATTG
The DNA here is from genome assembly GCA_965603635.1 of uncultured bacterium. Classification (GTDB taxonomy): domain Bacteria; phylum Pseudomonadota; class Alphaproteobacteria; order UBA8366; family JADFVY01; genus JADFVY01. The sequence goes on along the minus strand of CBFDDT010000022.1, from coordinate 7,033 downwards.
TCCGCGGTTTTTTCGTGTGAGTTCGAAACAGAGTGAATTGAGGACAATATGAAATCCAATATCATCAAAATCGTCGGTTTTGCAGCTGTTCTTGGCATGTTTGGTTCGCCGGCCCTGGCCGACGGCGACGCTGAGGCTGGCAAAAAGGTTTTCAAGAAATGCAAGGCTTGCCATTCGCTTGAAGAAGGCAAGAAAAAGGTTGGACCGAGCCTGTTTGGCGTGATCGACCGTGCCGCCGGCGCCGTTGAAGGTTACAAATATTCCAAGGCCCTGCTGGCGTCCGGCCTGACCTGGGACGACGAGACACTGGCCGAGTTCCTTACCAAGCCGAAGGCCATGGTTCCAAAGACCAAAATGTCCTTCGCCGGCCTGAAGAAAGAAGACGATATCGCCAACGTCATCGCCTATCTCAAGGCGAACGGCGGCTGAATTCAGTCTTCATCTCATTGTTTGTCGAGAGCGGCGATCCGGGAAATTCGGGTCGCCGCTTTCGTTTCAGGGGATGGATTTGATGTATGTGTGATGTAGGCTGGATGCATAATTTGTTGACATCGCAATCACATATTATGTGTATCACGGGTATGTTGGAGAGAGGGAAGAGATTGAAATTAGCCGGCGCCGCGTTCGCCGTGGCGCTCGCCTTGAGCGCCGGCCAGTCCCTTGCCCAGGAAGACGGCAATCCCGCTGGCGCCGACACCGGCGCGGGCGCGGGCGAGGAGCTGTTCAATAAAAGATGCGCGCCGTGCCACAGCCTGGCCAATGGCAGGCACGGAAACGGGCCGAGCCTGTTCAGGATTATCGACCGCAAGGCGGCGGTGCTTCCGGGTTTTAAATATTCCAGGGCGCTAAAGCAAATGGCGGCGAATGAATCCCTGAAATGGAGCGAGGAAAATCTCGACACCTTTCTGGCACAGCCAAGCCTTCTGGTGCCCGGCACCCGGATGGCTTTTCCCGGCGTGAAAAAGGAAGAGGACCTCGCGAACCTGATCGCCTGGATCAAGGCCAACAGCGGCCCACCATCGAGTGAACCCTGACGCTTTCCCCGCTTGCGCGGGCGGCGCCGGCCTTAAGAATCCGCCCCTTTATCATCCAGCAATTGGGCCAGCCGGTGCTTTTCGTCCCCGCTCAAACCTTCTTCCGGCACGATCTTTCGGCGGCGGCGAGCGGCGATCAGCAGGCCGGCGCCACCCAGCGCCAATAGAATCGGCGGCCCGTACCAGAGAACGTAATTGACGCCCTTGACCGGCGGTTCCAGCAGAACGTAATCGCCATAGCGATCGACAATATACTGAATTACCTCATCGTCGCTGTCTCCGGCGACCAGCCGCTCGCGAACGATAATGCGCAGATCGCGGGCAAGACCGGCGTTGGAATCGTCGATCGATTGGTTCTGGCAAACCAGACAACGCAGTATATGGCTTATATCGCGGGCACGGCCTTCAAGAACAGGGTCGTCGAGAACCTCGTCCGGGTTGACGGCGCCAGCCTCGCCAAGGGATAAACCGGTGGCCAGAAGGCCGACAAAAATGAGCGCGATCAGACGATTCATGAGCATATCTTCCGTAAGCTGTCTGCGAAGGAACATAGGACCATGGCTGGCCGCCCGCAACGCGGATTCCGATCATTTGATTTGTGTCAACGCGGACCTATCTCAAGAATTGTATTTATGGGTCGAAGCCAGGGAGAAATGACGATATGAACCGCACCCTTCTAGAGCGGTACGACAAGCGGGTTCCCCGCTACACCAGCTACCCCACGGCGCCGCATTTCCATCCGGGAATCAACGCAGCGACATACGCGCGTTGGCTGGCGGCGGTGGAGAAAAACACGCCACTGTCGCTATATTTTCATGTCCCGTTCTGCCGCGAGATGTGCTGGTACTGCGGCTGCCACACCAAAGTCGTGCGCCGGTACGAGCCGGTCGGCGAATACGCCACCACAATGGCCGACGAAGTGACCCTGATCGGCGGAATGCTGGAGGCCCGCCCACCGGTTACCCACATGCATTGGGGCGGCGGCACGCCGACGATCCTGTCGGCGGACGATCTGGAACATCTGATGGCCAAGATCCGCGCCGGCTTCAACGTCGCGGCCGACGCGGAAATCGCGGTGGAAATGGACCCGCGCACCGTGACCGAGAATCACGTGCGCGCGCTGGCGCGGGCCGGCGTCAACCGGGCCAGCCTGGGGGTTCAGGATTTTAACGAACAGGTGCAAAAGGCGATCAACCGCGTCCAGCCCTACGAGATGACGGAACAGGTCGTGGAATGGCTGCGCGCGGCCGGGATCAAGGCGATCAATTTCGACCTTATGTATGGCCTGCCGTACCAGACCATCGACGATGTGATTCGTACCGTCGATCTGGCGGCCCAAATGCGACCCGACCGCGTGGCGGTATTCGGCTATGCCCACGTGCCATGGATGAAGACCCACCAGAAGATGATCCCCGACGAATCCCTGCCCGATGCCTGGCAACGTTTCGAACAGGCCGAAGCGGCGGCGACGCGGCTGGCCGAGCGGGGCTACCGGCGGATCGGGCTGGACCATTACGCGCTGGAAACCGACTCCATGACCGAGGTGCTGGACAAAGGCCACCTGCGCCGGAATTTCCAGGGTTACACCACCGACGAGGCGCGGGCGCTGATCGGATTCGGCGCATCCTCCATCGGCGCGCTGCCGCAGGGCTATGTGCAAAACGCGGTGCCGCTGCGCGCCTGGGGCGAAGCCGTGCGCAACGGCCACCCGGCGGTGGACAAGGGCATCGCGGTGAACGACGACGACCGTCTGCGCCGCGACATCATCGAGCGGCTGATGTGCGATCTGGAAGTCGACCTGTCGGTCGAGGCCGCCCGGTACGGCAAGTCCGCGAACGAATTCAGCGGCGAGATCGAGATGCTGAAACCAATGATCGCGGACGGCATCGCCACCATCGACGGCGACCGGATTTCAATCACCGAACCAGGCCGCCCCCTGATGCGCGCCGTCTGCGCCCTGTTCGACACCTATCTGGACAGCGGCGTTGGCCGCCATTCGCAGGCGGTCTGAATAACAACAAAATTGGCGGCCGTCCTGTTTCCAGTAACGGCCGCCAGTCGGTGCCGGGCCTCGGGGGGCAATGGCTGCCCGGCGGTCTGTCACGAACGTTCAGTCGTCCGTTCATTGAGTGGATTTTGGCATGGTCGCCGTGAACCGGTTCTGAATGCGGCGTTCATGTAGCGTTCAGAATTAGAGTAACGCGAAAAAGCCCCCCATGGAGGGGCAAAAAAAAGTGACGGCCGCCTTCCGTGGTGCCACCCGCACCTTTTTCGAAAGACGGCCGCCATCCGCTACCGAGCGGGGGGTTATGGCTACTCGGTAACGATTTCCCAACTGCCATCGGGCTGGCGGCAAGCCGTGCCGTAGGCGTCTTCAACTTGGCCGCCGATCACCACTTCCTGCTGGAATTCGCGGCAGTAGCGGCCAGGCTCGGGTTCGTAGGTCTGCGTCGGCGTCACTGTCCCGTTGCTGCCCGACCGCGGATTGTTCCAGGTAATCCTGCTGCAGGTCGGGGCGTATTCCATGGCGTGGCCGAACGAGCCCGTCGCATAGGCCTGGTCGGCATAGTCCATGGAGCGGCCGACATCGCGGCCCACCAGGGCCCCGATCAGGGTGCCGACGCCCACCGCCGCCAGCCGGCCCTTGCCGCCGCCGATTTGCGACCCGATCGCCGCGCCGACGATACCGCCCAGAATGGTACCGCCGGGTTCGTGAGATCCTCCCATCACATAGCGACCGCCGTCGCTGTAACCGTCGCCGCAAACCGCGGACTGGCTTCCCTGCTCGTAATAATCATGCGTCTCGCCATAACCGTGCGTGTGGTAGGGCACCGGGTAATAGGTCACACGGGAATAGGGCTGCGTGTAGTAGAAAGAATAGCTGTACGAATGCTGGCCATAATCGCGGCGATAACGGCGACGGTCGTGGTCATGCCCACCGCGATTGCTGTAGTCGTAATGGTCGCCCTTACGCTTGTGGCGCCGGCCATCATCATGGCGACGATCGCGGTCCGCATGGCGCGGCGCCGGCGGATTGTCGCGCCCGTCATGACGGCGGTCGCGGTCGCCGTGATATTGCGGATACTGCGGATTATAGCGCGCCTGTTTGTTATGTTTGCGACCGTTTTCACCGGGTCGGGAATTCCATACTGGCGGCTGCCCGCGGTCATGCCCGTCGTAACGGTGGTTGACCTGCCGGCCTCCCTGTTCAACATTGCCGGGGCGGGCTGCTTGCTCGTGGTTCGGCAGCCAGCGCTTATGCTTGGTCTCCGCTGCCGCGGGAGCCGCCAGTATGCCGGCCACCAGCGCGACCGAAACCGCGCAGACGGCCAAGTTCGATCGGAAAGTCGAGGTACGTGTCAGCATGAGATTCTCCTTCACTGGTGACCGGGTGGGTCGATGGATTGCAGTATTGCGAAAGCGCGGTGAACCGATCCTGAATGCGATATTCATCCGGGGTTCAGGTTCGCGGGCTTACCTGTGGACAATGCGATTACTGATTATTTTTCTGACGCTGACGGGCCTGACCGGCCTTCCGGGCGAATCAACTGTACGGGCCGACGCCGACCCGGAGCAGATTCGCGCGGCCACGGAGTCGGGACAAATCAGACCGTTAACCGAAATACTTAATATTGTGAGCAAGGAAGTCCCGGGCAAGGTTCTGGCCGTTCAGGTCGATAATGACGGGTCGCCCTGGCTTTATCGGATCAAGGTTCGCGGGCAGGAAGGCAATGTCAAATTGGTGACCGTTAACGCCGAAACCGGCGAAATAATGGATATCAAGGGACAACGGTAATGCGGCTGCTGGTGGTTGAAGACGATCCGGATTTGTCGGAGCAACTGGTCGAGGCGCTGCGCGATGCCGGCTATGCCGTTGACCTGACCGGCGACGGCGAGGACGCCCAGTTCCTGGGCGAGACCGAACCTTACGATGCGGTGGTGCTGGATCTGGGTTTACCCAATGTGGACGGAATGACGATCCTTGAGCGCTGGCGCGAAGCCGGCCGGGCCATGCCGGTGCTGATTTTGACGGCCCGTGACCGCTGGAGCGACAAGGTCGCCGGATTCGACGCCGGCGCGGACGATTATCTCGCCAAACCGTTCCAGGTGGAGGAACTGCTGGCGCGATTGCGCGCGGTAATCCGCCGTTCGGGCGGGCATGCATCGCCGGTCATCGTATGCGGACCGGTCAGCATCGACACCCGCGCCAGCCGTGTCACCGTGGATGGCAACCCGGTAAAGCTGACGGGGCAGGAATACCGGTTGCTGGCCTATATGGCGCATAATCTGGGCAAGGTGATGTCGCGCACGGAACTCACCGAGCATCTTTACGACCAGGATTTCGATCTCGATTCCAATACGATCGAGGTCTTTGTCGGCCGATTGCGCCGCAAGTTGGGCGCCGATGTCATAGAGACCGTCCGCGGACTGGGCTACCGGATGGCGGGGCCGGGGGATGGCGATTAGAACCAAAAGCCGCTCTCGCTCGCTCGCCTTCCGGCTGATTGCCGGCGCGGCGCTTTGGATCGTCGCGGCCCTGGCGGTCGGGGGCATCATCATATCGACCCTGTTTCGCGATTCCGTGGAACGTAATTTCGACGCGCGGCTCAGCGTCCATGTAGATTCGTTGATCGCGGTCACAACCGCCGATGTATCCAACCGGCTGGTGATATCAAGGACGCTGCCCGACCCACGTTTCGACATTCCCTATTCGGGCTGGTACTGGCAGGTTTCGGACCCGAGGGGGGCGCCGCAGGTCAGGTCCCGATCGCTGTGGGACAAGGCCCTGACGGCGCCGCCGCCGGCCGAGGTCGGCGTGATGCAAACCGAGGAGATCGAGGGGCCCGATGGTGAGTTGCTGCGCATCCGGTTCATCGACGTGACCTTGCCGGATCTTCCCGTGCAGGCGCCGCCGGTTCGATTCGCGGTTGCCGCGCGGGTTTCCGAGCTGGAGGCCGAGGTGCGTCCGTTCAATCTTGCGCTTGTATGGTCGCTGGGCGCCCTTGGGTTGGGGTTGGCGGCCGCCGTGGCCATCCAGGTGCGGGTGGGGCTTCAGCCGCTACGGCGCATCCGCGCGGCCTTGAACGACATTCGCGAAGGACGGGTCGAGCATCTGAAGGGCGAATGGCCCACCGAAGTGCAGCCGCTGGTCAACGAGCTGGATGCGCTGTTGAAACATAACGCCGATGTTCTGGACCGCGCCCGGACCCATGTGGGCAATCTTGCCCATGCGCTGAAAACCCCGCTGGCGGTAATGACCAACGAGGTATCGCGCAAGGGCGGGCCGCGCACGGACGCGATCGACCGGCAAGTGGGCGCCATGCGCCGCTGGATCGATCATTACCTTGCCCGGGCGCGCGCGGCGGCGACCGGCACGGTGCTGGGCGCGCGCACCGCGGTTCCGCCAGTGCTGGAAGATCTGAGGCGCACGCTGTTGCGAATTCACGCCGACAAAGCGTTAACGATCGACATCGCCGGCGGGATCGGCGCGGCGGCCTTCAGGGGCGAGCGGCAGGATCTGGAGGAAATGCTCGGCAACCTGATGGACAATGCCTGTAAATGGGCCGTGAGCGGTGTCAAGCTGGCGGTGGCGGTCGAGGCGGACCAGCTGACCGTCACCATCGACGATGACGGGCCGGGCCTGACGCCGGAACAGCATGAAGAGGCCATGGGACGGGGGAAACGGCTGGACGAATCGTCGCCGGGCAGCGGCCTTGGTCTGGCCATCGTCTCGGATATCGCGGCACTGTATGGAGGTAAACTGGCGTTGAAGGAATCGCCGGAGGGTGGACTTCGGGCCGTTCTACTGTTGCCGTCGGCCGCCGGTTGATGTGGCGGTCTTGATAATGGCGGCGCGATTCCCTAAATAACCGACAAGCTTAAACAGTGGAGTGCCGAGTTCGGGCTCCTTTGGACAGCTGCTCGCTCATCACGCTTATCCGAGGAGATAGCTGGGAAATGACAAGATTATCCCTGTTCAACAGCCCGCTTTTGCTGGG
>CBFDDT010000021.1:0-34384 GCA_965603635.1 uncultured bacterium | reverse complement strand
TTCAGCGAGGGCGACATCCGCACCAAGGGCATGTTCGGCATGACCATCAGCCCGGACGGCAAGGAGATTTTCATCTTCCAGTCGCCGGTGAGGCTGGGCGCCGGCGAATATGAGGTGATGGACACCCGGATCGCCGTCTACAACACCGGCGATGGCATCGGCGCCAAGCCCGTGCGAACCTTCCCCGCGCCGCGGCGTACCGCGATCCTTAGCAACTCGACCGACGGCAAGAAGCTCTATGCGGTCAATTGGGACATAACCGTGATGGACAGCCAGACCGGCAAGGTGCTGGACGTCCACAAGGTGCGCAACTGGGGCCGCAAGGATCACAGCGAACCCGACGTGCTGGACGTGTGGCCGCAGTGGGAACAAGCAAGCGTATTCTCGACGCCCTATTACGCGGTGCGCACGGATGTGGCCATGGACCATCCCGAGGCCTTCCAGACCGGCATGCTGACGCTCGACCTGGAGAGCGGCGATTTCAACATGGAGAATTTCGAGCCGACCGCGGCGATCATCTTCTCCACAGTCGTCAATCCCGTGCGCCGCAACGAGGTCTACGGGGTCTACACAACGCTCACCAAGATCGATATCGATAAGGACGTGCTGGTCAATCGCATCGATCTGGACCACACTTACTACACGATCAACGTGTCGGGCGACGGCAAGGAAATCTATGTCGGCGGCACGATGAACGATATTTCGGTCTATGATTCCGAAACGCTCGAGAAAATCGGCCGGATCGAGATGCCCGGCGGCGGGGACCAGGCTTTGGCCTCGATGCGGGTTATCCAGCGTTAAGCGGAAAGGACCAAACAATTTGAAGGACCGCCGGCGGCGGCGCATGGCATGAACGGCGAAGACAAGGCTTCCCCCGTAAAAAGCAGAGCTTTGGCGGGTAACAGGGGTGAGGCCATTCGCTGGCTGGCAGGTTTTGTCAGGCCCCATGTAGCGCGATTGTCGGCGGTCCTTTTTCTTTCCTTCCTGGCGACCGCCCTGTCGCTCGCCCAACCCTTCATCACACGCTACCTGATCGACGACGGCCTGTTGGGCGGCAACATGGCTATCGTTTTAATGCTTTGCGGCGTGCTGCTGATGGCGGCCATCGTCAGCACCCTGCTGTCGGGCGTCAACCGCTGGCAATATGTGGATCTGTCGGCCCGCGTCCTGTTCGCGCTGCGCGAATCCGTTTTCGCCCATCTGCAGCGCCTGTCGCCGGCCTGGTACGCGCGGGCGCGCGGCGGCGACGTGCTGCAGCGGCTGGATGGCGACGTCGCCGAAATCCAGCGCTTCGCGATCGATGCGCTTTTGTCCCTGGTCAACGGCATCATCGCGCTGACCGGCACGCTGGTGCTGATGGCGATGCTGAACTGGAAGCTCTCGCTGCTGGCCCTGGCGATCATCCCGGCGCAATTATTGTTCCTGCAATACATGCGGCCGCGCATCGAGGAGCGCACCAGAACCGTGCGCGAACGGGCCAGCGACCTGACCTCCTTCGTGATGGAATCCCTGGGCGCCATGAAACTGGTCCAGGCGGTCGGCGGCGAGGCGCGGCAGGCAGAGGCGCTGGGTGGCCTGCATGAGACCTATCGCGGCGATTTGCTGCGCCAGCAAATGACCGGCTTCGTGACCACCGCCGTGCCCGGCCTGCTGACCACGCTGAGCACCGCCATCGTTTTCTCCATCGGCGGCTGGATGGTGATCGAGGGCGAATTGACCCTCGGCGCGCTGATCGCCTTTTCGATCTACATGGCGCGCGCGTCCGGCCCGGTGCAAACATTGCTGGGCCTCTATGTCGCGACAAGACGCGCACGGGTTAGCCTGGACCGTGTCATGGCCATCATGAACGAGACGCCGGCGGTCCCGCCCCCGACCAATGCCCGCCCGCTTCCGGTGAGCGCTGGTGGCAATATCGTTCTAGATGGCGTTTCCTTTGCCTACGAAAACGGCAGCACTCCTATACTGCACAATCTTTGTGCGGAGTTCCCCGCCGGTCAAAAAGTTGGACTGGTCGGCGCATCGGGCGTTGGCAAGTCGACGCTGATCGATTTGCTTCATCGCCATTACGACCCCGACGAGGGCCGCATCCTGTTGGACGGCATCGATCTGGCGGATCTGGACCCCGCCGAATTGCGCCGCCGCATCGCTGTGGTGGCACAGGATACGGTGCTGCTGTCCGGCAGCATCGCCGACAATATCCGCTACGCCGCGCCCTGGGCCGACGAGGCGGCGGTGCTGGAGGCCGCACGGTCGGCGCAGGTGGACGAATTCGCCGGCGCCATGCCAAACGGCTACGCGACGAATGTGGGCGCACGGGGAACCGCGCTGTCCGGCGGCCAGCGCCAACGCATCGCCATCGCCCGCGCGATCCTGCAGGACCCGCTCGTCCTGATCCTCGACGAGGCGACCTCGGCAGTGGACCGCGAGACCGAAAGTTCCATCGGCGCGGCAATCGACAAGCTGTTCCCCGACCGCACCCGACTGGTCATCAGCCACCGGGTGGAAACCCTGGCCGGCGCCGATCCGATCTTCGACATGAAGGACGGCGCGCTGCAACAACGCCCGCGCATCGGCGCGGTGCGGACGATATCATGAGCGACACGACGGTCGCCGGCCTGCTGGACAGCGGCGTGGACCCGGCCTTGGCGCCCCCCGACTGGCCGCGCCGCAGCTTCGGCGTGGACGACCACGACGACGACGGCGCGCCGGACATGCTCGGCCATGGCACGGCGCTGGCGAGGATAATCCTTGCGGGCTATCCCGACGCCCGTCTGGCGGCCGCGCGGATATTTACGGATTCCTTCGCCTGCACCCCGGCCCAGGCGGCCGCGGGCCTGGGCTGGCTCGTCGCCCAGGGCGCGCGGATCGTCAATATGAGCTTCGGCCTGCGCGAGGACCGGGCCATCCTGCGCGAGGCCTGCGAGCGCGCGACGAGCGCCGGCGTCATCCTGCTCGCCGCGGCCCCGGCAAGGGGGCCCGGCGTTTACCCCTCGTCCTATGACGGCGTAATCCGCATATCGGGCGACGCCCGCACACAGCCCGGTGAAATATCCATCCTGGGCGGGCAGCAGGCCGATTTCGGGGCCTGCCCCATGCCCATGGAAGCCGACCGCATAGAAGGCAAACTTATCGGCGGGGCCAGTTTCGCCGTCGCCCATGCGACCGCCATCGCCCTGCCCTTCCTGGCCGGCAATCCGGATGCCGGCACGGCGGATCTATGCGACTATCTGGCATCCATCGCCCGCTTCCATGGGCCCGAGCGCCGCACGGCGGACGCTCCGGCAATCGAAGGAGACTCATCATGCAACCCCTGACGCAGTCTTATGTCCACGGCACATCCACCGCCCCGCTTTTCGGCGACACCATCGGCCATCACATGGACAGCGTCGTTTCGCGCTGGGGAAACCGGGAAGCGCTCGTCGTGCGCCATCAGGATGTACGCTGGAGTTATGCGGAGCTTAACGAACGCGCCGAGGCCTTCGCCGCCGGACTGCTGAAGTTGGGGCTGGAGCCGGGTGACCGCGTCGGCATCTGGTCGCCCAATAATTCCGAATGGGTGGTCACCCAGTTCGCCACCGCCAAGGCCGGCATGATCCTGGTCAACATCAACCCGGCCTATCGCCTGGCCGAGTTGGAATACGCGCTGGGCAAGGTCGGCTGCAAGGCGTTGGTCACCGCGACCAGTTTCAAGACCAGCGACTACCTGGGCATGATCCGCGAACTGGCGCCGGAATTGGACACGGCCGAGCCCGGATCGCTGAATGCGCCGAAACTGCCCGATCTGCGGCTTGTCATCCAGATCGGCGGTAAATCGGCGGGCACGATTGCGTTCGATGAAGTCGCCGACGCCGGCGGGATCGTTGAGCACAGCCGGCTGTCGGAAATCGCCGCCGGGCTGCAGTTCGACGACCCGATCAACATCCAGTTCACCAGCGGCACCACTGGCTCACCCAAGGGCGCGATCCTGACCCACCACAATATCCTCAATAACGGTTTTTTCATCGGCGAGGCGATGCGGCTTTCGCCGGACGACCGTATCTGCATTCCGGTACCGCTCTACCATTGTTTCGGCATGGTGCTGGGCAATCTCGCCTGTCTGACCCACGGCGCCGCCATGGTCTATCCCGGGGAAGGTTTCGAGCCCCTGTCGGTGCTGGAAACCGTTCAGGCCGAGCGTTGCACCGCATTATACGGCGTGCCGACCATGTTTATCGCCGAACTGCAGCATCCCGATTTCGGCAAGTTCGACCTCTCCAGCTTGCGCACCGGCATCATGGCGGGTTCCCCCTGCCCGGTCGAGGTCATGAAGCGGGTGGTGGGCGAGATGAACATGTCGGAGGTCACCATAGCCTACGGCATGACGGAGACCAGCCCGGTCAGCTTCCAGACCTCCGCCGACGACCCGCTGGACCGGCGCGTCAGCACCGTCGGCCGCGCGCAGCCTCATATCGAGGTCAAAATCATCGACGAGGCCGGCAAGGTCGTGGCGCCGGGCACGCCGGGCGAGCTCTGCACAAGGGGTTACTCGGTGATGCTGGGTTATTGGGGCGACGCGGAAAAGACGGCGGAAGTACTCGACAACGCCGGCTGGATGCATACCGGCGACCTCGCCACCATCGACGAGGAAGGCTATTGCAACATCGTCGGGCGCATCAAGGACATGCTGATCCGCGGCGGCGAGAATATTTATCCGCGCGAGATCGAGGAATTTCTCTATCGCCACCCCGATATCGAGGATGTCCAGATATTCGGCGTGCCCGACAAGAAATATGGTGAGGAAATATGCGCCTGGGTGAAGCTGCGCGAAGGCGCCAGCGCCACGCCCGAGGACATCAAGGCCTTCTGCGAAGGCCAGATCGCCCATTACAAAATCCCGCGCTACGTCAAATTCGTCGATGGTTTCCCGATGACGGTGACCGGCAAGATCCAGAAATACAAGATGCGCGAGGATATGGCCGGGGAACTGGGCCTGGCGGAAGAAGCGACCGCGTGAGCGGGGGGGGCGCTTGTGGGGCCGAAGCTCCCCGCCAACCGATCCTTCGACAGGCTCAGGATGAGGAGAGTTTGGTTGGAAAATACAAAACAAATCCTCATCCTGAGCCTCCTCATCCTGAGCCTGTCGAAGGACGAAGGATGCAACCACTCGACCGCCGGTCCGTGAGCGAGTTCGTGCCTGAATTACTCCAGCCTCTGGCGCGCCGGTGGTGGGCGCTCGTTATTATGCTCTGCCCGGCGCTCTACCTGTCGGGACCGATCTCCGAGCGTATTGCCGTTGGCGCGGCCGCCTTTCTGGCCATCGCGGGCCTGTTCCGCGCCGAATACCGCCCACACATATCCCGGTTCACCCTCGCGCTGCTGTTGGCCGCAACGATATCACTAGCCGCCCATCTGCTCGCCGACGACTTCGCCTTGCGTCATGTCTGGCTCTACAGCGCGCCCAACCTGCCCTGGTATCTGAAGCTGGCCAATTTGTGGGGCGGAGACGAGAGCACGCTGCTGTTCCTGGCCACGCTGACCGCCCTGTTTACGCCATCGATATGCCGGCGCGATGGCTGGGCCGCGCCCGGCGCCCTCATTCTGCTGGCCCTGTTCGCCCTTGCCGCCAGTTTCTGGAGTCCCTTTGCCGCCACGCCGCCCGACGATGCCGCCCGCCTGACCAGCCAGGGCATGAACGCCCATCTGATGAGCCCCTGGATGGCCTTCCACCCGCCCCAGCTATTCCTCTCCTATATCCTGCTGCTGGCCCCTGCCGGGGCGGCGCTGCAGGCCCTGGCGGGGCGGGGTGGCGATTGGGACCGGCTTGGCCCGCTTTATATGCGCGCGGGATGGCTGGTGCTTTCCGGTGGGCTGGCAGTCGGCATGTGGTGGGCCTATGAGGACATCACCTATGGCCAGATCTGGCATTGGGACCCGGTGCAGACCAGCGTTTTCGTCGTCTGGGCGCTGACCACCGCGCAACTGCATTGCCTGCGCAAATACAGGATACACGCGACCTTCGCCATCCTCTCCCCCCTGCTGGCCCTGTTGAGCGGGACCGCCGCCCTTATATCCATGGCGGTGACGCGCAATGTCATTCTGGCATCCTCTCACCGTTATGTGGGCGAGACATCGTTCTCGCTATATGCGGCGGCGGCGGTGGTGCTTGGCGGCCTGATCCTGGCCGCCCTGATCATGGGATGGCGGGCCGGCGCGCGCCGCAAGGGCGCAAGCGACGAATCCGTCACCCTGATCCGCATCGCCGTAATTGCCTTCTGCGCCGCCGCGGCAATCGCCCTTGGGCATCTCACTGAGGCGTTTGCAAGCGCCTGGCTGGACCTGCGGCGCCCCGAGGCGTTGAAACCCTTCTTCGAGACCCTGAAGCGTTGGTCCACCCCGGATGAAATAGCCGAACTGCGCCGCGCCTTCGACCAGTGGGACGTTTACGGTTTCGGCGTCAATCGCTGGCTGGCGCCGCTGGCGATCCTGTTCGGGCTGGTCGGCGGGCATTATTTCATGCCGCTGCACCGACGCTGGCGTTGGGCGGCCACCCTTTGCGCGCTCGCCGCCATTGTCGCGACCGCCCTGGTCTGGCAGCCCTTCGAGATGCATTTCCGGGGCATCGGCATGACTTCGGGCAAGACGGTGGCAATCTTCGGATGGCTGGACGCGGCCTTTGCCGCCGGCGCCTACCTGTTGATCGCCGCCAGCCTGTGGCTGGCCAATTCCATGCGCCATCATTGGGGGCGGCCGCTGATCCGGCGCTATTACCTGCCGGTCGGGATCATCCATGCCGGCATCGTGGTGGCGATTGGCGCCGGCACGGTCGCAACGATTTTCGATTCATATGCCCAGAAAATGGTGAATTTCCCGGAAGATTTCGGCCAATCCCTGGCGCTCCCCGATGGTTACAGCGTTACGCTGTCGCTGCGCGATTACGGCGCTATCGACGATGGCGGGCGGGGTTCCGGCGGTTTCCGCGCGGTCGCCGACGCGTCCTGGTCGCTGACGCGCGGCGGCAACATCCTGGAGCAACGGTCCGGCCATACCCTGTTCCGCGACACGCGCCCGCCACCGCGAGGTGAGCGCGGCGCGGTGCGCCTTATGTGCGAGATACTGGACTACCGCTATGCCCGTTACGCCGACAAGTCTGGCCGCATCATGCACCCCTTCATCCATCGAGGGTTATGGCGCGACGTGCAGGTCTGGTTCCCCTCGCCCGAGTTCACGACGGGCACAAGCGGCAAACCCGAACCACAACCCGGCCGCCTGCCTGTCGTTCTCAAGACATATCCGATGATGACATGGCTATGGATCGGCCTGGCGATGGCGCTGGCCGGGGCGGCGATGACGTTCGGTTATACGCTGGCGGACCGGCGGCGGCGGGATTAGATTTTTTCAAGTTTGCTCTCGGCAACGAGGCTACTCCCTGGCGCATCCTTCGACAGGCTCAGGATGAGGAGTATGTATTGAAATTAAAAGAAAAAATCCTCATCCTGAGCCTGTCGAAGGATGTGCCACTCGGCCACCCTCCAGGGAGTGGACCCAGCCCCTAAAGCCCACTCAACCGCTCCAGCGCCGTGTGAAGCTGCGCAATCCGCGTTTCGAGGTCGGCGAGGCGTTCCTTGTTTTCATCGACCACCTCCTGGGGGGCCTTCGCGAGGAATTCTTCGTTCGAGAGCTTCTTGCGAAATTTTTCCGCCTCGGCCTCCAGTTTCGCAATCTCTTTCTCCAGCCGCGCTTTTTCCTGGGCAACGTCGATAACATCGCCGACGCGCAGCGCCACGGTCGCTTCCCGGTGGACAAGCTGGATCGATCCGGACGGCGGCGGCGTTCCCGCGTCGACCGCCTCCATGCCGTTCAGGCGCGCCAGCCAGGAAATCAGCTCGCCATAGGCCGCCAGCCGGTCGCGATTGCCCTGCTCCGCGCCGATCAGCACCATCGGGATCTTGACCCCGGGCGGCACGTTCATTTCCGATTTCGCCGAGCGAATGCCGGAAATCAGGCCAATCACCCAGCCGATCTCGTCGGCGGCGTCCTTGTCCTCCAGCCCCTCGAACCGCGGCCACTCGGCGTTGATAAGCCGCGTGTCGCTTGCGCCGAATTGCTCCCACAGTTCTTCGGTGATGAAAGGCATGAAGGGATGCAGCAGCCGCAGAATCCGGTTCAGCACCCAGGCCGCCGTGGCGCGGGTTTCCGCCGCCGCCGCCGCGTCCTCGCCACCGAACAGCGGCTTGGCGAGTTCCACATACCAGTCGCAGAAAGTGTTGCGGGTGAAGGCATAGGCCGCGCTGGCCGCCTCGTCGAAACGATAGGCCGCCAGCGCCCGGTCGATCTCATGTCCGCAGGCCGCCACCTCGCCGATAATCCAGCGGTTCAACGTGGCTTTCGCGGATTTCGGATCGAACCCGGCGACCGGCAGGCATTCGTTCATCTCGCAGAAGCGCGCGGCGTTCCATAGCTTGGTGCCGAAATTGCGGTAACCCTCGACACGACTTTCATCCATGCGCACGTCGCGGCCCGGCATGGTCATCGCCGCCAGGGTGAAACGCAGCGCGTCGGCGCCGTATTTGTCCACCAGTTCCAGCGGATCGATGACGTTGCCCTTGGACTTGGACATCTTCGCGCCCTTGGCGTCGCGCACCAGGGCATGGATATAGACCGTGTGGAACGGCTCCTTGCCCATGAAATGGATGCCCATCATCATCATTCGGGCAACCCAGAAGAAAATGATGTCGAAGCCGGTGATCAGCACCGAGGTCGGGTAATAGCGCTCCAGCTCAGGCGTCTCATCAGGCCAGCCAAGAGTCGAGAATGGCCACAGCGCCGAGGAAAACCAGGTGTCCAGAACGTCCGGATCGCGGATCAGCTCTTCATCCTTGCCGTAATGGGCCTTCGCCGCGGCGCGGGCTTCCTCTTCCGTCTCCTCGACGAAAACATGCCCGTCCGGGCCGTACCAGGCCGGAATCTGATGGCCCCACCAGAGCTGACGCGAAATGCACCAGGGCTGGATGTTGCGCATCCATTCGTAATAGGTCTTGTTCCAGTTTTCGGGCACGAATTTCGTGCGACCCTGCTCCACCGCCTCGATGGCCGGCTTGGCCAGGGTCGCGGCATCGGCGAACCATTGGTCGGTCAGCCAGGGCTCGACCGGCACGCCGCCGCGGTCGCCATAGGGTACCGTGTGCAAATGATCGTCGATCTGCGCCAGCAACCCCTCGGCCTCCAGATCGTCTACGACCTGCTTGCGGGCCTCGAAACGGTCCATGCCGCGATATTTTTCCGGCACATTGTCGTTCAGGCATGCCGTGGCGTCGAGGATGTTGATGACCTCGAGATCATGGCGGCGGCCGACCTCGAAATCGTTGAAGTCATGCGCCGGCGTGATCTTCACCGCGCCCGACCCCTGCTCCGGGTCGGCATAATCGTCGGCGACAATGGGGATCCGCCGGCCGACCAGCGGCAGAATGGCGAATTTGCCGATCAGTTTCTTGTAACGCTTGTCTTCCGGATTGACCGCGATCGCGGTATCGCCCAGCATTGTTTCCGGGCGCGTCGTGGCGACGGTTATGTATTTGCCTTTAACGCCTTCGAGCGGATATTTAAAGTGCCACAGATGGCCCTTGACCTCGGTCTGCACGACTTCCAGATCGGAGATCGCGGTATGCAGCTTTGGGTCCCAGTTGACCAGCCGTTTGTCCTTGTAGATCAGCCCCTGTCTGTGGAGCGCCACGAAAACCTTCAGCACGGCGCGGCTCAGCCCCTCGTCCATGGTGAAGCGTTCACGGCTCCAGTCGCAAGACGCGCCGAGACGGCGGAGTTGGCCGGTGATCGCCCCGCCGGACTCCTCTTTCCATTCCCAGACTTTCTCGAGGAACTTCTCGCGCCCGAGGTCCCGTCGCTTGACGCCCTCGGCCTCCAGCCTGCGCTCGACCACCATCTGGGTCGCGATGCCGGCATGGTCGGTGCCCGGCTGCCACAGCACGTTCAGCCCATTCATCCGCTTGTGACGGATCAGGATATCCTGCAGGGTGTTATTGAGGGCGTGGCCCATATGCAGGTTGCCGGTGACATTCGGCGGCGGAATGACGATACAATAGGGATCCGCCCCGGCCTTGTCGCCGGCGGCGAAATCGCCACTCTCTTCCCATTTCGCGTAATGCTTGGCCTCGACCTCCGCTGGCCGCCAATTCTTGTCCAGCATCGCCGACGACGCCCCTTGTCCTATTGATAGCAGAATCCGGCGCGCCCGGGGCAAATCCGGACGCGACCGCGCCTTTTTTAGTCCTCGGTCTCGGTGCGGTCCACCAGTTTCTGAATTTCGCGCTGCACGACGCGCTCCACGATGCCCGGCAGGTTCTCGTCCAGCCACTCACGCAGCATGGGACGGATCAGTTCCTTGACCATATCGGCGATGGAGATCTCTCCCGAACCGACTTTCAGTTTGTTTGTTTTCTCATCCATGACGCGGGTCAATTCTCCCAAAGCTGTTGCCGTCGCGGACGTCGCCGACTCCGACACTATTTCCTGTAAATGTTTCTTCGATATTGCGGGGGCCGGCTGCTCCACGGGTTCCTCGACCACGGAAGGCTCGGCAACCGCTGGCGCTTGCTCATGCGCCGGTTCCTGGTCTTGCATCGATTCCGGCGGGATTTCTGTCGACTGATGGGCGCTCGGCATGACCAGGGGACGGGGCGGGACAGCCGCGACGGCCTCCTCGAGCGGCGGCGCCGGCTGTTCAGCCACTTCCTCGGGCGCCTCCTTGGCGCGCAGGCCCAATACGGGCTCGCGCCGGGTCTCGGGCTCGCTGAAATCGTCCGGCGTTTCGGCCCCGACGACAGCCAGGGTCGGCTCCAGCCTGTCAGACTCGGCCTCTGCCGCGGTCACCTCTTCGGTAAGGTCGAGGATTTCCTCTTCCGCTGTTACCTCTTCGGTAAGGTCGAGGATTTCCTCTTCCGCGGTTACTTCCTCGGTAAGGTCGAGAATTTCCTCATCCCCGCCGGCCTCGCCAGGAGAGCCAGCGTCGGCGCCGGACTGCGCATTGTCTTCGCTGATGATTTTACGAATCGAACCGAGGATTTCTTCCATCGACTGTTCATTCTGGCCGTTATTGTCGCTCATCTCTCATTCTTTCCATTTACGGCACGGGCCGCGCGGATTTCCCGTAACGGCGAAAAGTTACGAACATCATCACTATTCATTTATGCCCGTACCTCCTAACTTTCCTTTAACGTCGTTATAGTAAGCACTTTCGTTATAATATTCGACATCAAGATTCAAGTCACGGGCCGTTAAACGACCGATAGAGGCCAGCACTTGCAAGCCGGCGACGAAAGAATCGCGCTTGGCGACCTCTAGACTAACCTGCGCGTCCAGCAATTCCTGTTCTGCATTCAGCACATCGAGCACAATACGCGATCCCACGCGGGCCTGTTCCCTTGTGCCCTCAAGCGCGGTTTTGTTGGCCTCGACCTGGGCCTCGAACTGCGATACCCGTGCCCGCGCCACCGCCAAAATCTCCCATCCGCTGGTTGCTTGCGCACGAACCGCGCGGCGGGTCTCGTCCTGTTGAATGCGGCGCTGACCCGCCACCTGCTTGGCGCGCCGGACGCGCGCGCTGGGGCCCCCGCCCTGATACAGGGGAATGCTCAGCTGCGCCATCAGGCTGGCCGAATCGCTCTCGCTGCCGGCACTGCTGAAATCCTCGCGATGTTCGACCTGGCTGTTCAGTGACAGGGTCGGAAGCATTTCACCGCGGGCGTATCGAATATCGTCCACCGCCGCATCTTCAAGATGTTTGGCCGCGATGACATCCGGATTATTCTCGTCGCTGAAAATCAGGGCTTCCTCCAGCGTCAGCGGCAGTCCCGTCAGCGCCGGCGGCGGCTGCGGGGATTCCGCGGCCCGCCCGATGATCCGCAGATATTCCGCGCGCGATGCCTGCAGATTACCCTCGGCCTGAATCCGCCCGGCGACCGCGCCGGCCGAACGGGCCCGGGCTTGCGCCACGTCTGTCAGGGTCAATTCGCCGACCTGGAAACGATCCTCGGTGGCGTTCAATTCGCGCTCAAGCACCTGTTCGTTTCGCACATTAAGTTCCAGCACCTTCAGGTCGCGCGCGACATCCATATAGATTGTTGCCGCGCTTAGCAGGATCGTCTGCTCGACCGAGTCCAGGCGGGCCCTTTCGGCCAGAATAATATTATTGGCCCGCGAGGTGCTGGCCGATGTGCGGCCGCCGCGATAAATCGGCTGGGACGCGTAAAGCCCATAGGCCAGGGGCTGAAGGTCTTCCGCCCCCGCGCCATAATCGGCGGTCCCGACCCCGGCCTGCCCCTCGGCCGTTATGGTGGGGCGCCATCCCGCCCGGGCTTCCGGCAGCCCCTCATCGGTCGCGCGAAGCTGCGCGCGCTGCGCGCGCAATGTCGGGTTTGTCTCATAGGCCGCGGCCAGGGCTTCGTTCAGTGTTTGGGCCGGCGCCGGCGCCGGCGCCAGCATCATGCCCACGCCGACCAGGGCCGCAAGTAAACGGAGGGTAGATGATTTCGATTTCAAGCTTGTCATATCAGAACTTAAATTTCGCGGGGTTTTGAAAAGCCTTGAGAACCGGCACATTGGCGTCGAAAATCACACGCCGGGAAAAATGGCCACCATCCTTGCGGAACAGGGTGGCGCGGCCGATCCCGTTGTCCATGACGATAGCAATCAGCCGCCCGCCATCGGCCAGTTGATCGAGAATGCCCGCCGGCACCGCATCGACCGCCCCTTCGATCAGGATGGCATTAAACGGTGCATGCTCGGCGCAGCCGGCAACAAGATCGCCATCGACCGGAACGACATTGTCCAGCGCCAGTTCGCCAAACAGCTCGGCCGCCCTGCCCTGCAGGTCCGCATCGCTTTCCTGCGCGAATATGGCGGCGGCCATCCGGGCCATTATCGCGGCGGCGTAACCGGTGCCGCTGGCGATATCAAGCACCGCGTCACCTGGCGTCAACGCCAGTTCCTGCAGCAGGCGGGCCAGCACCATGGGCTCCATCATGCTACGTTCCGCGTTAAGCTTCATATCCTCGTCGGCATAGGCAAAGGCGCGCAGAGCGTCGGGCAGAAAGCGTTCCCTTGGCGCGGCGGCCATCGACGACAACAACGCCTCGTCGGTCACCTTGTTGGGTCGGATTTGGCTGGCAATCATATGCTTGCGGGCAGTATTGAAATCCATCGCCGCATGTCTCCTGTTGCGGGGCCGGGCCGGGCCCGGCCGATGGGAAGAAAACGTTACCCCACCTATATACGCCGCCCCCTTCGCGAAAACAACGCACCGTTCGATCGCATTTGCCGCGCCGACCGTCTTGACCAGACCCCCGTGGCCACGTATATGACGGGCGCCCCACGATATCGGGGTCCGGTGGCAGAGTGGTTATGCAGGGGCCTGCAAAGCCTCGTACGTCGGTTCGATTCCGGCCCGGACCTCCATTTTTCCGATTTTTTGCCTTAACGAAGGCTTTGCAACGGCAATTGGTTTTGTTATAACCGCGCCGCTTGCCGGGCGATGCAGGGTTTTCAAAATGCCCACGTCCGGCCGCTACCCTGATCCCCGGTAGCTCAGTTGGTAGAGCAGGTGGCTGTTAACCACCTTGTCGGCGGTTCGAGTCCGTCCCGGGGAGCCAATTAAATCAAGGGCCCGGTGAGAAATCGCCGGGCCCTTGATGCGTCTGTATGATCGTTTCCGCCACCGACGCTCTTCCTCACCGCCCCTTAACCGCCTTCAGAACCTCGTCGATGCGTTTTTGCGCTTTCTTCAGGTCGGCGGTTTCGCCGGCCATCGAGATGCGGCCCGAGGCGCCGATCATCTGGACGTCTACCAGGGTGGCCGCCGGGGCTACCTTTTCGGCCTCGTTGGCCGCGATCGCCGCGAACAGGGCCGGTGAGAGTTCATAAAGCAGCAGCGACTGGCCGGGCAGGATCATCGAGGCCTCGCGGGTGCGGTTCAGAATCACCGCATGCTGGTCGGATATATTCTCGATGATGTCGGTATACAGCGTTGACGGTTTCAACTGGTCCGCCGGCTTGGCGCCTATGCCCTTGAGGATCGCCTTGCCCGCCGCCTCTAGCTTGCCCTTGTCGCGCGCATGCAGTTCCAGCACGCCGAACTGGCGCTCGGTGAACAGGATTCCAGGCTCCAGTTCCGGCACGGCCTGCAGGGCGAGGTCGGCAATGCGGTGGATCGCCAGCGCCGGCGCGACCTCGATAATCAGGCTGTTCTCGCCCTCGAACGGTGGATAGCCGCGCGCCCGCGTCGGCGTGGCGAGGTAGGCCGCGAATTGCGGCTGCAGATTCTCGATCGGCAGATAGACACGCAGCTCGGTCATGATACTCCCCTGGCCTTCCGGCGCGAACCGGAAGGCGCATCAAGCCCATTGGGCATTTCAGGGCTACTTGGAGCTGGCGGCGCTGAAATGCTTGCCGAGGTCGCCATGCGGGCGGGGGATGACATGGACCGACACCAGTTCGCCGACCTGGGCAGCCGTTTCCGCCCCGGCCTCTGTCGCCGCCTTGACCGCGCCGACATCGCCGCGGATCACCACCGCGATCAGGCCGTCGCCGACTTCCTCGCGGCCCACGATTTCCACATTGGCCGCCTTGACCATGGCGTCGGCGGCGGCCAGCGCGGCCACGAAGCCCTTGGTTTCGATCATCCCGATAGCTTGACTGGACATGTTTTCTTACTCCTGTTTCTCACTGAACCTGAATTGATGAAAATTACCGGCCGGTCAGGCCTGTTCGTCGATTGAGCCGACGATCAGGGCATCGACCGGCGCCTTTACAGTCTCGAAAAAAGCCGCCGCCACCGAGCCTTGGGTGATCAGCACCAGTTCGCCGTCGCCGCAACCCAGCGGATCGAACGCCACCAGATGCGAACCGTCTTCCAGCTTCACATCCAGCAGGGCTCCTTGCGGCAGGCTGTCGATCCGCTTGGTGGACCACAGCCTTCCGATGACACGTCCCTTGACCATCATCCTGTCCTTTCGATTTTGATGCCGCGCCGGCGCAGCCTGTCCTTGGCCAGCGGGGTGAGTTTAACTTGCGGGCCGGCCTGTAGAATCCGGGTTCCCTTGGGCATGGCATCGACCTGGCGCTCGGAAACGACGCCGCGCTCCATTCGTACCGTGTCGCCAACCGGAGCCGGAGCCGGCGTGGAACCGGAAGCCGGCTGTGCCTTCCCGGCCAACCGGAAGACCACCCTGCCCTGCTCGATTTCGCGCCGTGCCCTGGAATCACCGGCCAGTTTCATCAGCTTCGCCACGAAGGCCGCCAGGTCGGCGTCGGAGCCGATCGATACGGCTTCCTCGCGCACGCCGGGCGTGGCCTGGACCTCCGCCTTAACGCGCTTCAACTCCTCGGCCAGGACCTCGCGGATCATCTTGCGTACGGTGTCGTCGACCATGCCTGCCTAGCCCCCGTCCGCGCCGAGCTTGCGCAGGGTTTCCTCGGCCGTGTCGCGCGCGTTCTGAATTTGCGCCTCCTTGCCGGCCAGGTAGACCCGGCCCGTGGCGCCGATCATCCGGTAATCGACCACCTTGATTTCCGCCGCCTTCTCCGCCTCGTTGCAGGCGATGATCGCATAGGACGCCGGTTGCATCTCCAACACATAAAGCGATTCGCCGCCCAACACCATCGAACCCAGCTTGTTCCGGTTGATCAGGAAGGCATGCTGATGATCGACGCGCGAGATGATCTTCGACGACAGAATGGTCGGGCGCATGGCGTCGCCGGCGTTCGCGTCCAGCGCCTCCAGGATGGCCGAGGCCGAGGACTTCACCGCCGCCGTGGATTGCGAATGGAATTCCAGATAACCGAACTGGCGCTCGACAATCAGGATGCCGGCCTGCACCTCGGTATCCTTGAGCGCGATATCGGTCAGCGCCTCGATATCCAGGCCGGGCGCAACCTCAACGATCTGGGCGGCCGAGCGCGCACGCGGCAGCGCGCCGCGCATCCAGGTGCCCATGTAACACATGGTCTGCGGCTGCAACTGGTCGATGAATATAAAGGATCGAAGGTCCGCCATTATCAGCCCTTCAATGCCGCGCGCAGTTCTTCGGCGATGATGCGCCTGATTTCCTCAAGCAGATCGTCCTGGCTGTCCGCCCCGCGGGCCGCGGGCCTCAGATCGGCGGCCGAGCGTCCCGGCACGCCATCGGACGGGGCCTCGGGCACCGGACCGGGATGACGCAACGCGGTATGGGCGATGGCGTCCAGCGTGACGTCGCTGTCCTTGTGGTAGGCGATACG
Organism: uncultured bacterium; assembly: GCA_965603635.1. GTDB lineage: Bacteria > Pseudomonadota > Alphaproteobacteria > UBA8366 > JADFVY01 > JADFVY01. The sequence goes on along the minus strand of CBFDDT010000021.1, from coordinate 18,118 downwards.
GGTCCAGTTGACCAGATGGCGCGGACCGATATTCTCGCCGACCGACGAGCGGCCGAAGAAACCGGTGCCGATGGTGAAGGTCGGGGCCAGGTTGGTCGCGAAACCGGCCGCCCCCTGGCTGCAGGGTGCGTTGACCACCACCCGGTAAACCTCGACCATGGCGGCATAATCCATGATGGCGCCGGTATCGTTGCTGTGAATGGCCGCGGAATGGCCGGCGCCGATGAAGCGCAGCAGGGCGCGGGCCTGCATCATCGCCTGGGCATTGCTGGCGGCGACATAAAAGCCCAGCACCGGGCACAGCTTTTCGCGCGAAAGCACCTCGTCGACACCAATCAGGCTGATCGGGGTTACCAGCACGGTTGTTTTGGCCGGAACCTTGATGCCAGCCTGTTCGGCGATCCAGGTGGCGTCGCGGCCCAGCGCCTCGACGTTGAAGCCGCGCTCGTGGAACAGGTAGCGGCGGACGGCCTGGGTTTCCTCGTCGCTGCAGATATGACAGCCGGCCTTGCGCAGTTCCCGCTTCAGCGCCTCGGCCGCGGGCTCGACCGTTATCAGCACCGACTCATTGGTGCAGAGCACGGAATTGTCGAAGGATTTGCTCTCGACGATATGGCGCGCGGCCTCGCGCGGGTCGGCGGTGCCGTCCACGAAGACCGGCGCATTGCCGGGGCCGACGCCGATCGCCGGGTTGGACGAGGAATAAGCCGCCCGGACCATCGCCGAGCCGCCGGTCGCCAGGATAACGTCAGTCTTCTCCGATCGCATGAACTCGTCGATCAGCGGAATCGTCGGATCCACGATCACCTGGATGATCCCTTCGGGCGCACCGGCCTCCTCCGCCGCCCGGGCGAGAGTTTGCGCCGCGTCGACACAGCATTCGCGCGCCGCCGGATGAGGGCTGATCACGATGGCGTTGCGGGTCATCAGGGCCGACAGGATCTTGAAATAAACCGTCGAGACCGGGTTGGTCGAGGGTGCCAGCGCGAAGATCACGCCGGCGGGGCGCGGTATTTCGACAATCTTGGCCTGCTCGTCGATGCGCGGACTAACGAAATCCTCGCCCCGGTAATGATCGACCAGCGCCATGCTGGACAGCTCGTTCTTGATCTTCTTGTGGGCGGCGACGCCGAAGCCGGTTTCGCGCACCGCCCAGTCGGCATATTCGCCGGCCTTGTCGAAGGCGACCCGCGCCACGGCATCCGCTACGGCCATGGTGCGCTCGCGGTCGTAGCGGTGGAATTCCCCGGCGGCCCAACGGGCGCGCTCCAGCACCAGATCGGCGCGGGCGCTCTGGGCGGCGGCGGAACCGGTAATATCGATCAACCGCTGGACGAAATCGTCCATCTAGTGGCCTATATCAGTCATATTGCACCCATGGGATCGCGTTGCGCGCCACTTGCGATGCACCGGCATCGCGGCGCGGCCCACGCCTTCCCGGATGACCTCGCAAGACCGTCCCATGGGCGCAATATGCTTGATACAGGCCACTAACCTGTCCTCCGCGATCCGGCGCCCATGACCTCGCGCCGCGCCTCGCCGATTGCCACCTCGACGCGGCGGATCAGATCCTCGCACATGGATTGGGTCATCAGCACGCCGGGCTTGAACTGCAGCACCCGGGGGTCGAGGGTCGAGAAGATCGCCCAGACGCCGTTGCGGTAGAGATGTTTCATTACCGGCTTGGCGCCCTCGGGGTGGTTGAATTCCAGCCCCATGACCACGCCATGCTGGCGGATGCCGGTGAAGAAATCCGGATAAAGCGCCATGATGTCGTCAAGCCCGGCGCGGATAAAGTTGGAGATATAGCGCACCATCGAGACGACCTCCGGCCGCTGCACGATTTCCAGCACCTTCAGCGCGACGATGCAGCCCAGTTCCGCCCCGCCCATGGTGGACATATGGCCGAACCCGTCTTCCTTCAGCCAGCCGGCATGGTCCTTCGACACCACCACGCAGGCAATCGGGTACATGCCGCCCGAGATGCCCTTGCCGGTGACCAGCAGGTCCGGCTCGACCCCATAGCGGGTGATCGCCCACAGATCGCCGCAACGCATCAGGCCGGTCTGCACCTCGTCGGCGATGTAGAGCGCGTCGTAACGCTCGCAGAGCTTCTTGACGCCGGGCAGGTAACCTTCCCTGGGCATCGGGAAGCCGTATGTCGCGGGAATCGTCTCCATGATGACGGCGGCGACGTCACGGCCCCGCAAGGCGTCTTCCATGGCGTTCAGGTCGTTGAAGGGCACCTGGACGAACTCGCCGGCCGTATCCTCCGACAGGAAGAGCTTGGAGAACCGCTCGTCGCCGGTCTTCACCGCCAGGCCCGTATGGCCGTGATAGGCTTTCTCGATCGAGACGATCTTGCGCTTTTTCATGGCGTTGCGGGCGGTCTTGATGGCGATGTCGATGGCCTCGCCGCCACCCGAGCCGTACATGGTGTATTGCAGGTCGCCCGGCGTGCAGGCGGCCAGGGCCTCGGCCAGCGCGGTGCGCGCCAGCGAGGGGAAATGGTGATTGCCCATGTCGAATTTGCGGGTCGCCTGGTTCAGCACCTCGACCAGTTCGGGATGGCGATGGCCGATATTGTAGGTGCCGCCATTGAGATGCACGTCGATCAGCCGCTGACCGTCCATGTCGTACAGGTAATAACCCTCGCGGCGGTCGATGACGAGATCGACGCCCATATCCTGCCAAGCCTGGGTTTTTCCCGGGTTCCAGAACTCTTTGGATCTTGCAAGAAAGTCGAGCTTTTCTTCGCTCACTACGGCACCTCATTTCAATGTCGCCATGGTAGCGCAATCCGGCCCCGACCGTTTGACATGACAGGGCCCAAATTTAACAGGGGCGCAGGTCTCGCCGGCTGTCAAAAGTACCGGGCTTGCTGTCAAGTGACGGCGGCGCGGGCGTCATAGTCTGAAGGAACGATGATGGATTTCGACGCGCTGCCCCACGACGAACAGCTAAACCGCCTGCTGGCGCTCGCCCAGGCGGCGCTTGGCCATTACGACCTGCCGGCGGGCTGCACCGTCGAGATGATCAACCTGTCGGAAAACGCGACCTATCGCGTTGACGAACCGGGCGGGCGCCGATGGGCCCTGCGGGTGCATCGCGAGGGCTATCATTCAAAGAACGCAATTGCCTCCGAGCTGGCTTGGCTGACGGCGCTGCGCGAGGACGGGGCGGTCATCACGCCCGTCGCCGTGCCCGGCAAGGATGGCGAGCTTATCCAGTCTGTCTCGCACGAATTACTGCCGCGCCCGCGCCATGTGGTCTTGTCCGACTGGGAAACCGGCGACGAGCCCTCGGAGAACGCCCATAACCTGCAGGAATGGTTCGAGATCCTTGGCGAGACCGCGGCCCGCATGCATGACCATGTGCGTCGATGGGAAAAACCTGACTATTTCGAACGGCTTACATGGAATTTTGAAACCAGTCTCGGCGCGACGCCCCATTGGGGAAGCTGGCGCGACGGCATGGGGCTGACGCCGGAAATCGAGGCGCTGTTCGGCAAAACGGTGGACCTGATCGGCCGCCGGCTTGAACGCTTCGGCAAGGGGCCGGACCGGTTCGGGCTGATCCATTGCGACATGCGGCTGGCCAATCTGCTGATCGATGGCGACATCACCAAGGTCATCGATTTCGACGATAGCGGCTTCAGCTGGCTGCTCTACGACTGCGCGACGACGGTGTCCTTTTTCGAGGACAAACCGGAAGTGCCCGGCCTGCTGGCCGCCTGGGTCAGGGGTTACCGCAAGGTTCGCGACCTGCCGGCCGAGGACGAGGCGGAAATCCAGACTTTCGTCATGTTGCGCCGCCTGCTGCTGGTGGCCTGGATCGGCTCGCATTCAGAAACCGAACTCGCCCAGGAAATGGGCGTATCCTTCACCGGCGACACCGTGCCGCTCTGCGAGGCCTATTTATCCAGTTTCGGATAGGCCAGGAAATTACCAAATTTAATGACCCCGGCCGGTAATACGGCCACGGGGTGAGGCGCGGCTTGTTTTGCGCCGCTTGATTAAACCGGAACACCTGTGCAATCATCCGGTACGCCAAAATTTTAAAACCGAAATTATAAAAGGCGGACAAGGGATATGGGCCCCATCGCAGCAGGGCGGGACTGGGCCGGGCCCGATAAGGGCCATGACGGAACCGCACCGATCGTACTGGCTTCGGCCGCAACGGGCATTGTCGATTACATCGAACGCCTGCATGGCGATGTTGACCGGATTTTCGGCCATTCGGGCATCGCGCCCAGCATGGCGGGCGAACCGACCCTGAAACTGAAACTCAGCTCGTTCTGCAATCTGTTCGAGGAAGCCTCGCGGCTGACCGGCAACGATAATTTCGGCCTGTGGTTCGGCAACCAGTTCCAGCCGCGCGACCTCGGCCTGTGGGGCTATGCCATCGTATCCTCGCCCACGCTGGGCAGCGCGCTGGAAAACATGGTCGAACTGTTCGCCTATCACCAGGCATCGTCGCTGATGCGGCTGATCCACGACGAGGACGGGCTGATGCGGCTGGAATATCAAATCCAGGCCCCCGATATCATCGAACGCCGCCAGGATGCGGAGCTGTCACTGGGCATGTTCCTGAACGTGTTCCGGGAATGTTATGGCGCCGGCTGGGCGCCCGAGGAAGTGCATTTCGAGCATCCCAACCCGGTGGAATCGCGCGAACATGAAAACGCCTTCGGCGCGCCGGTCTATTTCTCGCAGCCGGCCAATGCGCTGCTGTTCCGCCCGGAGATCATGGACCGGCCGATGCCGGGCCGCGACCTGAACCTGATGACCATGATGCAGACCTGCCTGGAGCAACTATCGGCGCTGCCGGAGGGCGAAACGTCGCTGGTCGGCCAGGTCCGCACCATTATCCGCACCAGACTGCCCAACGGCTATCCGCCGCTCGAAACCGTCGCCCATGAACTGCGCCTGTCGCCCGCCGCCATCAAGCGAGAATTGAGCCGCGAGGGCTTGGTTTACAAGGATCTGGTGGAAATGACCCGGCGCGACCTGTCGATGATGTATATGAAGCAGCGCCAGTTGCCCTTCTCGGAAATCGCTTTTCTGCTAGGCTATTCCGAGCTATCCGCCTTCTCGCGCGCGGTGCGCCGGTGGACGGGAGAATCCCCGCGCACCGTCCGCGCCCGATTACTGGGGTCTTAAAGACTTCCAGATATTCGCGGGAACGGATGTTTCAGGCCCGTAATATTGGTCGAGTGGCTGCATCCTTCGACAGGCTCAGGATGAGGATTTTTTATATTTTAACCACTCACTCCTCATCCTGAGCCTGTCGAAGGATCTCCCGGCGAGTAGCCGCGCCGTTTCAAGTGCGGCTCAACCTGGGACAATCAAACCTCCGCCAACGCCTCCAGCGATTCCGGCAGGGTCTGGCCGCCGTCGACGACGATGGTCTGGCCGGTGATGTAATTGGCTTCCTTCGAGGCGAAGAACAGCGCCGCGTTGCCGATATCCTCGACATCGCCGATCTTGCCCAGCGGGATCGAGGCGGCCATGGTCGCCAGATAATCCTCGCCCAGGCCATCCAGCCCCTCGGTCTTGATATTGCCCGGCATGACGGCGTTGACGGTGATGCCATATTTCGCCAGCTCGATACAGGCGGTGCGCATGAAACCAAGCTGCCCGGCCTTGCTGGCGCCGTAATGGGTCCAGCCCGGATAACCGGTGATCGGCCCGGTGATCGACGAGGTCAGGATGATCCGCCCGCCGTCGCTTTTCGCCAGATGCGGGATGCATGCCTTCACCGAATTGAAGGTGCCCTTCAGGTTGGTGCCGAGCACGAGATCCCATTCGTCGCCATCCATGTCGAGAATCTTGGATTGCGGGAAGATGCCGGCGTTGGCGCAGAGCACGTCCAGCCCGCCATGACGATCGACCGCGGCCTGGGCCATCGCTTCCATCGAGGCCAGGTCGCGGACATCGGCCGAAAAAGCAGACGCCGTGCCGCCGGCGGCGATGATCTCGTCGGCGCCAGCCTGGGCCTCGGCCTCGTTGCGGGCCACGGAAAGTACCTTGGCCCCGGCGCGCCCGAACACCCGGGCAATACCCTTGCCGATGCCCTTGCTGGCGCCGGTGACGATGACGGAACGTCCGGTGAGTGGTGTCAGCATGTTAATTCTCCTTGAGCTTTGCCTGTCGGCATATTGAATTGGATGAAGGTTATCAGCCTGTGGCTTCCTTGCGGTCGAGAATGCGCTGGCGCGCTCGGATAAGCCACATCAGCCCGAAACCCGTGCCCATCAACAGGGCCGCGCCGGCGACCGTCAGCGCGCCCAGGGTCGGGACAATCGGCGTGTAGCCGGAGACCATCTTGGCGTAGAGGTATTCCGGAATGGTCTGGTCGGCGCCGGTGGAAAACAGCGACAGCGGGAAGTTGCCCCAGGACAGCAGGAAGGCGAACAACCCGCCGGAAAAAATCCCCGGCCAGAGGATCGGCAGCGTTACCTCGTGCATGACCTTCCAGCGCGAGGCGCCGAGATCGAAGGCCGCTTCCTCCAGCGCCGGATCGAAACTGTAGACCTGGATCGACATCACCAGCGTCACGATGGGCACGATCCAGACCATATGGGCGAAGACCGCGGTCTGCCAGTCGGGAATAATGCCGATCGTCGAGAACCACAGCAGCAGCGCCAGGCCCAATACGGCCTGAGGGAAAAATATCGGCAACAGCAGCAATCGCTGAAAGACCTTGCGGCCCTTCCAGTCGTAGCGCGCGAACGCCAGCGCGCCGAAGAACGCCAGCAGGACGGAAAACACGGTCACCAGCAGAGCCACCGATATCGAAGTTTCGAAAACCGCGCGCACGGAAAGGGAATCCATCGCCTTCTCGTACCATTTCGTATCCCATTTCTGGACCGGGAAGCGGAAATAGCGCTGGCGCGAGAAGGAGGCGAGCACGACCGAGACGATCGGGATGTACAGGAAAACCAGGATACAGGCGGTCCAGACCCAGATCAGCATGCTCGTGACATTGCGACCCTTGCGTTCCATGGTCAGCGCCGCCCCATGATCCGGTCGAGGTCGAGCCGGCGCAGCAGCAACAGCACCAGCCCCCCGGAGATCACCATGACCAGCACCGACAGCGCCGCGCCGCGCGGCCAGTTCTGGGCGAAGGTAAAGGCGGATTCGATATCGTCGGCGATCATGATTACCTTCTGGCCGCCGAGGATCTTGGACTCGGCCAGCGACCCCAGGGCCAGCACGAATGTCAGCAGCCCGCCGATCATAATGCCGGGCGAGGCCAGCGGCAGCTCGATTTCCCAGAACACGGCCTTGCGGGTGGCGCCGAGGTCGAAGGCGGCCTCCTTCAGCGAATCGGGCACCATCGACAGGCCCAGCACCATCGGGAACAGCATGAACGGCAGATAGACATAAACCAGGCCGAGTACGATGGCCGGCACGGTATAGAGGATCGAGGGCAACGCGAAACCGAAGAGATACTGGACGCTGCCGTCCATGATGCCATTTTTCAGCAGGAACAGCACCCAGCCGAACAGACGGATGTTTTCCGAGACCAGTAACTGCAACACGATCAGCAGGGTGATGAGATTGGCCCATTTGCCGAACAGCTTGGCCATGCCGTAGGCTAGCGGATAGCAGATCAGCAACAGGATAACGACGGTGATCGCCGACAGATAAAGCGACCAGCCGAAGGATATGTAATAGCTGCCGGCCGCGCTGGAGATGAAGTTATCGAGCGTCGGCGCCTGGGCCAGGGTGAAGGTCTTGGGCGGCATCAGGCTGTACCACCAGACCAGGACCAGCGGCCCGGCGAAACCGATCACCAGGAAAAGAGTAACCGGCACGGCCGCCAGCACGCCCGGTTGCCGCAGCCATTCAACGAAACGTTTGCCCGCCGGTTCCGCCATTACCCGGCTACTCCGACACCAGCATGGCGTCTTCGGGCTGCCAGCCGATGGTGACCTCATCGTCCAACTGGCCGGAATAGCGTTCGTCGCGCAGCCGCTCGACCACCCATGTGGCGCCCTCGGCCATGCGGATCTGGTACTGGACCCGCGAGCCCAGGGAATATTCGTTGAACAGATTGCCCGTCAGCTTGTTGGCCATGTCGGCGGCATTGTCGCCGATGCGCACGACCTCCGGCCGGACCACCAGGAAACCATTTTCGAAATCGGGCCCCATGCCGTGGGCGGCCAGCTCGATGCCGTTGTTGGTGACGCGCACCCTGCCCTCGCCCGCCTTTTCGACCTCCAGCACATTCACCTCGCCCATGAACTGGGCGACGAATTTGTCCTTCGGCTGATTGTAAATCTCGTCGGGCGAGCCGACTTGCACCAGCCGGCCCTCGCGCATGATACCGATGCGGTCGCTCATCACCATCGCCTCTTCCAGGCTGTGGGTGATGTAGACGAAGGTCTTGCCGGTCATCCGGTGGATGTCCTTGAGTTCCTTTTCCAGCGTCTTGCGTAGCCGGAAATCCAGCGCCGACAGCGGCTCGTCGAAGAACAGTATTTCAGGGTCGAAGGCCAGGGCGCGGGCCAGCGCCACGCGTTGCCTCTCGCCGCCGGAACATTGATTGACGCCCTTATCGTAATAGGACAGCGGCAGGTGAAGCTGTTCCAGCAGTTCCTCGGCCCGCTTGCGGCGCGTCGGTTTATCGACGCCACGGATTTTCAGCGAGAACTCAACATTTTCGCCGACCGTGCGGTGCGGGAACAAGGCCAACGACTGGAACACCATGCAGGTGGGGCGACGGTTCGCCGCCACATCGTTGATGCGCTTGCCGCGCAACAGTATGTCGCCACCGGTCGGCTTGTCCATGCCGGCCAGCATGCGGATCATCGTGGTCTTGCCGCTGCCCGATGGGCCGACAATGGTAAAAAGTTCACCTTCGACGATATCGAGACTGAGATCGTCGACGGCTGTAAAACCGCCGAATTTCTTGACGATGTTTTTCAGTTCCAGGATCGGACGGTCTGTATCGGTACTCATATACGCTTTCGGCGGGCTGCTGGTGAATTAGACAGAACAGCGCCTCCGATCATGCCATCGAGGGCATGCGGAGGCGCCGATCCGGTTAACCTGTGAACGCGGTGGCTGGTCTCAGCCCTCGCGCTCGCGCTTGGCCGCCGAGTAGATTTCGTACATCGCATCGTAATCCGGATTGATGTCGTAATCGACCGAGTTGGCCATTTCCTGCTCGAGGCTGTCCCACTGGATGGCGTCCAGTTCTTCCTTGTTGAACAGGGCCAGCACATCCTTCGAACCCATCTGGCTCACAGGGTTGTAGGTGCCCTCGGCGAAGGCGACCTTCTTGGAAACGTCCGGGCGCTGCACATAGGCCAGGAATTCGTCGGCCAGCGGCGAAGGATCGGGATGGTTGACCACCGAGGTCAATTCGATCCACACGATGCCGCCCTTGCCGTCCATCGGGCCCGAATTCGGCGTGATGCCGCGGACCTGTTTGGAGCCGTCGAAACGGGCCGGCGAGGCCGTGTAGGTGCCGCCGGTGAAGTAGGCATCGATTTCGCCATTGATCAGGGCCAGGTTCATCGCCACCAGATCGTCGGTCAGCAGCTTGGCGCCGTTGAAGATCTGTTTGGCGACCTTTGTATAAGCGTCCATTTCGGCCTGATTATGCTTCTTGAACGGATGCACGTCGGCCGCGATGCACATGTGGTAGATGTTCCAGTTATCATAGGTCAGAACGCCGTATCGACCCTTCATGGCGGGATCCAGGAACAGCTTGAAGCCCTGATCCTCGCCCATCTTGCGGCTGATCTTGTCGGTATTGACCACGAAGCTGAACGGGCCGAAACGCTGGGTCATGCCCAACAGATGCTTGCCGGTCTTGTCCATGGCCCATTCATAGGGCGGATGGAATTCCGGCATCATTGCCTCGAACATCGGCTCGAAGCGGTCGCGCGGCAGCTCCTTGATCAACCCTTCCGGCCACATCATTTCACGGGCCCACGGATTGTTCAGATTGATCAGGTCCCAGACCTTGGTCTCGCCCGCGCGCAGGCGGTTGACCGCATCCGGGTCCGAGGTCAGGCCCTCGGCCTTGACGTTGGCCTTGAACTCGCGCCGGAACGGGTCCAGCACGTCGTCCGAGTTATAACCTTCCCAGCAATAGATATTCAGTTCCTTGTCGCGCGCGGCTTGCGCGAAATTGGGCATGCCCATGCTTCCCGCGGCCGCGGCACCGGCGGCGCCGGCGGCCCAGACGCCTGTCTGTTGCAGGAAATTACGGCGTGTCTTGTTCGTCTTCAACATTTCCACCTCCCAAGGCAGGATTATAAATGACGCTTTAGCGTCGTTGATATTTCTTGCGGCGCGGCCCCCGAAAGACCACTGCACCCGCCGCAACGAGCGGCCCCACGATGGGGAAAACTATTCACTGTATCATTAGCCGGGCAAAAGGGGGGATCTGTCTTGACATCAGGCATCCCCCATTTGACAGCACACGGATGATTAGCGCGCGGGGGCGGAGGGAAACGGCGCGTCAGTCCAGCCCCATCATCTCCTTCAACTCAACCGACGAGACCACATGGCAATAGATCATGTTGATGATCTCCAACTCCTTGAAGTGCAGTTCGTCCGACCCCGCGGCGCAGCAATCCTCGACCACCACCACGTTAAAGCTCTCGTCGGCCAGACTGCGCACCGTCGACGACACGCACTGGTCGGTGAAGATACCGCAGACAATGATATTCTTGATGCCGATATTATGCAGGATCAGTCGCAGATTGGTGCCGGTCAGCGCCGAGTCTGTGGTCTTGGTGATCTCGATCTCGTCGCCGATGGCTTGCAGTTCTGGAACCATCTGCGAGGGGTCCTCGTCCTTGGGCAGCAGCAGATAGTTGAAGCCCGGTTTCTTCTGGCTCAGCGACCGGTCGCGGCCGTCCTTGGTGTGACAGGCGATGCGCGCGAACAGGCATTCGATATCGTTCTCGCGGGCGCGAGTCAGCAGGTCGGCGATGCGCGGGATAACGATATTGTTCATCCGCTCGTGGAACGGTGTCCAGGCGTCGTAGCGGGCCTGGTCCTCGGCTGACAGGCCGGCCGGCTCCTCGCGCGCCATGTAGGTATTCTGGACATCGATGACCAGCAGCGCGGTTTCGGCCGGCTTCAGGTCAAGATCGTCCGGCTCCGGCGCGCCATCGTAATAGATAGAGCGGTAGGCGGTTTTCCAGTTCATCAACATCCCTCTCCTTTATTTTTCAATTCAAAATCTGAACGTAAACAGGCCGCGCCGTTCATAGACCTGGCCCGCCTCCTCAACGAATTGCGCCAGCCTCTCCGCGCCGTATTCGCCGCGCAACCGGGCGGCGGCGGCTTCCAGCGCGCCCTTGTCCGGCGCGCGGCCCGGGCGCAGCAGTTCATAGACCTCCATGATGAAATCCTGCGGCAGGTCGGCCATTTCCGAGGCGCGCTCGAAATTGCCGGCCAGGGTGGCGCGGTTGGCGTCGCGCGCGATTTCAGCCTGCTGCAACAGCGCCTCGGGGGTGATGCGCAGATCCTCCATCTCCACCGCGCCCGACAGAACCTCGTCCAGGGACAATTCCGCCAGCCCCTTGCCACGCCGCCCGCGCACCAGTTCCGGCCGGTGCTCGGCCAGCGGATAGTCGGCGATGCCCAGCTTGTCCTTGCTCATGTGGCGCCCTCCTTGAAGTCGACGGTTACGTCCTCGGGCGCCGCGCCCTCGCTGGTCAGCCCGGTCTCGATGGCATAGATCAGCGCCACCCTGGCATGATAGCGCGCCCCCATCGCCTCGCCCCGGGTCGGCACGACCACCGGTTCGGGCATCTCGCCACGCGCGTAAGTCCCCGCGTTGGCGCCCAGCTTGCGGTAATGCTCCAGCCTGGTGATCGGCGCGTTGGAGAACAGCTCCAGATTATTGTGCGGCAGGCGGTCCTTCTGGTGGATCACCGCCGTGCCCTTGGCCTGAATGCCGATCCCCACGCCAGAGCCCGCCAGATGCGCCGCGCTGAGCCCCAGGAACGAGGTGTCGCCGGTATGGCGGAAGCGCACGATGCGGGCGCGGCAGCCCGCCTCCTCGATGCCCGCCATCATCTCGGCCAGGATCCGGCTTAACGGGTGTCCGGCAAGCGTCTGGTAAAGCTGCAGGCCGAAGGCCGGGCTTATCCCGATAACCACCTCCGCCTTGTCCCCGCCTTTTTGCGCCGGCCCCATGTCGCGATAGGCGATGCGCGCGGCCTCGGCAGGCCGATGAACCGCCGCGCCGCGCAGCACTTCCTCGCGATCCAGCACGTCGCGGATGTTGGAGATCTCCTGGCGGCGTTCCTCGCTCATCCGATAGCCGCTGCCGGGACCGCTATATTCGTTGGGGTCGTTGATGGCGCCGATGACGCGGCCCTCGCGCACGATCGCCGAGGTCTGCAGATAGTCGCCGGACACCCGCAGTTTTACGAGGAACAGCAGGTTCTCCGCCTCCTCGACGAAGCCCCGTTTGTGCAGGGCGCGGATCACATCGACCACCGAGATGCCGCGCTGCTTGATCGCCTCGCTGATCGGGGCGACGTCACGCGGCATATAGCTCTCGGTCTCGTCCGAGCCGGAGGCCGCCACGACACTGGCCTTCATGCGGCCGTCGGGATTGGCCAGGCCAAGTTCCTCGAACACCGCCGACAGCGCATCCACCGCCCGGCCGCGCAATTCCAGCACCCGGGTTTCCTCGACCGGGGTCAGCCCGCCATCGGCCTCGAAATCGCGCTGCAGCACCAGATATTCCTCCAACTCCTCGCCATTGAACAGCGACGGGTTGAAGGAATTGTCGTATTTCAGGATGGTCCCGAACCCGGAACAGATAAAGTCCGATCCGGCCATCAGAAACGGCAGGATCTTGGCGCCGATGCGGATTTCGGACTCCGACGAGCGCGCGTCGTTGCCCGAGGCGCATTCCAGATCCAGCCATACCGCCAGCAGATTTTCCGCCATCAGTTCGCGCACGCCGCCGGGCATGCTTGTGGCCAGCGGCGCCCCGTCGATGCCGCCGTTCTGGGTGCCCTGGGACCCCATGGCGCGCTGCAGGCAGAGGCATCGCGCTTCCAGATACAACAGCGACTTGGCCTCGTGAAACCCCATCAGCAATTCCGACGCCGCGCCCGAGGTACAGCGCATCTTGATCCCGCGCGAGGCATAGGCGGCGGCCAGCCAGGCCTTCGACCAGGGCGTGTCGTCGCCGTCGATGAAGGCCTTCTCGGTGCCGTAGACCGAGACCGTCTCGGCGTAGGAGGTAAAGCCCGCCATGCCGATCTGCAGCTCCTCGGCCTCCTCGCTGGAGCATTGGAACAGCGTGCCCGCGCGCCCCACCGCCGCGCCCACGCAACAGGCCAGCGCGTTCGACCAGGCATTGCGCGACACCCGCATTGTGGTCTCGATCTCGTCGAACCCGAAGGCCACGGCCGTGGCGGCGTCGGCGGCGAGTTGCAACGGGTCGTCCTTGGCGTTGGTGACATGGCCCTGGTTTCCCGGCGTGCGGCGCGCGCGCATCTTGGAATAGGCGAACGAGATCTCCATGGCGTTGAGATGGGCCACCACCTCGGCCAGCTTGGCCGGCGTCATGCCATGGGCGAGCCGCACCATTTCGGCCCGCGGCACGTTCATGTCGACCAGCATGCGCGCCGCCTGTTCCGACGGCATGGCCATGGCATCGGGCGCGGCGTTTATGTCCAGATGATAGCGCGCGATGAACAGGTCGATCATGTCGAAATCGGCCTCGGCCACGCCGTCCATGGCGGTAACGCGGCCGTCCTCGATCGTCAATCCGGGTGCGGGATCGTTGGCGCCGTGGAAGGCCGCGAAACCGTTTTCAGGGTCCTCGACCGCGAAATTGTCCAGCCGAAGCGCCCGCTCGTCCCAATCGGAAAACCGCTTCCACCGATTGGCCCCGTGAAATTCATCCGCCGCCATGACCGCCCCGCCCCGTTCGTAAACTTATGGATACAGCTTGTTGAAAAAGAGGGGCCGCCGTCAAGCAGGCATTTTATGGGACATCCCCCTGCGTAGCCTTCCCATACTTCAGTGACAGGTGACCGCGGTAATGTTATTCAACCTCGCGGAGCGATAACACCGTCGGCATGGTTCGCCTCCGACGAAACTGTTTCTGGGATTCAGCAAGGAAGACGTGGCGCCATGACGGTCTGGAGGAAAGTCAATAGCTGGCTATACGAGACGTTCGAGCGCGATGTCGATCCCGAGGCGCTGCCCGGTTGCGAGGATCTGGTCCGGCTGTGGCAGGAAAAACGCGGCGACCGCCCCGTCCCCGCCTGGGCCGATTTCGACTTTCACGATTTCAAGGGCTGGCATGGCCGCATCAGTTTAGCGGACGTAACATATGACCCCTTCGATTTCCGCTACAGGCTGGTCGGGTTGCAGATAGCCGAGCGACTGCGCAAGGATTACACCGGCAAGCTCTATACCGAAATGGTCGCGGATGGCATGGACCCGTTTGACGATTTCGAGTTTTACGAAATGACGAGCCGCAAGATGTTGATCGCGCGCCTGTCGGGTGACCTCCGTTGGGCTGGCCAGAAACATTTAAGCGTCACCTTCATCGATTTCCCGCTCGCCGATGACGGCAAAAAAGCCACGCATATCCTGACGGCGATGCTCTGAGCCCGCGCGGAGCCCGGGTCACATCGGATCGTAAGGGTCCCAGGCCGGCGGGGCCGTGGCAAGAAATTCGGCCAGCCTTGCCGCGAAGGTCTCGGGCGCGATCGCGCTTTCCTCCGCGCCGGACAGCGTCATTCGCGGCGTGATTTCCGACACGCCGTCAAAGACCCATCGCGCCGCGCCGGGTTCGTCCCCACTCAGCGCCTCGGCCAAGGGCGCCAGGTCGACCCGTGGCGGCGGCGGCCGGCTGATGTACTGCACCCAGCTCTCATAGCGATAGGCAAAATCATACCGTCGGCCCTGCCGCGTCAGGATGCGGTTGCATCGGGTCGCGTTGTTGATGGCCATGGGATGAGCGATTTCCCGCGCCCGTCCCTCGGTGATGCGCACGATGGCCAGATCGACCTCGGGCAGTTCCTCGATGGTCACGTCCCCTTGCCGCAGCGCGCGCTCGCTGTCCGTCAATATCCGGTCCTCCGCCTCCCAGTATTTCCGGAAACGGCCGGTATAGGCCAGCATCTCGCCCAGACGGGGCAGCAGTTCCCGGTAGAGGGCGGCGCATCGTTCGGCGTATGGCAGTTCGAAAATCGCCTGGTCCAGGGGCGATCGCGGGGGATCGGCGAATGCCGACACCGTAAAGGCGACCCGCGCCGCCTCGCGATCCCGATAGGTGGCGAAGTCGCCGGCCTCCGCGACGCCCTCCACCAGTTCCCGCATGCGGATCGCGGCCTCGGGCTCGATCAGGGCATAGAGTCCCGCAAGCCCGTCTTCGTCGAAATGATTGTTGGAAACCGCCGCCGCGGCGACATGAAATTCAGGCGCCGCCAGGTAATTGAAAACGATCTCCGTCGATGTATCCGCCTTCAGCGCCCGCGGAGTCCCGCTTTTCGGCCAGTGCGACAAGGTAATCGCCGTGGCGGCGTTGCCCGCGCCATCGACCACGATATTGGGCGTCCGGTCGAGTTCTTCGTAAGCCACGAACCGCCGCGAATGCTCGATGTCCATGATCTGCCTGCCTCCCGTCGGATATTATCCGAAGTTTAGCGCTATCGCCCTGAAATGTTTGAATTGCGAGAACCGGGCCGCATCCCATGGCTCCGGAATCGGATCGCCTCCCCTTTTGAGACTCTTGCATAACACCATTTAGTTGCACATTACCACGAAAACAGTGCTATTAGAACTTATGGGGTAATGGCGTTGTCGATAATCATCCGGTCAGGTGGGGCCTGATCCGGTAAAAAAGAAAGAAAAACAACGTCATGACGGTATGGAGGAAGGCCAAGGGCTGGCTGTACGAGACGTTCGAGCGCGATGTCGAACCTGAAATGCTGCCCGGCTGCGAGGATCTGGTCCGGCTGTGGCAGGGAAAACGCGGCGACCGCCCCGTCCCCGCCTGGGCCGATTTCGACTTTCACGATTTCAAGGGCTGGCATGGCCGCATCAGTTTGGCGGATGTGATGTACGACCCCTTCGATATCCACTACAGGCTGGTCGGGTTGCAAATGGTGGCGCGGCTCCGCGAGGATTATACCGGAAAACGCTATTCCGAAATGGCCGCGGATGGCCTGGACACGGTTGACGATTTCGAGTTTTACGAAATGACGAGCCACAAGATGCTGATCTCGCGCCTGTCGGGTGACCTCCGTTGGGCCGGCCGGCAACCCGTTACCTCCACCTTCGTGGAATTTCCTCTCTCCGACACCGGCGAAAAATCGACGCACCTCCTGTCGGCGTTGCTCTGAGTCCGCACGGCGGCGCGCGGCGGGCTATCTTTCGCGACGGCTTCCGATCGGGGCTGAACCGCCGCTCCTGGCCAAAAACTGCCCGCGCCCCGATTTAATACCCCGCCAACACAACTTAGGGCTTGCCGGTCCATGGCCGGCTTGGCAAGCTTGCCCGTGGCTGGCAATTAGAGCGGATCGTTTCATATGTGCGCCTTGTACAAGGGCATCGAAATTCCCGACGACGACGTCGAACGGGTGAAAGCCCTCGAGGATTATGAAATTCTCGATTCCGAACAGGAACGGGACTTCGACGACATCACCGAACTTGCCGCCGCCCTGACCGGCTGCAAGGTCTCCTACATCGGCTTTTTCGACGATGAGCGAATGTGGCTGAAATCGAAATACGGCCTGCCCGCCGACCTCACCGAGCGCCCGCGCGAACTGACGCTGTGCTCGCGCACGATCTGCCAGAGCGATCTGTTGATCGTCCCGGACATGAGCCAGGATTCCCGCTACGCCGAACTGCCGACCGTCAAGAACCCGCCAAACGCCAAATTCTACTGCTCCATGCCGTTGATCAACCCGGACGGCTTCGCCCTGGGCACGCTTTGCGTCTGGGACACCGCGGTCATGGAGCTGGAACCGCACATACAGCAGTGCATGCGGCGCCTCGCCCGCCAGGTCCTGTCCAAACTGGAGTTGAGACGCCAGATCATCGAAGTGCGCCGGCAAAACCAGGAAACATCGCGGGCCCTGGAGACCGAGAAGGCCAATGCCAGCCGGAC
Organism: uncultured bacterium; assembly: GCA_965603635.1. Taxonomy (GTDB): domain Bacteria; phylum Pseudomonadota; class Alphaproteobacteria; order UBA8366; family JADFVY01; genus JADFVY01. The sequence continues at coordinate 994 of CBFDDT010000021.1, read as the reverse complement.
GGAAAAGCTGGTTCGCGACCTGTTTCCCTCACCAGTCGCCGCGCGGATCATCGCCGGCGACCCTGTAGAGCCGCGCTACTACGCCTCGGCAACAATCATGTTCATCGATTTCGAGGGCTTCACCACCTTGACCGAAGCCACCGAGCCGCGCGCGTTGATCGATCAGTTGGGCGACTTCTTTTCACTCTTCGACCGGATTATCGAAAAGCACGGTCTGGAAAAGATCAAGACGATCGGCGACGGCTATCTCGCGGCCAGCGGCTTGCCGGCAGAAACCCGGGACCACGCCCACCGCGCCTGCCTGGCCGCGCTGGAGGTTCGCGACGCCATGGAAAAACGCAATGCCGAACGCAAAAAACTCCTGTTGCCGGAATGGCCCATCCGCATCGGCCTCCACTCCGGCTCGGTGATCGCCGGAATCGTCGGCCTGAGCAGGCTGACCTACGACGTGTGGGGCGACGGGGTGAACCTTGCGGCGCGGCTGCAGGAAAACTGCGAATCCGGGCCAATCAACATATCCGAGGCAACGGTCGGCCTCGTCGGCCAGGCCTTCAAACTCCAGGCACGCGGCCTGCTGGAGGCCAAGAACAAGGGGCAGGTGAAGATGTATTACCTGCTAGTGTGATGGTTCCGAAATTCGCCACATTGAATGTGGCGGGTTTCGGAAGCTGAATCACACTAGATTCAAGAAGTTAGAGTCCCTTTAAATCTGAAATTCGATCAATTGAATTTCAGATTTAAAGGGACACTGGGGCCGACGGCGGGGTAGCGGGATCGGGATCGGCAACGAAACCAGCTCCCCCTGCCGGAGCATCTCCCAGCCCACCTGATCGCCGTCCCGCTCTCGCCTGAAATCCAGGTCGCGCAACTCCCGCAAAAGCCTGTCCACGGGGACCGGCATGGAAAAACAAAACGCCGGCCCCGATAAAGGGACCGGCGCTTCATTCGATCGCACTGAACGCAAACGACCTAGAGCATCATCCGATCAATTGGA
>CBFDDT010000020.1:0-35845 GCA_965603635.1 uncultured bacterium | reverse complement strand
GGCGGTGGATATGGAGGGGCCTGACAGTACCTGGATTCGCTATGCTCGCGCGACTCCATTGTGGATCCTTAGCCGAACGGCCGAAGCGGCGGCGGACTACGGCTGGGTACGCACACATCAGGACCAAGTTTCCCACGCCGATGCCAGACTGTTCCTTGTCCTGTGCGATCAGGCATGTCAGCTTGACGCGGCCGGCCGGTCCGCCAATGCCAATGAAGCTCGCGAGGAAGCCAGGAACATACGCGAGGCGGCGTGTCAAAAGGTAGCACGCGGAAGCCGGTTGTTGGAGATTCTCGAGTGCTTGGCTGGCAATGTCGCACCGGGAGAACTGGCTGCTTCCGCCGATACCGCCGATCCGGTGGACGTTTGCAAGAGCCACTACTACGCCGGCGAGGCAAGTTTGCTGCAAGGTCCGTAGTGTCTTCCGCCTCCAGAGAGGCGGCATCTTCCGGCAAACTTTCCTCTGACTCGTCGTGTTCGACCAGTTCACCCTCGCGGACATATTCGCTGGGGTTGGCCTCTTCGCCGGCCATAATCGTACCCGCCATCAGTTCGAGGGCATCCTCTTCTTCCGGCTCGTCAATTTCGACGTGGCGCTGCATGCTGCGGATCAGCGACTCCCGCGTTTCGTCAACCCCGATCGTTTCGTCCGCGATTTCGCGCAACGCGACGACTGGATTCTTGTCGTTATCGCGGTCCACTGTCAACGGCGCGCCCGCCGCAACATTGCGGCTGCGATGCGCCGCCAACATAACAAGATCGAATCTGTTGGGGACCTTCTCAACGCAATCTTCTACTGTAACACGAGCCATGACTGATCGTATCCTTATGGGAACCTGAATTTCTCGCGGGAATATAGGGTTGCGCACCCGGTTACGCAAGTTCTTTGAACCGAAAGTCCGGAGGTCCTTTCCGTTAACAATGTAAATTGATTTTTTCGGCGTTTTACACCGCAACGCTTGCCCAAGACCTCTATAAAGAGTAAACAAATAGTTAAGGGGTGGATCGGGTTGAATGATCTAATAAGATTTTCATGATCGGCTGCTCCCGCCCGGGCAATAAGGGGCTGCAATTTAATAACCGTCCGGAATCTGTATTAACTGAAATTATTCAGGTATTAGACCATGGCAATGAATTTTTATCCGAACGAGCGCACCGCGCTTTTTATCGACGGGGCCAACCTCTACGCCGCCGCCCGCGCACTGGGCTTCGACATCGACTACAAGCGATTGCTGTCGTTGTTCAACAAGCAAGGCCGCATGATCCGCGCTTTTTACTACACCGCGCTGGTAGACGAACAAGAATACTCTCCCATTCGACCGCTGGTAGACTGGCTGGACTATAACGGCTACACGATGATCACCAAGCCAACCAAGGAATTCACAGATTCGGCAGGCCGGCGCAAGATCAAGGGCAATATGGACCTTGAACTGGCGACCGACGTCCTGGAAATGGCCGATCGCCTGGACCATGTGGTGATCTTCTCGGGCGACGGAGACTTCCGCTGTGTTGTCGAGGCTGCCCAGCGCAAGGGTGTCCGCGTCACGGTGGTCAGCACGGTCAAATCCGCGCCGCCGATGGCGGCCGATGAATTGCGACGCCAGGCGGATCACTTTATCGAACTGCAGGATATCGCGGACCAGATTGCAAGAATACATACCCCGCGCGAACAAGCCGACGAATACCCCGAGGAAGAAGAGATAAACGCAGCGGAAGAAGCAGCCTACGACGTCGCCAACTGATCCACGGCACGTTTCCCGACATGCCCATGGACGAACCGGCGCGCGACTGCGCCTTGTGCCCGCGACTGGCCGAATACCGGCGCGCCAACGCGCTCGCATGGCCGGACTGGCATAACGCACCGGTGCCAAGCTTCGGGCCGGTGGACGCCAGGCTGCTGATCGTCGGTCTGGCGCCGGGCGTGCGCGGCGCCAACCGCACCGGCAGGCCCTTTACCGGCGATTATGCGGGCGATCTGCTCTATCCCACGATTGCCAGGTTCGGCTTCGGCGACGGCAAGTTCGACGCCCGGCCCGATGACGGCTTCAAAATGATTGATTGCCGGATTACCAATGCGGTGCGCTGCGTGCCGCCGGAAAACAAACCAACCACCGACGAAATCAAAGCCTGCAACCCCTTCCTGAATGCGGAGATCGAAAGCCTGGCCGGCCTCCGCGCGATCCTCGCGTTGGGCCTGATCGCCCATAAGGCGGTGCTGCGCTCGATGGGGCTGGTCGCCGCACGATACAAATTCGGCCACGGCGCCATGCATGAACTGCCTAGCGGCCTGCTGATGGCCAACAGCTATCACTGCTCGCGCTACAACACCAACACCGGCCGCCTTACCGAGGAAATGTTCCACGCGGTATTTGCTGAATTGCGCGCCAGACTGGCGTAACTCTCTGTTTTCCCACTTGCGTGGGCGGCGCCGGGCCGGCGCCGGGCAGCCTTCAAAAAGGCTAACCCTTCTCGCGCATCAGGCGGCCCTGCTGGCGTTTCCAGTCGCGGTCCTTATCGGCCTGGCGCTTGTCATGCTGCTTCTTGCCCTTGGCCAGCCCCAACAGCATTTTGGCGATACCGCGGTCATTGAAATAGATTTTCAGCGGCACCAGGGTTATGCCCTTCTGCTTCACCGCCTCCAGCAGGCGCTGCATCTCTTTCTTATGCAGCAGAAGCTTGCGGGGGCGTTTGGCATCATGATTTTCGCGCCCTGCCTGTTGGTAGGGCGGTATATGGCAGTTCAACAGCCAAATCCCGCCGTCCTTGGGTCCGGCATGGGATTCGGCCAGCGTGGCATGGCCCAGACGCAGCGACTTTACCTCGCTGCCCATCAGCACCAGGCCGGCCTCGACCGTGTCCTCGATAAGATAATCATGCCGGGCGCGCCGGTTTTCAGCCGCCGCGCGCGTGCCTTTTTTCTTTACCGCCATTGACTTAGTTCAGCAGACCCACGGTCCGCATCGCTTCCTCAACCCGGCCGCGACTGGCCGCGGCGATCGGCGCCATGGGCAACCTGGTTTCGGGCGAGGATTTGCCCAGCAGACTGGCCGCATATTTGGTCGGACCTGGGCTGCTCTCACAAAACAGCGCCGAATGTAGCGGCATCAGCCGGTCCCGGATCTCGCCAAATTTGTCGAAATCCTTCGCCTGCCATGCCTTGTGCAGGTCCGAGCACAGGCGCGGCGCCACGTTCGACGTTACCGAAATACAGCCATGACCGCCCTGGGCCAGGAAGGCCGCGATCGTCGCATCCTCGCCGGATAGCTGGCAGAACTCGCTACCCAAGGCGAGGCGTGTCGCCAACGGCCTCGCCAGATCGGCGGTCGCATCCTTGACGCCGACGATGTTCGGCAGTTTGGCCAGGCGCGCCATCGTCTCCACCGTCATATCGACAATGCTGCGACCGGGGATATTATAAATGATAATCGGGATGTCGACGGCCGTCGCGATCGCCTCGTAATGACGATAGAGCCCCTCCTGGGTCGGCTTGTTGTAATAGGGCGTCACAACCAGGGCCGCGTCCGCGCCCGCGCTTTTTGCGTGGCGCGTAAGATCGACCGCCTCGGCCGTGGAATTGGAGCCGGCGCCGGCAACTACCGGCGCTTTCCCCTTCGCAACCTCGATGCAGAGTTCGACAACGCGTTTATGTTCGTCATGGCTCAAGGTGGGCGACTCGCCGGTCGTTCCGACCGGTACGACGCCGTTCGTTCCTTCCTCGATCTGCCAATTAACGAATTCCTGAAACGCCTTCTCGTCCACTTCGCCGTCGCGGAATGGGGTGATCAGCGCGGTGAAAGAACCGCTGAACATTTTCAACTCCTTGATATCACGTTACTTTTACGCTTGCCACAGGGCTGCGCCCGCACGCGTCGCCGGAACATACAGCCAGATTCGGTTCGCGGCAAGCACGGCACGCGGGTCACCGCTGCCATAAAGTTTACATTTTCTTGGTACTATTCATATAGATTCAATTCCGTACAGCTATCTGGATACTGAGGAAACGGCATCTTGCCGGGGAGTGCAATGGCAGGCCGACAAACAACAGCTACCCGTTTTGCACTGGCCGCTTTCCTGGCGGTCCTGCTGGGTGCGACCGTTCAGGCCGCGGAAATACCGTTCGAACTCGCCAGCACCACGGACCCGCTGAAAACCGGCAGCGATCCCGCCATCGACCCATGGGGGGCGGCCGCCAATCGCCCCGTCATTCCGGATGCGGAAAAACCGGGGGCACGGGAGGAACAAACCAGTGCGCCGATCCCCATCCTACCTGTTCAGGACCATCTTGTCGGCAAGCTCGTGCAATGGGTCCTGCTTCGCGACACGGACCGGAAGCAGTCCTTCGAGGAACTGACGGCTTTTATCACCGCCAACCCCGATTGGCCGAAGCTCAGCACCCTGGCCCGGAAAGCTGAACGCGCTATCGACGGCGCCACCCCCACCCGCGCCAAACTGGACTGGTTCGAGAACCACGCGCCGCGCACGCTGGAAGGATCCATCGCCTGGTCAAGAGCATTGCTCCAGGGTGGAAACGAACGCAAGGCGGTCGACATGATCAGGCGGGGCTGGGCCCGCTTTAATATGAGCAAGGCCGATGAAAAGAATTATCTGGCCGAATTTGGCGACTATCTGGAGTCCGAGGACAACGCGGCGCGGCTGGACCGGTTGCTGTGGGACAACCGCAGAACCGCGGCCCGGCGCCTTATGAACAGTCTGGGCCAGGGCCGTCGTGCGCTGGCCGACGCCAGGCTGAGGCTGATGGGCGAGAAGGGCGGCGTCGATACCGCCATCGAGAGAATTCCCTCATGGCTGGAGAACGACCCCGGCCTCTATTACGAGCGTGTACGCTGGCGCCGGCGCAAGGAAATGAACACGGATGCCGCGGACCTGTTGTTGAGCTACAGGGGCGAGTTAAGCCACCCGAGGAGATGGTGGAGCGAGCGCGAGATTCTGGCCCGCCGTTTCCTGCGCGATGGCGACCCCGGGACCGCCTACCGCCTGGTGCACGGCCACGGATTGACCGACCGGGTAAAACGTTCGCATGCGGAATTCCTTGCCGGCTGGATTGCGCTTCGTTTCATGGACGACCCGCATACCGCCTTCGGTCATTTCTCAACACTATATGATTTCGTCAGCTATCCAATCAGCCGGGCCCGCGGCGCCTATTGGGCGGGCCGCGCGGCCGAAGCCGCCGGCGAGAAGAAGATATCCCAGCAATGGTACCGGACCGCCGCCGGCCATGGCACGACCTTCTACGGCCAGTTGGCGGCTAACCGGCTGGGCATGGCCAACCCACCACCGGCGGGCAGCGAAACCCGGATCGACGCCGCCGAAGCCGAGACCTTCGAACGCGACGATCTGGTTCGGCTGGCGCGGCTGCTGATCGGTCTGAAGGCGACACGGGCGCCTATCGACGCGGGCGGCGCATCCAACGACCCCATAAAGTCGCCGATGGCGTTCCTCGCCTCGCTGGACAACGACAAGGCGCTGATACCCCTGTTGCGCCACATCGCGTTGCGTAGCGAAACCACCACCGAATGGGTCAAATCCGCGAAACTGGCCCGCGATGCCGGCCGAACGGAGATAACTGTCTATATTGCGCGGCGGGCGGCGCGGGATGGTGTATTGCTGCGGGATCTGGGCTATCCGACCTTGGCCGTCGAAGGGGATTTGCCGTTAAACCCGGCGCTGCTTCACGCGCTCGTACGCCAGGAAAGCGCCTTCGATCCGGCGGCGCACAGCCGGGCCGGCGCGCGAGGGCTGATGCAGCTGATGCCGGCAACCGCGAAGAAAGTCGCCCACGATCTGGAAATCAAGGGACACTCGACAAACCGGCTGACAGCCGACCCCTATCACAACCTGACACTGGGCAGCGCCTATCTCGACGACTTGCTGATCAAGTATGAAGGATCGATGGTGATGGCGCTGGCGGGCTATAACGCGGGGCCGCACCGGGTCAAAAAATGGCTGAAGGAAAACGGCGACCCCCGGGGTTCGCTGGACGATGCTATCGACTGGATCGAATCGATCCCGTTTTCCGAGACCCGCAACTACGTGCAGCGCATCCTGGAAACCCTGCCGATCTATCGCTGGAAGCTGGATGACGAACGCGTCGTCCTGCTGCACCCCGAAGACCTGACCCGCGGCCTGCCGGGCTACGACCGGCCGGAAGGGGCGGAGTAGGACGGCTGCATCCCTATTTTTTCGCGGCGCTTTTCTTTTGTGAGATTTTCTTCTGGCGGATTCTTATCCCCGTGCCCTTAGTGGATTCGACTTCGAAGGCGCCGGTTTTCTTGACCAGGTCACTCAGCCTCACATGGCCGTAGGTGCGCGAATCAAAGTCGGGGGCCAGCTTCCCAAGTTGCTGACCGACCGCGCCGAGCCCGACCCAGCCGTCTTCGTCTTCAAGCAGGGAAACCGCCCTGCGCAGGACAGGAACGGCGGCGCTGGGCGGTTGCAGCGGCTTCGACCCGGGAGTCGGAACGCGGTCCGGCGCCGGCGCCTCGGGCAGCAGGTTTTCCGTAAATATGAAACGAAGGCAAGCTTGGCGGAAACTTTCCGGCGTCTTCTGCTCGCCAAAGCCATAGACGTCGGTCCCTTGCTCCCGGATGCGCGCGGCGAGGCGGGTAAAATCGCTATCCGACGAAACCAGGCAAAATCCGTCGAATCGTCCACTGTGCAACAAGTCCATCGCATCAATCACCAGGGCGATGTCGGATGCATTCTTACCCTTGGTATAGGCAAAATTCTGATGCGGAATAATGGCGTGCCGGGAAAGGATATCAGCCCAGGATTTATGACCCGTGCCGGAAAAATCACCGTAAATGCGACGCACGCTGGCCTCGCCGATCTTGGCGATCTCTTCAAAAAGCCCATCAGCGACACGAGGCGATACGTTGTCGGCATCGATTAACACCGCAAGGCGGGCGGAACGATTTTCGGTCGCCATATTTTCCCTCCATAAGAGCAGTCAGCATAGTCGGTTATGTCCGGATTGCGAAACGAATCGTGAGCCACGCCTCTAGCCCAACACCCGCTCCCTCATGCTATAACATCCACCGACTCGTTCCGGGGCGGGCAGCCGGGATCGGGATGGCAACAGCAAAACGAGGAGGTTCCCCATGGCCGAGGCTGAAATTCCCGGTATCCGCGCCTGCATTTTCGATGCTTATGGCACTTTGTTCGACGTTCATTCGGCGGCGGCGCGCTGCCGCGGCGATCTTGGCGACAAGGCCGACCAACTGTCGGATATCTGGCGCCAGAAGCAGTTGCAATATACCTGGCTGCGGAGCCTGATGCGCACCCATGTGGATTTCTGGCAAGTCACCGGCGATGCGCTGGACTACGCCATGGCGGCGGTGGGGCTGGATGACCCCGCCATGCGCCAGCGCCTCATGGACCTGTACCTGCAGCTCGACGCCTACAAGGAAGTTCCGGATATGCTGGCCGCCCTGAAGGCCGGCGGGCTGCAGACCGGTGTCCTGTCCAACGGCGCGCCCACGATGCTGAAGGCCGCGATCGATTCCGCGGGCCTGACCGATCTGCTGGACCATGCCCTGTCGATCGAGGATGTCGGCATCTACAAGCCGGACCCGCGCGTCTACCAACTGGCGGTGGACCACGTTGGCGTGGAGCCGGGCGAAATCTGCTTCATGTCGTCGAACGCCTGGGACGCCTATGCCGCCTCGCATTTCGGCTTCCGCGTGGTCTGGGTCAACCGCTTCGGCCAGCCGCCTGAACGCATCCCCGGCGCGCCGGACCGCGAAATCGACAACCTCGCCCCCCTGCCCGGCCTGCTGGGGCTGGCCTGATCCGTGACCAAATACCGGGAGCGCCGTTACCTGACCGAGGATGGGTTGTCGCTCTATTACCGCGACTATGGCGACCCGCAATCCACGGCGACCCCCGTTCTCTGCCTGCCGGGCCTTACGCGTAACTCGCGGGATTTCCACCGAGTGGCGTCGCGGCTGGCGGAGGAACGCCGGGTGATTTGCCCGGACTACCGGGGCCGCGGCAAGTCTGACCATGACCCGCACCCCGCCAACTATCACCCGACGGTGCATGTCAGCGACGTGCGCCACCTGATGACGGTTGCGGGCTTGCATCGCACCGTAATCATCGGCACCTCGTTCGGCGGATTCCTGACCATGGGGCTGGCGCTGGCGGTCCCGTCTGCAATCGCAGCCGTGGTGCTGAACGATGTCGGGCCGGAAGTCGCCGACAGCGGGCTGACCCGCATCATGGATTACATCGGCCGCGACCATCCGCAGCCCGACTGGCCCAGCGCGGTGGCCGAAATGAAGCGCATGTTCCCGAACTTGTCCTGCGCGACCGACGAGGAATGGCTGGCCGGCGCGCGCGGTACCTGGCGCAAGGGCGACGACGGCATGCTGCATTTCGACTGGGACATTCGCCTGGCCGAGGCCATCGGAAAGGCGCGCCACGATTTCGATCCCTGGTCCCTGTTCCGGGCGATTTGCGCCATCCCCATGCTTGCTTTTCGCGGGGGAAAGTCGGATGTACTTAGCCCGGAAATATTCGACCATATGCAGCGCGAGCATTCCGATCTGAAGGCCGTCACCGTGCCGGGTGTGGGTCATCCGCTCAGCCTGTCGGAACCGCAAGCCGTGGAGGCCCTGAATGAATTCCTCGACCGATACAAATGAGACAAGGGCGGATTACGCCACCAGCTTCGAAGATGTCGAGGCTGCGGCGCGGCGGCTGAAAGGCATTGCCGTCCGAACGCCCCTCCTGGAAGCGCCGCTGCTGAACGAAGAACTCGGCCATCGGTTGATGATCAAGGCGGAACCGCTGCAGCGCACGGGCTCCTTCAAGTTTCGCGGCGCCTATAATACGATTTCGCAATTCGACGAGGCGGCCCGCAAGGCCGGCGTCGTGGCCTTTTCCTCGGGCAATCATGCGCAGGGAGTGGCGGCGGCCTCGTCCATGCTCGGCGTACCGGCGACCATCGTGATGCCGGCGGACGCGCCCGCCATAAAAGTCGCCAATACCCGGGCCTGGGGCGCCGAGGTCGTGCTCTATGACAGGTACAACGATAATCGCGAAGAGATCGGCGCCCGCATCGCCGCCGACAGCGGCGCCACCCTGGTCAAGCCCTACGACAATCCCGGCGTCATTGCCGGCCAGGGAACCGTTGGCCTGGAGATCGTGGAGCAATGCAGAGAGGCGGGCGTCACGGCGGACGCGGTCGTTATCCCCTGTGGCGGTGGCGGGCTTTCCTCGGGTGTCACGCTGGCCCTGTCCCGCCTGTCGCCCGATACGGATATCTGGACGGCGGAACCCGACGGATGGGACGACACCGCGCAGTCGATGGCCGCGCGCGCGCGCAAATCCGTCGACGGCAACGTCAAGACGATCTGCGATTCACTGCTGCCGAACTCCCCCGGTGAGTTAACCTTCCCGATCCTGCGCGATTTGGCCCACGGCGGGGCCGCGGTCAGCGACGAAGCCGTTAAACGCGCCATGGCGGTGGCGTTCCGGCATTTCAAGCTGGTGGTCGAGCCCGGCGGCGCGGCGGCGCTGGCGGCGGTGCTGGACGGTAAAATCGACTGCCGGGACAAGGCCGTCGTCTGCATCTGCTCGGGCGGCAATACGGATCCGGCCCTTTACGCCGAAATCCTGCGCGAACAGTCCGCATAAACAAACCGGCCGGGAACTAACCCGACCGGTCAATTAATATCCTTGGCGGAATTATCCGCCGAAACTGCTTCAGTTCGGAAGACTTTTCCCGAGGTCGGAAGGTTTCTTATCCGCGTCGGCGGACATAATCGGGGTCGGCTTGATGTCGGCGCCGTTACCGACCGGTGCCTTCAGCTTCTGCTCATCGACATGGGTGAGCTGGCCCTGGATGAAGGCGCCGGGCTCGATGGCGAGACTGAAATGATTGATATCGCCGGTGATCTTGGCGGCACGGCCAAGTTCAACCACGCGCGCGGTGATCGATCCGTTTACCGTTCCCGAGATCCGGGCCAGATCGGCAACAATCGCGCCGTTCACAACGCCGCTTTCGCCGAGTGTGATTTGCTTGCTTTGAACGTCGCCGTCGATCGTGCCGTCGATCTGGACATCGCCGTTCGTGTTCATGTGACCCGTGACCGTCAGATTGGCGCTAATGATCGAGGGAACGTTGGATTTGCCGGATTTGTCCGGCGCCGCCGCGGGAGTCATTGTGGGGGTATCCTTGTCAGTTTTTGAAAACATATCGTCCAGCCTTGATGAATTTAAATGGGTCCATGGGTCTGCCGTCAAAGCGAACCTCGTAATGCAAGTGCGGACCGGTACTCCTGCCGCTGTTGCCCAGCAGGGCAATGCGCTGACGGTGGCCGACAATATCGCCGACTTCCACGAGGTTTTTGTTCAAATGTGCGTATCGCGTAACGATTCCATAGCCATGGTCAATCTCGACAAATTTGCCGTACCCACCCTTGACGCCCGAATAGACGACGGTTCCCGGCGCCGGAGCATAAACCGAGGTATTTATCGCCCCGGCCAGATCGAGACCATCATGCATGGAGCGCTTCTTGTTGACCGGATCGACCCTTGTGCCGAAGCGGCTGGTCGTTCGATAATGATCGACCGGAAGGCTTAGCGGCACGGCGCGCAATACCTCTTTCAAGGCTTCCCATCGCGTCATGTTATTGTCGAGCAGGATCATGGTTTCGTCGAGTTCCTCATTGCCCGGCATTACATCGGACGCCGCGATAAACGGTCCGCCCTGGCCGATGCCATGGGGCTCTATTTTACCCAGGAGTTTGTCGACATTGAGGCCGGTCATGACCACAATTTTCTCAATTTCCCCGATGCTGCCGGCGGCACGCTCGGTAGCGCGCTGCAGCACCGCATCCTCGATCGCCTGCTGACTGGTCAGATCGGCAAGAAACCCGTCGATCTGCGAGCGCAGCGCGTTGGGCGTATCGCCCAGCTCCGCCTGGCTTCCGATCACCAATTGCAGACTTTGCGCAACGCCCTGCAGGTCCAACCTGACCTCGTCCTGCTTCGATTGCGTCATAAGAAGTTCGCTGTCCAGCGCCGCCACCTGTTCCTGAAGCGCAAGGCGATCCTCGGACAGATTATCGTATTCAGTTCGCACGGCGGTCAACGAGGCCATCAGGTCATCCCTGTGAACCTCCAGTCCCTGGCGCACCTGGCTCAGCGCCGCAACATCGGCTTCCAGGGACTGAATGGTGCCACGCAAATTTTCGCGCTGCTTTAAAAGGCCGTCGCGTTCGGCGGCGGTGACCTGCACATTGGTGGAAAGCGCCGCGTTTTTCTCTTCCACCCTCAGGTTCTTATCGACGACGGCGGTCAGTCGCGTTTCCAACCCTTCGGCACGTTCCTTCAAGCGGGCGCGGGCACGCTCCACGAGTTGGCGGCCATCGTCGCTGGCCGCAATATCCGAACGAATTTTCGCCAGCGTGCTTTCCAGTTCCTCGCCATCATTTTCAATACCGGCCAGCGATCCGTTTACCTGATCGAGATGGCCTTGCAGCACTTCGCGCGATTGCGCCATCATGGTCCGAGGACCGGCAAGCGCATCGCCCGCACCGGCTAACTGGCGCTCCATTTCGCGCGCTTCGGCGACCTGCGCCTCAAGCTGCAGCCTGCTGTCACGCAGCGCCGAGGTAACGCTGTCGACGGTATTCTGATATTCGGTAACCTCGTCCAGCAGATCAGCATAGGCCATCTTGGCCTCGAAAATCTGGGACTCATTGTTCGAATTGGTCAACAGTTGGGTAATGGTTACCGGAACCGCCGTCGCCGCCCAAATGGCGCTAACGACCAGACCGGCGGCCAAGGCCATTTGCATGCGCGCGCCGACACGAAGAAAACGTACTTCACCATCGCTGCGGACCAGCAGTTCGCGTTCGCGAAAAATCCGGGCCAACACCCGGCGCACACCCCAGGAATCGCTATCGCGGCCAAAAGGGTTTAAGTTGTTATCGGCGCCTCCCGAAAACATCATAATGCACCGCGAAGGGCTGTAGAGGCGATAACAAGACTAGAGGGAATGTTCTGGAAATTCATCTTCAGTATTTATCCGATTTATAGTCATTTAACCTACGATTCAATACCGCTGTCTTCCCCTCTCAACCCCTGGCCACCCAAACCAGCAACGGAGCGTTGTAGCCCAGCTATCGCGGATGATTCAAGACCGCAAAGCACCAATGCAGCAAAAAGCCGCAAATTCATTTCGGGAAAATCGAGCGAATCGCCCACCACCGCATATCCCGACACCATGAATATCACCGGAATAGCTTTAGATTTCGTAAACGATAACATTAAGGAATCATTGAGGAATAACAGGCCGCCGCATCAGCGCCTCTGATTGGTGCGCATTTCCTGCTGACGTCGGATTTTGCTGGGCCAGCGCGATTTGATATAGGCCAGTGAGGATTCTATTTCGCGGTCGCTCAAAACATCACCATAGGCGGGCATGCCAGACTTCATTCCCGTCGGCATTAAGGCCTGGCCGCCAAGCTTAACGGTGGCGAACAGCAGGGCATCGGGGTGGTGCCAGGTATGGCCGTTTTCATCATGCGGCGGGGCCGGCAGAATACCGTCAGCTCCACGCCGCCGCCAATCCGGCTGACCTTCAAGACTAAACCCGTGACAGTCGGCGCAGTTCGCCTCGTAAACCTTGCGGCCCGCGATCACCAGGTCCGCATCGCCGGCGTCGATGAACATCCAGTCCATATGCATCGGATCGTTTGTCTCATCCAGCAGGGCTTCCTCTTCTTTTAGATACGCACTGACCAAAAGGCCCGAACCCACGGCAATGGCGGCACTAACGGACAGAAGCACGATTTGTCTTAACCCCATTCCGTTGCCGCGGCTGGCCTTTTCTTTTTCGTCGCTCATTTAATCTTTCTCCTGAACGGGTGGACGGCAAGACGGATGTCTAGACATTCCAGTAACAGTAACGTCAAGCCCGTTCCGCCGTTTCGCGCGTCGCCAGGCCCATCAGGAAATTCAGCACCATCATCGCGCCCAGATTGCCGGTCATGTTGTTGATGTCCAGCGGCGGCGAGATCTCGACGATGTCGCAGCCCAGCACGCGCGGGTCCCGCCCCAGCCGCCGCAGCGCATGCTGCAGGTCGCGCCCGTCCAGCCCACAGGGATTGGGCGCGGCGGTGCCGGGGGCCTGGCTCTGGTCGATGCAGTCGATATCGACCGAGACGTAAATACCGTCGGTGCCGTCGCCTGCCCGCTCCAGCGCAATATCGACGGCTTGGTCGATGCCGTCGCGGCGCACCGCCAGCCCCGGAATAACGGTAACGCCCATTTCCTCGGCATAATTTGCATGAATGGGCGAGTTACAGAACTCGGTCATGCCGATCTGAACCAGATTGCGGCCCAGAACCGCGTCCTCGGGGAATTCCAGGGCCTTGCGGAACGGCACGCCGCTGGACTCCGCCCCGAAATGAGCCTCGCGCAGATCGTGGTGAGCATCGAAATGAATGACACCGACCCGCCGTCCCGACCGCGCCGCGGTAATGCCCTCCAGGATCGGCCAGGCGATGGAGTGATCGCCGCCGACGGAAATCGGAACGACACCGCGTTCGGCGAGTTCCCGCACCACCGCGCGCAGCCGCGCGAATGTCCCAGCCATGTCAGTGACGACCACGTCGACATCGCCTATATCGGCGGCCCTGAGCCCCGCCATGCTGAACCGCTCGTCGCTTGACCATGTTGTGTAAAAGGCCAACGCGGAACGCACGGCGTCGGGGCCGTGGCGCGAACCGGGCCGCACCGTCGAAGCGCCGTCGAACGGCACGCCCAGAACGGCCGCGTCCAGGTCCAGCGATCCATCCCATTCCAGCCAGCCATTGGCGCGAACCTCATCAGGATCGCCCTTAAGATGGTTGACGACCAGTCCCGGTGGCTTTAATCCCTCAAGCTTCATTTAGCTCTCTCCGTACATTGTTCGGTTCATACAACGGATCGCAGGATATTTACGCTGCCCTGTACTGTACATGTCTTGTTCATCCGCAACATGTTAGTCTACCCAACAATCCAATTAAGGTGGCGTAATATCCGTTGAGGAACTTCTTCATGCTCCGTTTTATGGCGACAATACTGGCTACCAGCGTCTTGCTGGGAACAGCCCCCGGCCGCGCGTCGGAGGAAATCACCTTCTTCCGTATCGCCACGGGCGGCATCGGCGGCACCTATTATCCGGTCGGTGGCCTGATCGCACAGGCAATCAGCAATCCGCCGGGCTCGCGACCTTGCGACAAGGGTGGTAGTTGCGGCGTGCCCGGCCTGGTCGCCGTCGCCCAGTCCGCCCATGGATCGGTCGCCAATATCGAGGCAATCGCCGCCGGCCATGTCGATTCCGGGTTCGCCCAATCCGACATCACCTACTGGGCCCATACAGGCACCACCATTTATCTGGAAACCGGCAAGGTCGAAGGCATCCGGGCGATCGCCAGCCTTTATCCGGAAAGCATCCATCTGGTGGCGCGCAAGGGCTCCAAAATCCGCTCTATCCTGGATCTTGCGGGCAAGCGAGTTTCGCTGGACGAAGAGGGTTCGGGAACCCTGGTGGATTCAAGACTGATCCTGGCCGCCTTCGGCCTCGGCGACAAGGATATCAAAGCATCCTATATGAAGCCGATCCCGGCGATCGAGAAAATGAAGGCGGGCGAACTGGACGCTTTCTTCATCGTCGCGGGATATCCGGCTGCCGCGGTTGCGGAACTGGCCAGGACCGCCGGCGCCGAACTGATCCCGATCGAGGGACCGGAGATCGACGTACTGATCAAAAAATTCGGTTTCCTGACCCGTAGTTCCATCCCGGCCGGCACCTATGAGGGGATCGGTGAGGTAAACACCATCAGCGTCGGCGCCCAGTGGATCGTCAGCGAGCGGATGGACGAGAAACTCGTCTACAATATTACCAAGGCCCTGTGGAACGACGCCAGCCACCAGTTGCTACTGGCCGGCCATCCGCAGGGACGCGAGATAACGCTGGAAAGCGCACTGGACGGCATCGCCATCCCCCTGCATCCCGGGGCCCACCGCTTTTACCGGGAAACGGGGTTGATCAAGTAGCAGCCCGCGGCTATTCGCCCAAGGTCGCCTTCAAATATTTTGGATTGCTTCGCGCCAGGCGGGCGCGGACCTGCGCCATGAACAGGGCGATGAGCGCCGGCGGCGCCTCATCCCAATTGCCCCCGCGTATCTCGTCGGCGAGGCGGCGGTTAAGCGCCTCGATTCGCGCCTCGTCATTTTCTCCAACCGCTTCCACAGCATCCGCGCCATGGAGCGTTGCAAACAGATCGATTTCACTGACCATGTCGCCCGCGCCATGGTCCCGGTCATACGCGGCGATGGATAGCGCCTTGAGTGCCATTCGCTGGTCGTAGCTCCGCGCCTTAGGGTCGTCCGGCAGGGGATGTTCGCGCAGGATGGCCTCGGCCAGCCGTTCCAGTTCCGCGGCATCGGGGCGCTGTCTCATGCCCTGCCCTGCCCTTCGATGCGCGCGATGTCCATCAGCGCATCCAGCTCCATTTCCGGCGCGCGCAGGCCGGTCAGGGCCAGTTCCAGCGAATCCTCGCCGCCCGACAGGTGCCGCTCGCCCTGCTGCAGCGCGATCACCGCCCAGCGCACCGCCGCCATCACCTCCCAGTAGGGTATGATTTCGCGGTCGACGACGCGGCCCGGTTCCGCCTCGTAGCCGTGATAGGCCTCGTAGCCACGATAGAAGGCCTCGCGCTCGCCGATGCCGCCAGCCTCGCGCTCCCACGCGCCAAAACGCCAGCAGCGGGCGCAGAACCAGGCGACATCCTCCATCGGGTCGCTCCAGGAGGCGAATTCCCAGTCCAGAATGCCGGTCAGATAGCCGTGCTCGACCATATAATTACCGGTACGGAAATCGCTGTGGCAGAGCACCAGTTCCGGAGTTTCGGGCGCGCGCAATTCCAGCCAGCGCAGCGCATATTCCAGCGCCGGGTTCGGGTACGGCAATTCATCCAGATAGGCACGGTAGGTGGCAATGCGTGCAAGCGCCGGCGGCGCCTCCGGCAATGGCAGAAAATCCAAATCGGCGCGCGGCGGGCGGATAGAATGGATGCACGCCAACTCGGCCCCCAGCCATTCGGCGAGGCGGTTCCCGCCCTCGCCCCGCAGTGCCGGATCGCGGACCAGAACATGCCCCTCGGCGCGGCCGGCGACCCGCTCCATTACATAGAACGGCTTGCCCAGCAATTCCCTATCTGAATTCAGGAACAGCGGCTCGGGCACCGTGACTCCTGCTTTATGCGCGGCTTTCAACAGGGCGAATTCCTCGACCCGGCCGTGACTGGTAGAGACGCCGGACGGCGCGTCGGTACGCAGGACCCAGCGCCGGACACTGCCATCCACCGCGACCAGCAAGCTCCAGTTCTCCTGAATCGCCCCGCCGCTGAGCTTGTCCATGGCGAGGATTTCGAGATCGTCCGCTCCCGCCACCTCTCTCAGCCAGTCGGTCAGCGCCGCGCGCCATTCCTCCATCAGGCTCCCCAGGACCAGAAGTCGGTGCCTTCCTTCAGGTAGTAGCGGGCCAGCACCATCTTGTGGACCTCGGACGCGCCATCCACCAGCCGCGCCTGGCGGGCGTAGCGGTACATCCATTCCAGCACGGTGTCTTGCGAGTAACCCCGCGCGCCGCAGAGCTGGATCGCCGTATCGACCGCCTTGTGCAGCGTGTCGGCGACATGGACCTTGGCGATCGAGACTTCCTTGCGGGCGAAATCGCCCTGATCGAGCTTCCAGGCGGCGTTCATCACCAGCAGCCGCCCGATATGGATCTCCTTGGCGGCATCGCCCAGCAGCAGCTGCACACTCTCGCGCTCGGCCAACTTGATGCCGAAACCCTCGCGCTCGCTGATATAGGCGCTGGCGATTTCCAGCGACCGCTTGGCCAGCCCCAGCCAACGCATGCAATGGGTGAGGCGCGCCGTGCCCAGCCTGATCTGCGTCACCTTAAGCCCGTCGCCGATTTCCATCAGGCGGTTCTCGTCGGGGATTTCCAACCCGTCGAATTCCAGTTCGCAATGACCGCCATGTTCCTCCGGCCCCATGATCGGGATGCGCCGCACGACGCGCCAGCCCGGCTGGTCCTTGTGGAACAGAAAGGCGGTCAGGCCCTTGCGCGGGTCGTCGGAGGTTTTGGCGACCAGGATGTAATGGGCCGCCCCGTCGGCCCCGGTGCTGAACCATTTGCGGCCATGCACCACCCACTTGTCGCCCTGGCGTTCGGCGGTGGTCAGCATCATGGTGGGGTCGGATCCCGCGCCCGGATGCGGCTCGGTCATCACGAAGGCGGAGCGCACCTTGCCGTCGACGATGGGCTGCAGGAACTCTTCCTTCTGTTTGTCCGTGCCGATCTTTTCCAGCACCGTCATATTGCCGTCGTCGGGCGCCGAGCAGTTAAAACAGACCGGCCCGAAGATCGAGCGGTTGGCCTCTTCGTAGAACACCGCGCGGCCCATTACATCCAGCCCCAGCCCACCACGCGCGGGCGGCATCTGCGGCGCCCACAGGCCAGCAGCCCTGGCCTTGGCGCGCACCGCCTCCAGCGGCCCCTCGGCGATATTGCCATGGTCGTCGTAACTGGCGCGGTCGGCCTCCAGCGGGATGATCTCCGCATCGACGAAGGCGCGGACCTTTTTGCGGTATTCCTCGGTTTGGGGGCTTAACGCGAAATCCATCTTGTGCTGTCCCTTACGGAATGGCCTGGGTATGGCCGCCATCGACGGTGACGATGCTGCCGGTGACGAAGGAGCCACCGGGCCCGGCCAGCATCAAGAGCGCCGCGTCCAATTCCTTCGGGTCGGCGACGCGGCGCATCGGGATGGCCTTGATCATCCGCGCCGCTTCCTCGGTCTCGAAATATTCGTCGTTCATTTCGCTAAAGAAATAACCAGGGGCCATGGCGTTGACCCTGATGTCGTGGCGCGCCAATTCCAGCGCCATGGTGCGGGTAAGCTGGGCCACCCCGCCCTTCGACGCGCAGTAAGCCGCCCCGCCCTTGGTTCCGAACGAACTCAGGATCGAGGCGATGTTTATGATCGAGCCGCCTGTCCCGTTCGCGACCATGCGCCGCGCCGCCTCGCGCGCGACCAGGAAGGCGGCGCGCAGATTGACGCCGACCACCTCGTCCCATTCCTCAACCGGCGTCTCGATGACGGTGTTCATCTTGGCGACGCCGGCATTGTTGATCAGTATATCGACCGGCCCGAAGGCGGCCTCGGCGGCGTCGAAGGCCTCGCCCACCGCGACCTCGTCGGTCACGTCCAGGCGGATCGCCGCCGCCGCGCCACCGGCCCGCGCAATCCCATCCACCACGGCCTGCAGCTTGTCCTCGCGCCGCGCGCACAGCAACACCCGCGCCCCGGCCAGCCCCAGCGCCTGCGCAAAACGCGCCCCCAGCCCGCTCGACGCCCCGGTAACCAGCGCCACCTTGCCGTCCAGCCCAAACAGCGATTCCAGATATTTCTGATCGGCGATAGCCATAATGCCCCCCGTTGTTGTTGTGGTCCTGAGTAGCGCAGCGGAGCGACGGGATCAAGGACGGCGGAGGCCGGGTGCGTATTCATCGCAAATATGGTAAGAGCTACAAAACGGTTGGCAAATAAGGGAGCGGACGATGAACGGTAGGCGGAACGTTGGCTCCGGCGGAATATTATCGGTTCCCGGTTTGCTGGCGATGGCGCTGGCCACGCTTTTTCTGGCCTGGCCATCGGGCGGCGCGGCGGCGGCGGGCGAGGCTTGCGATGAAATCGACCGGGACCATCCAGCGGTCGCCGCGTTTCTGAACTCGCCGGCGGTCGCCGAAACCATCGCGGACAGGACATCCCCCAATGACCAGCCCAGCTGCATCTTCGTCGTGAAAATCGGCGGCAGTTGCGGCGTCGCCGGATGCGGGACAAAATATATGGTGGGTCAGACCTTCACCAGCGACGGCGTCAATCCGCAACCAGATCGGTCCTTGCGGTGACGGAAACAAGCAACCGCGCAAAGACGGCAAGTCCGGCGCAACTGGTAAGAATAGTCCCGAAATGAATATCGTCACGAATTCGGATGCCGGCAGACATTAACTAGCGAGCCGCCCCATACTCCGCCTCCAGCCTGTCCACCAACTCGGCAATCGCCGGTACGTCGTCGATCAGCGATACCCCGTGGCCGGCGCTCCAGAGATCCCGCCAGGCCTTCACCGATTCCAGCACTTCCGACGGCGCGGGGGCGTCTCCCGCCAGCAATTTTTCGATGTCGAAGCCAGCGGCCTCCAGGCTGGCGCGCATGTAGTTGGCGTTGATGCCGGTCAGGCGGTCAGTCAGCAGGATGTCGCCGGCGTGGGAATCGACCATCATCTGTTTGTATTCCGGCGCGGCCAGAGATTCCGCCGTGGCGGCAAAGCGGGTGCCCATATAGGCGAGATCGGCGCCCAGCACCTCGGCGGCGCGCACGGCGTAACCGTCGGAGATCGCGCCGGCGAGGATCAGGCAGCCGTCCCAGAAGCGGCGGATTTCACGCACCAGCGAGAACGGGTTCTGCCAGCCGGTATGGCCCCCCGCCCCGCCGGCCAGCGCGATGATGCCATCGACACCGGCCGCCATCGCGTTGCGGGCGTGGCGCTCGGTCGCCGCGTCATGCAGCACGATGCCGCCGTATGCATGCACGGCCTCGACCACCTTGTCCGGTTTGCCCAGGATGGTGATGACCACCGGCGCCTTGTGGCGGACAATGGTTTCCATGTCCTCGTCGAAGCGCTCGTTGGTGCGGTGGACGGAGATGTTGACGCCATAAGGCGCGGCGTCCGACGCGTCGGCCAATGCGGTCTCGATCCGGTCCAGCCAGACCGGAAACTCGCTGGCGGGCCGCGCATTGGCGGCGGGCAGTGTTCCCAGCACCCCGGCCTTGCAGGCCTCGATCACCAGCTCCGGCCCGGAAACCAGAAACATCGGCGCGGCGATCACGGGAAGGCGCAGCCTCCCTTCCAGTATGCTGGGCAACGGCATTTTTACGGACCTCTTGGCAGGTTGATGTTGCGCGCTACGTTAGTTCCCGCAGACGGTCGCGGCAAGGCGCGGAACCGGCACCGAGCGACCTCATACTTCGAGACGCCCCCCCCTGCGGGGCTCCTCAGCATGAGGCTCCACCGTTCGTGCCTCATGCTGAGGAGCGGCAAAGCCGCGTCTCGAAGTATGAGGTCGCTCCGCAGTCTTTGGAGGAATGGCGAATGGGCTGGACGCCCGCGCGTGGCGGCGTTATCCCTCCTGCGCGGATTTCGATTTGATACAGAGGAACCATTCCATGGCGAGCAACGACTATACCGGCCTGTTCCCGCTGGGCGAAGACACCACCCCCTACAAGAAGCTGACCGGCGATCATGTTTCGGTGGCGGAGTTCGAGGGCGAGGAAATCCTTAAGGTGGAGCCGCAAGGGCTGCGGCTGCTGGCCGAGCAGGCCTTTATCGACATCAACCACCTGCTGCGCCCGGGCCATCTGCAACAGCTCGCCAATATCCTGGAGGACCCGGAGGCCTCGCCGAACGACCGTTTCGTCGCCTACGACTTCCTGAAGAATGCCAATATCTCAGCCGGCGGCGTGCTGCCCATGTGCCAGGATACCGGCACCGTCATCGTCATGGGCAAAAAGGGCCGGCGCGTCTGGACCAAAGGCGGCGACGAGGCGGCGCTGGCGGCCGGCGGCGGCGACGCCTATTTCAAGCGTAATCTGCGCTACAGCCAGTTAGCCCCGATCTCGATGTTCGAGGAAAAGAACACCGGCGACAATTTGCCGGCCCAGGTGGAAATCTATGCCGATGGCGAGGATTCCTACAAATTCCTGTTCATCGCCAAGGGCGGCGGTTCGGCCAACAAGACCTTCCTCTATCAGGCAACCCCGTCGGTTCTGACCGAGGACCGCATGCTGGCCTTCCTGGACGAGAAGATCCGCACGCTCGGCACGGCGGCCTGCCCGCCCTATCACCTGGCCGTGGTCATCGGCGGCACCAGTGCGGAATTAAACCTGAAGACCGTGAAACTGGCCTCTACGCGCTATCTCGATGCACTGCCGACCGAGGGGTCGGAGAGCGGCCACGCCTTCCGCGACCTCGACATGGAGGCCAAGGTCCACGAGATGACCCGCAACATGGGCATCGGCGCCCAGTTCGGCGGCAAGTATTTCTGCCACGACGTGCGGGTGATCCGCCTGCCGCGCCACGGGGCCAGCCTGCCCATCGGCATCGGGGTGTCCTGCTCCGCCGACCGCCAGGCGCTGGGCAAGATCACGAAGGACGGCATTTTCCTGGAACAGTTGGAGTCCAACCCGGCGAAATTCATGCCCGCCATCGACGAAGCCAGCCTGTCCGACCATGTGGTGGAGATCGATTTGAACCGGCCGATGAAGGAAATCCTCGCCGAGTTGAGCAAATATCCGATCAAGACCCGCCTGTCGCTGAATGGCCCGCTGATCGTGGCGCGCGACCTGGCCCATGCCAAGCTGCGCGCACGGCTGGAAACCGGCGAGCCCCTGCCCGACTATTTCAAGAACCACCCAATCTATTACGCCGGCCCGGCCAAGACGCCGGAAGGCTATGCCTCGGGGTCGTTCGGGCCGACCACGGCGGGGCGCATGGACAGCTTCGTCGATCAATTCCAGGCGGCCGGCGGCTCGATGGTGATGCTGGCCAAGGGTAATCGCTCAGGCGCCGTGCGCGAGGCCTGCAACAAGCATGGCGGCTTCTATCTCGGCTCCATCGGCGGCCCGGCCGCGCGCCTCGCCCAGGATTGCATCAAAAAGGTCGAATGCGTGGAGTACGAGGAACTCGGCATGGAGGCGATCTGGCGCATCGAGGTGGAGAATTTTCCGGCGTTCATCGTCATGGACGACAAGGGCAACGACTTCTTCGCCGATCTGAAAATCGGGTGAAGCCGGGGCGCGTCGGCGCATGGCAAGTTTCGTCTATATCCTCGGCAGCGGCGATGTGGAAACCGGCTACCGCACCTATGTCGGCTGGACCACCGACCTGGACGCCCGCCTCGCCGCCCACAATGCCGGCAAGGGCGCGCGCTCTACCCGGGGCCGCCTGTGGGTCCTGCTCTATGCCGAGCGCTACCAAAACCGCGGCGAGGCGATGAGCCGGGAATGGCATCTGAAACGGGACAGGCGGTTTCGCCGCGAGGTCGGCCGATAGGGCGCGGCAGCCCCCCGTCCTGCGACATCGCGCCACTTCTCGTCCCTTCCACGGGTGCTTAACTTTGTATGAGAGACCCTTTCACACAGGATGGAGCCATGCCGATGGACCAGACAGTTTCCACACCCCGGTGGGCGAAACCGGTGGCGGTCATCGCTCTTGCTTTCGGTCTCGTGACACTGAAGTCCGGCGGCGGGGTGCTGTTCCTCGTGGGGCCACGCATAATCGCCGGGGACTTTGTCCCGTTCGTCGTCTGGTTCAATTTTCTGGCGGGCTTCGCCTATATCGCCGCCGCGGTTGGTCTGTGGCGCTGGGAACGTTGGGCGGCGGGCCTAGCCGCCGCGATCGCCATCCTGACCCTGCTGGTTTTCGCCGCCTTCGGCCTGCATGTTCTGGCCGGCGGAGCATTCGAAACGCGGACGGTGGGCGCCATGACCCTGCGTCTGGTGTTCTGGACCGCAATCGCCGTCGCCAGTTGCCGCGCCCTTGGATGTTTCGTGAAACGGTCCACGGCCGCCTGACCCGCCTTCACCATTCACGGGGCTTCCCATTCGCAGCACTTCCCGGCATTCTGTCCGCCAACGAATGAAGGGAGGCGATATTGCTGGCTGATCGCATCGAAGGGAAGTGGATCGACGTCTTTGCGCGGGTGTTCGAGCTGTGTGAACTGCGCGCCGGCGATAGCGTCGCCATCCTGTCGGAGACCCAGTCGCGGGCGGTTAACGTGCAACTGGCCGAACTGGCGCTGCATCGCGTGGGCGCGCGGGCATTTCACGTCACCGTCCCAAGTCCGCCACAACGCGCGCCGGTGGCCGTGCGCTCGACCGGGGCCTCGGATGCCCTGCAAGGGCTGGAGCCCGTCATGGCGGCCTGCGCGGCCTCTACAATGGTCGTGGACCTGACCGTCGAGGGCATGCTGCATGCGCCGGAACTGCCCGCCATATTGAAGGGCGGCGCGCGGCTGTTGATGGTCAGCAACGAGCATCCGGAGGCGCTGGAACGCCTCGCCCCGGACCCGGCGCTGGAGCCGAAGGTCAAGGAAGGCTACCGTCTGCTGAAAGCGGCGAAACAGATGCGCGTGTCGTCGGTGGCGGGTTCGAACCTGACCGTCGATGTCTCGGACGCAATGACCGCCGGCGTCTGGGGCTGGTGCACGAAGCCGGGAACGGTCGCCCACTGGCCCGGTGGCATCGTCCTTTGCTTCCCCAAGGCGGGCGCGGTGAACGGGCGGTTGGTGATGACGCCGGGCGACGTAAACCTGACCTTCAAGCGCTATCTGGAATCGCCGGTGACGCTGGTTATCGAGGATGATTACGTGACCGCGGTGGAGGGCTACGGGCCGGATGCCGTGCTGATGCGCGACTATTTCGCCGCCTGGGGCGACCGCGAGGCCTATGGCGTGTCCCATGTCGGCTGGGGCATGAACCCGGCGGCACGCTGGGAGGCGCTGACGATGTATGACAAGCGCGATACCAACGGCACGGAGCTTCGCGCGGTCGCCGGCAATTTCCTCTATTCGACCGGCGCCAACGAGACCGCGGGCCGCCATACGCTGGGCCATTTCGACCTGCCGATGCGCGGCTGCACGGTGTCGCTGGACGGAATGGTAGTGGTGCGCGAAGGGGTGCTGCAGGAGGAGTTGGCGTGAGCTATACGCCGCATCATGTGGAGCGCGGCCAGGGGCCGGCCGTGATTTTCCTGCATGGCATCGGCGGCGACGGGACAAGCTGGCTGCCGGAACTCGACGCAATGTCGGGACGATGCCGGGCGGTTGCCTGGGATATGCCGGGTTATGGCGACTCCCCTGCCCTGCCCGAAATGACATTTCCGGCGCTGGCGGGGGCGCTGAGGGATTTGCTCGGCAAGCTGGAGGTCGAGCGGGCGCATCTTGTGGGGCATTCCATCGGCGGCATGGTGGCGCTGGAATTGGCCGCGCGCTTTCCCGAACGCGTGGCCAGCCTGGTGCTTTACGCCACAAGCCCGGCCTTCGGAAAACCGGACGGCGACTGGCAGCGGGACTTTCTGAAAGCGCGCCTCGCGCCGCTGGATGCCGGCAAGCGCATGGCGGTCCTGGCGCCTTCCATCGTGGAGAGCCTTGTCGGCGACAGTCCGGACGAAGATGGCATGGCCCGCGCCACCGCCGCCATGGCCCGCGTGCCCGAGGCCGCCTACCGCGCCGCCATGCAGTGCCTGGTGACCTTCGACCGTCGCGACGCGCTGGCGGAACTCGCCGTGCCCACGCTGGTGCTGGCGGGCGAACACGACGACAACGCGCCGGCCGCGATGATGGAGCGCATGGCGGGCAAGATACCGGGCGCGCATTATCAGGTCATTCCGGGCGCCGGGCATCTGGCCCATTTCGAACAGCCAGCGGCATTCCGCGCCGCACTGGACACATTTTTCGAACAAACAATAACGCAGAGGGCAATCGCATCATGAGTGGAACCGAAGAGGATGCACCGATCCTGGACCCGGAGGCCTTCGGCCTGACCGCGGAACAGGCGGAACTGACGGCAAGGGCGCGCAATTTGGGACAGGAGAAATTCGCCGGCCGCGCCGAACGCTATGACCGCGAGGCCATCTTCCCGACCGAGAACTACCGCGACCTGCACGAGGCCGGCCTGCTGGGCATCTGTATTCCCAAGGAAGACGGCGGGATCGGCGCGGACCTGCAAACCTACAGCATGGTCGCCGCCGAGATCGGGCGCTATTGCGGCTCCACCGCGCTGACCTACAACATGCATGTCTGCTCCTGCCTGTGGAGCGGCGCGCTGGCCGACGATCTGGAGATGACCGACGAAATCCGGACCGAACATAACGAACGCCGGTCAATCCATTACCGGCGCATTCTCGACGACGGCGCGATCTATGCCCAGCCCTTTTCCGAGGGCGGCGCGGCGGCGGCCGGGGCGGTGGCCTTCGCGACGTCGGCCAGGCCGGTCGATGGCGGCTGGATCGTCAGCGGCAAGAAGATATTCGCTTCGCTGTCGGGCCATGCAAACTATTACGGCGCGCTCTGCACCGAGATAACCGAAGGCGAGGAGCCGAGCCGGCGCAATACGCTCTATCTCGCCATTCCCGCCGACGCCGAGGGTGTCAGCGTGGTCGGCGACTGGGATCCGCTGGGCATGCGCGGCACGGTCTCGCGCACACTGATCTTCGAGGATGTATTCGTCGACCATGAGGCGGCGCTGATGCCGCGCGGGGTCTATTTCCAGGCCGCTGTCCGTTGGCCGCATATGTTCACCACGCTCTCGCCCAGCTATATGGGACTGGCCCAGGCGGCCTATGATTTCACGGTGCGCTATCTGCGCGGCGAACAGCCGGGCGCGGGGCCGGTGAAACGCCGCATGTATCCCACCAAGCAGATCGCCGTGGCGCAAATGCGCATCACGCTGGAACAGACCAAGGCGCTATGGTTCCAGACGATGCGCGAGGCGCGCGCCAACCCGACAAAGGACCAGTTGCTGCGCCTCTGGGCCGCCCATTATACGATCATGGAAAACGCCAACGAACTGGCGCAGCTCGCCATTCGCACATGCGGCGGGCAGTCGATGCTCAAAAGCCTGCCGCTGGAGCGCATCTACCGCGACAGCCGCTGCGGCTCGCTGATGCTGCCCTGGACGGCGGAGCTCTGCCTGGACCGCATCGGCCGCGCGGCGCTCTATGAAGACGGGGAGACCGACGAGCAATGAACCTATCCGACTGGATCGTAAAGCAGGCCGGCTTCACCCCCGACAAACCCGCCATCCGCTTCGAGGGTGGAGAGACCACCTATGCGGCGCTGGCAACGCGGATTGAGGCCGCCGCCTGGGCGCTGAAGCATGAGCTGGGCGTTCTGCCCGGCGACCGGGTGGCGCATCTCGGACTCAACAGTCCGGAAATGCTGGTTCTGATGTTTGCCTGCGCGCGCATGGGGGCGATCTTCGCGCCCCTGAACTGGCGCCTGGCGCCGCCCGAGCATGCCTTCATCCTGGGCCATTCCGGCGCTTCCGTGTTGATCGCGGATAGCGAATTCATCGGACATGTAAAAGAGATCGGGACAATCGTGGACGACATGCCGCTGGCGAGCATCGGCACGCCCGCCGACGGTTGGCAGGACTGGAACGTGCTGATTGACAGCGCCCAGAGCCACGACGAGAGCGGTGGCACATACGACGACCCGGTCCTGCTGGTCTATACCTCGGGCACCACGGGGCGGCCGAAGGGGGCGCTGCTGACCCAGTCCAACCTGTTCTGGAACGCGGTCAACAGCATCCATATGCACGACATGACCGGCGACGACCATGTGCTGACCACCATCCCGCTGTTCCATGTCGGAGGCATGAACATCCAGACCCTGCCCTGCCTGCATGCCGGCGGCACGGTGACCCTGCATGCGCGCTTCGATCCCGGCGAGACCCTGGCCGCGCTCGAGCGCGACAAGCCCGATCTGACGGTGCTGGTGCCGGCGCAGATGAGCGCGCTGATCGCGCTGCCGAATTGGGAAACGGCGGATTTGTCGTCGCTGAGGGTGGTGACCACGGGCTCTATGATCGTGCCGGTTCCGCTGATCGAAAAGCTTCATCAACGCGGTCTGCCGGTGATCCAGATTTACGGTTCCACCGAAACGGCGCCGGTCGTGGTGTACCAGAAGCGCGCCGACGCGGAGCGCGGGATCGGATCCACCGGGCGCGCGGGGCTGCACAGCGAAATGCGGCTGGTGGACAAGGAATTTATCGACGTTCCGGCGGGGACGCGGGGCGAAGTCCTGATCCGCGGGCCACAGGTGATGCGCGAATATTGGGGCGACCCGCAAGCCACCGCCGAAATCCTGCGCGACGGCTGGTATTACAGCGGCGATATCGGCCATCTGGACGAAGAAGGCTGGCTCTATATCGACGAGCGCAAGAAGGATGTGATTATTTCCGGCGGTGAGAACGTCTACCCGGCGGAACTGGAAGCTGTTCTGGCCGAATGCGAGGCAATCGCCGAGGCGGCCGTTGTTGCCCGGCCGGACAAACAATGGGGCGAGATCCCCGTCGCCGCCGTTGTGCTGCACAAGGCCGGCGCGATGGACCGCGAGGCGGTACTGGCCCTGTTCAGCAGCCGTATCGCCCGTTTCAAACACCCGAAGGATGTGCTGTTCCTGGATGCCCTGCCCCGCAACGTCATGGGCAAGGTGCAGAAATACCTGCTTCGCGAGATCGTGGCAGGGAAAACGCCGGCATGAAACAGGCGCAACACCGCTTTGCCGTGCGAACCAGCGGTCAGGGATTATACGAGGTAACGCGCGAGGTCGCCGCTTGGGTGGCGTCGCAGGATTTCCAGGACGGGTTGCTGACGCTGTTTTGCCGCCACACCTCGGCCTCGCTGACGATCCAGGAAAATGCGGACCCGGACGTTCAGCGCGATTTGCAGGATTTCTTCAAGAAACTGGCGCCGGAAGATCCGCGGCTCTACCGCCACACAACCGAGGGCCCGGACGATATGCCGGCCCACATAAAAAGCGCGCTGACCAATGTGCAACTGTCGATCCCGGTGACCGGCGGCCACATGGCGCTTGGGACCTGGCAGGGCATCTTCCTGTTCGAACACCGCACCCACGCGCATGAAAGAGAACTGGCGCTGCATTTGATCGGGGAATAGGCGGGCTAACTTTGCTCCGCCAGCCCCCCCCGCTTTCAAAAGTCGTCCAGTCTCCCGGAACCGGGCCTTGCCTCTCCATGGACCGCCGACAGAATATCCGACCGCCTGAGGCCGATATCGCTGAGCTGATGATCGTTCAGGGTCTGCAGGTATCGCGTGGCAAGTCGCCGCTCGTTCCACCTGGCAATCAGCCGGAACAGGCCGGCTATCATATTGGCAAAGCAGGCCGGGGACCAGAAACCGGTGCAGGTTGGTAGAGCTCTTACATTTTGCATTTTCATTCTCCAGATGGGGTTTCCGATGTTGTTGAACGGATAATGAACCCCACCCATTTGACCGGGCGTTGGAACCAGCGTGTAAATTTTACGCGGCAACCGCCCTTGGCGCCGCTCCGTGCAGGAACAGATAATCCCGGATATGGGCGTTGACTTCGGCCGCGTGGGTCAGCGGCAACATATGGCCCGCGCCTTCAACGGTTCGCAGTTGGCAGTTTGGCAATGTCGCGTTCAACATGGCGCAAAGCCGCCGGGACGGCGCCGGAGAATGCGAGCCCTGCAGGATCAGGACCGGCGCTTCTATTTTAGCGAAGTCGGCAATGCGGCTGGTCTCGGAAAACAGCACGGCGAAATCGGTCGCCACGGTTCCGATTTGTTCGGCCAACCGGTCCTGGACGTCGTCGCGTAAGTCACTCCAGGCGCCGGGGCCGCTCCAGTAATCGATGAAGCGCGCCATGCCACCATGGGCATCGCCGCTGCGCGCGCCATGCCAGACATCGGCGGCGAGATTGGATATTTCGTACCAGAAACCGACCTCGCCAGGATCGCCCCGGCGCAGCAGATTAAAAACCGAGGGCTCGATCAGGGTCAGCGAGCACAAGCGGGGACCCAATTCCAGCGCCACCCGCAAGGCCACCGCGCCGCCACAGGAATGGCCGACCAAATGAACGTCATCCGTGTCGCCGTCAAGGGTGGCCAGCATGGTCCGGGCCTGCTCGGCGAGCGTCAGGGGGCCGTGTCCCGACCATCCCTCGCTGCCGCCATACCCCATCAAATCCGGCGCAACGGCATGGAATTGGCCGCCAAGCAGGTCGGTTAGTCCATCCCACTGTTTGCCGGAGCCGGCCGAGCAATGGAACAGGAGAACATCCTCGCCCGCGCCTGCTTCCCTTACGGTGATCCTGGCGCCGTTGGCGGCGGTTGCAATGTATTGGCGGTCGAAACTCATTGGCCGGTATCCCTCTCTCGATGCCCCGCGTTCATCAATCCCGAACGCCCGCGCATATTCCAACCGAGGCAGGGAAACGGT
Organism: uncultured bacterium; assembly: GCA_965603635.1. Taxonomy (GTDB): domain Bacteria; phylum Pseudomonadota; class Alphaproteobacteria; order UBA8366; family JADFVY01; genus JADFVY01. The sequence goes on along the minus strand of CBFDDT010000020.1, from coordinate 6,711 downwards.
CGTTTGAATCTCCGTGGAAATGGCAGTGCATGGCAAAAATCGGCCCGCCCGGCGTCCGCCCCGCGTTGTCCATTGATTTGAAAGAGAATTTTGATATGGCACAATATATAGACTAATGCGCATCAATCATCTACTATATGTTGAAAAATAGCGGTGCCGGCTTTTTGAAATATTATCGGCATCGACCTCCCAGGGGAAAGCAGGCCAAAAAATGATTCGCCGTTTGTTCCGATCGTTAATGTCCAGACTGGGGCTGCGCAAGCGCCACCGCAACGCCGTGGTAATCCGCTTCCTGCCAAACCAGAAAATCTGACCAGTCGATTGCCGGGCCCCGGCTCACCTTCGAAGGCGGGCCAGCCGTTCCACCAGTGGCGGGTGTGAATGATAGACGTAACTGAACAGTGGATCGGACGCTTCCGTCGCCGCGTTCCGCCCATGAAGCTTCAGCAAGGCCTTGCACAAGAATTCCCCATCGTAATGGGAAACGGCGAAACCGTCGGCCTGGAACTCGAAGCCCCTGACAAGTCTAGACATGGCCGGTTTGACGAGAATCGCGAAGACCGGCGTCATGACCCAGACGAGGGCCAGGGCCGCGCCGGGCGACGCTTGGGGAAGATTCAACGCAACCCGCATTTCCGGCCCCTCGAGGGCAAGTCCGGCCACGATTATCCAAACAAGGGCGATCCCCGCTTGGGCAACCAGGAATTTCGTCAGATGGCCGTATTTCAGGTGGCCCAGCTCATGGGCCAGCACGCCGAGTATTTCGTTTCGCGTCAGGCTATCCACCAGGGTATCGAGCAACACCACGCGCCTTGCGCCACCAAACCCCGCGACATGCGCGTTGCCATGGGTGGAGCGGCGGGAACCATCCATGATCAGGATGTTGCCCAGCCGGCTGCCGGCTGCCTGCACCAACTGCCCTACGCCGTGCGCCAGCTCCTCGTCTTCGAGATTGGAATAGCGATCGAACAAAGGCGCGACCATGACAGGATAGAGCCAGATTCGCACCATGAGAAATCCCGTCCATACCAGCCAAACGCCCACCCACCCCGCCGACCCGTATCCCGCCACCAAAGTCAAGAAAACAGCTCCCAGGCCACCTGCGGCTACAAGCAGCAGCGCACCCTTTATCAGGCTGTCCCTAAGAAAGAGTCCGGCGGTCATGCTACAGAACCCGAACGGCTGCTCGACCGCGAATTGCCGAAGCGCCTCCAACCCCCGGTGCAAGGCGGCCTGCAGGACCACCGCGGACAAAAGCAGAGCGCTTTCCGCCGGAAGACCGGCCGGCAATATCCGCGCCCAAAACCCATGAAGCCAGACCAGGCCGCCGCCGAGCGACCACAGGAGCAGCAATACCCCGTCGAGCAAGATCGCGGCGCCGGCAAGCCGCAACTTGGCGACCGTGTAATCGACGGCCCTGGCCCATTTCCCTTCCGCGAATTGATCCTTCAGGCATTCCGGCGTTTGTGACCGCCGCGCCTTCTGATAGAAAATCTCGCGTCCAAAGAGCCAGAGCTGGGCAACAACGCTACTCAGCACCACCATTAACAGAATGCCGGCCGGGGTCACGCCGCGGTCTCCCCGCCCCTGGCGGTTTTGAATCCGTCCATGAACGCGGCCAGCGCCCGAACCGACTCTTCGCTCACCGCGTTGTAGAGGCTGGCTCTGATGCCGCCGATCGCCGAATGTCCCTTCAGGTTAAGAAAGCCCCGCCCCTCGGCCTCGGCCAGGAATTCCCGTTCGAGGGCTTCGCCGCCCAAACGAAAACAGACATTCACGGTCGAACGGGCAGCCGGGGACACGGGGCAGCGGTAGAAGTCGCCGGAATCGATGAGATCGTACAGAATACGGGCCTTGCTGGCGTTCCGGCGGGCCATCTCTTCCAGCCCACCCTCGGCGCGCAGCCATTTGAAGACGAGGCCGGCGATGAATACGGCCCATGTCGGCGGCGTGTTAACCCGGGAACCGCTTGCGGCCTGGCAAGCGAAATCGCAGACCGTCGGCGTGATCGGCAAGGCCCCGCCCAGCAGGTCTTCGCGAACGATAACGATCGTCAATCCAGCCGGCCCGATATTCTTCTGCGCGCTGGCATAGACCGCGCCGAAGCGCCCGATATCGAGGGGGGCTGTCAGGAAGTCGGAAGTCGCATCGGCAACCAGCGGCGCGTCTCCGGTATCCGGCAGGGCGCGGAATTGCACGCCGTTGGCCGTCTCATTGGTCGTAATGTGGCAATAGGCGGCGCCGGGGTCGAGCCGCCACTCGTCGGTTGCGGGGATATCGATAAAGCCGCCGGAGCCGCCGTCGGCCGCGATATTGACGCTGCAATACTTCCCGGCCTCGTCCGCGGCGCGCCGCGACCAGTGGCCGGTTACCGCATAATCGGCCTTGCCCCGTCCGCGCAGCAGGTTCATCGGAATAATCGAGAACATGCCGTAGGCGCCGCCCTGCAGGAACAACAGCCGGTAGTTTGGCGGCAGTTTCAGCAGGTCGGCGAGCGCCGCGGCCGCCTCCTCCTGGATGGCGGTGAACTCAGGCCCGGTAAACGGGACCTCCATGATCGACAGCCCGGTCCCCTTCCAGTCCACCAGAGCGATGCTGGCCTCTTCCAGTACGGGCCGCGGAAGGGTCGATGGTCCGGCGGCGAAATTGAAGATTTTCATGCGTCATCCCTTTCCCGCTCTGTCAACCGAGAAGGACCGACCCGTGCGATCCCGCCGCCATGAAGAAGATCGCCGGGAAAGACAGGATCGTGTTGGTGCGCGAGGACAGGAACGTTATTCTCGAGCATCTGATGCGTTCCTCATGCGGCGCCGGGACGAAACCGATCACCTTCTTCTGGTGCGGCCACAGCACGAACCAGAGATTGAGGACCATCAGGATGCCGGTCCACGCGCCAATGCCGAGAACCGCGTGGCCGCCCTGCAGGGTGAACGCTTCCCACAGGATATCCAGACGCCATAGCATATAAAAGCCGGTGGTCAGCACGACGAGCGACGCATAACGGAAGATTCCGTGCTCGCGTTGCAGGGCCGCCTCAAAGCGCTCGCCTGCCTCGGCCAGCGGCGTGGTCGGGCCGGCGGGCTTGAAGTTCGGACTCTGGACGACATTGGCGTAATTGTGGCCCATCCAGACCACGATTCCCATAATATGCAGCCAGCGCGCTGCGATATCGACTGCCTCAAGCTCCATCGTTTACCCGATTCAGCCGCCGGCCGCGAGCCAGCGTGCGACAAAGATCAGCAGAACGGTCAGGAGGCAACCGGCCGCGACCGTTCCAGCCATGCTCTCATGCGGCAGCCTCATGACGTCAGCGCCTTGATCCTGTTGCTGACGGCGCCCTTCGCCCGCATGACCAGCGGCATATGAGGCGGACGGTTGTTTTCGGCGGCCTCGACCGCCGCCTGTACGATGCCGAAATGATCGGATTTGGAGCAGACCGGGTCTGCATTCGCCGCATCGCCGGTCAGAAGGAAGGCCTGGCATCGGCAGCCGCCGAAATCGGTCTCCTTCTCATCGCAGCTTTGGCAAGGCTCCTTCATCCAGTCATTGCCGCGATATTTCTGAAACGCCTCTGATTCACGCCAGATCCAGCCCAGATCATTGTCCCGAACGTTGGGGAATTCCAGATCCTCCATGACCCGCGCCTCCTGGCAAGGCAGCGCCGCCCCGTCAGGCGCGATGGTCAGGTGGATCGCCCCCCAGCCGTTCATGCAGGCCTTGGGCCGACCGTCGAAATAGTCGGGGATGACGAAATAGACGGTCATGTCGTTGCCAGCCCGCTCCCGGGCTTCGATAACCTTGGCTTCGGCGCATTCGAGCTGCTCTTGCGTGGGCAGCAGTTCGGCCCTGTTGAGCAGCGCCCAGTTGTAATATTGCAGATTTGCAAACTCGACGAACTCGATACCCATCCGTTCGGCGAATTTCAGCATGTCCTCGACCGCGTCGATATTGTAACGCGATACCGGGACATTCATCACGACAGGGAAGCCCTGCGCCTTGATCTCCTCGATCACCTCCATTTTCTTGTCGAAGGAAGGCGCGCCAACCATTGCGTCGTTCTTTTCGCGGTCGCTGTGTTGGATGCTAAGCTGAATTTGTTTCAGCCCGACCCGTTTCAACTCCGTCAGCCGTTCCTTGGTCAACCCCATGCCGGAGGTGATCAGGTTGGTGTAGTAACCAAGCCCGTTGGCCTCGGCGACCAACTCTTCAAGATCGTTCCGCACCATCGGCTCACCGCCGGAAAATCCGAGTTGCAGGCTGCCGATCTTGCGCGCGTCGCGCAGGACCTTCTTCCATTCCTCGGTCGTGAGTTCGTTATCGATTTCGGCGAAGTCGAGGGGGTTGCTGCACCATGGGCATTTTAACGGGCAGCGATAGGTCAGTTCGAGAACCAGCCACAGGGGCTTGCCGCCCCCGTCAATTCTTAATTCGGATCCAGCCTTTACCAAGAGCAACCTCCATGAAGCCGTACACATCGTCCTTCAGGTCGGCGACGCCGAAGGATTGTTGCAGTTCCTCGATGATTTTCTCAAGCGTCCGTTCGCCGCTGCACAGCTTCAGGATATTGCCCGCGGAGTCATTGAGTTTTATGATTCCCTCGGGATAGAGCATCAGATATGCCTGCTCCTGCTCTTCCCAGCGGAACATATATGTCGGATTGATTTCGGGTTGATCGTTCAGATTTATGGGCGTGTTTTGCACCATGCTCGTCCACTTCCCCTTATTGAAAAATCCCGCGAATACATTCGGGACGCCCATGAAAAAGCGCCCCGAATGATCCGGAAATCAACGGGTGTAGACGTAGGCTGTTACTTCAAAGCCCAAACGTAACTCGCAATATGCTGGCGTTTCCCACTTCATAACATTCTCCCTAGAGATTAATCGAAGTGGTCGCTCCTATCCGCACTACCGCCCTGGCTCCCGACCTTTTGCTCTAACAACTAACCCTTGGAGCCAATTTTTTATCATGGGCGTAATTCAAGTTTATTCACGACCGCCGGAGCGTGCAAGACAAATTCAACACTATTGAACAGAAGCTCTCTCGCTTGCGCAATCCCGGACCATTACCACCCGCAGGCCTTGCGCAAGGGCTTCACGGCCTCATCAACCCCTTCGACCGGGAATTCCGCCAGAACCGCGCGCGCGTTAAATGGTTCCACCTCGACCAGCAAACGCTTACCGCCCAGCAGTTTTTTTATGAAGGGGATCGCCGCGTCGCCCTGCCAATACCCGAAAGCCTTGCCGCTGCCCGACATTTTAAGGCTGGCCCCCATGACCACGCCATCGTCGATGCGCATTGCGGCCTCGGCCCGGCTGTGATCGATGAAGCGGGCGAAATGAAAGATCACCGCGGTTATATTGTCCTCGCAACGCACCACCAGCGTGGGGCGTACCTCGCCATCATCGCCCTGGATCTTTTCCACCGCCTTGACCACCAAATAGACGTTGGCGACGCCGCTGATCCCGGAATCGAGCTGTTCGACCTTCCATGCCCCGGCGGGCGTGGTCTCGCCTTTGGATTGGGTGGCCCCATATTCACGGGCCAGCGCATCGTAACAGTCCAGGCGCTTGAACGAGCCCGCAATGGCGGCGCATTTGTCCAACGCATCCTCGACGACCCCCGCGACGGCGGGCAACGGCGCGCCAGCCAGCAGCACAGCCACCAGCAACATCGTCCTTGCACGGGTCAGCGAATCGATCATCCGCCGATTATATCAGTTCCGCAGCGCCACATGCAGCGCCTCGGCCAACTGCCGCCGGTCGAGCGGTTTCTTCAAGAGCGGCGCGCCGCCAAGATCGGCAAAACCGTTGCGCCGCGCGGCCTCGGCCGGATAGCCGGACATGAACAGAATCTTCAGCCCCGGCTGGGTTTTGCGGGCCTGCCGGGCGAAATCGGGGCCGTTCATCTTGCCCGGCAATACGACATCCGACAGCAACAGGTCGACCCGTTCGGCCGCGGCCAGCGCCTCGCCCGCCGCCTCCGCCCGCTCCGCCTCGATAACGCGGTAGCCCAGCGCCTCGAGAACCCGCACAGCCAGCGCGCGGACATCATCGTCGTCTTCCAGCAGCAGCACGGTCTCGCCCCGGCCGCGCGGCAGGTCCGCCAGATCCTCCGGTTTGCCTGGGGTGAACTCGCCGCCGGCCTTGGGTAGGTAGAGTTTCACCGTGGTCCCCCTGCCCTCTTCGCTGTAAATAGTCACATGCCCGCCGGATTGCTTGGCGAACCCGTAAATCATCGACAGGCCCAGCCCGGTACCCTGCCCAACCTCCTTGGTGGTAAAGAAGGGCTCGAAGACATGTTCCAGAACCGCCGGCGTCATGCCCGCGCCGCTGTCGGAAACCGCCAGAACCGCATAATTGCCCGGCGTGGCGTCCGAATTCCCTTCAAGATAGGCCTCATCCAGCCTGGCGTTCATGCATTCAATAATCAGGCGGCCGCTGCCCGGCATGGCGTCGCGGGCATTGATTGCCAGGTTCAGCAGCGCGTTTTCAACCTGCCCCGCATCCGCCATGGCGAGCCACAATTCTTCCTCGTTGGAGATCGCGATTTCGATGGATTCGCCCAGCGTCCGCGCAAGCAGCCCGGACATGCCCTCGACAAGGCCGCCAAGACTGACCGGTTGAGGGTCCAGCGGCTGGCGGCGTGAAAAGGCCAACAGTCGCTGGGTCAGTTCGGTGCCGCGCCTGGCGGCGCGCAGGATGGCCTTTGGC
>CBFDDT010000019.1:0-36733 GCA_965603635.1 uncultured bacterium | reverse complement strand
GCAATGGATCAAGGCCGGCCTTAACGCCGGCCGGGACGGGCGCGGGGCGGCGCAGGGCCTGCAGCCACCGATATTCGTACTGCATGTCGACCGGTTTGTCGGGCAGGCCCGCCGATGGTCCGGTTCGGCGCTGGCCCGCGGCATGCAGGGCGTGATGGAAGCAGAGCGGCTATGCAAGCAAACCGGCATGCCGATGGAATCGATTTGTGGCCGGGCGTTGCTGCAGGTAACGGCGCTGGCGGGGAAAAAATAACCCCGAAACCGTTTCAGGTTTCGGGGTTTGCATTTTGATTTGGCATTTATTTTTCAGATTTAACTACGCGTCGCCCTTCAAGCGGCGAATCACGTCGTCGAGCTGGTCCGGTGAATCGAACTGAATCGTCAGCATGCCCGCGCCGCTGGCCTTTGTGCTTACGCCCACCTTCAGTCCGGTCGCCTCAGCCAGATCATGTTCCAGCGCGGAAATGTTCGGGTCTTTTGGCGCCGTGGCGCCTTTGGTCCTGCCCGCGGCCGGCTCGGCCTTTCGTGTCAGATCCTCAGCCTGGCGGACGTTCAGCCCGCGGCGCTGTATTTCTTTCGCCAGCGCTTCCGGGTGTTCCGCATTAATCAGGCTGCGTGCGTGGCCCGCTGAAATCTGGCCTTCGTCGAGCATCCGCTGCACCGGTTTGGGCAGGCCCAGCAGGCGCATCATGTTGGCAACATGGCTGCGACTCTTACCCACCGCCTTGGCCAGAATTTCCTGGGTATGGCCAAATTCGTCCATCAGTCGACGATAGGCAACGGCTTCTTCCAGGGGAGTAAGGTCCTCGCGCTGAAGGTTTTCGACCAGCGCCACTTCCAGCGTTTCGCGGTCGCTGAGATCCTTGATAACAACCGGCACCTCATGCAGGCGGGCCTGCTGCGCCGCTCGCCAGCGCCGCTCGCCGGCGACAATCTCATACCGGTTGCCGTCTTTCGGATCCTTGCGCACGAGCAGCGGCTGCAATACGCCCTTGTCCTTCACCGAGTCCACGAGAGCCACAAAGGCCTCGTCGTCAAAATGACTGCGTGGCTGATAGGGGCTTGGCCGCATAAGCTCGACCGGCAAGCTGTTGGTGGATCCCGGTTCGGCGGGCTGTGGCGCCATGGCGCCACCTTTTTCCATCGACTCATCGCCAAGCAAGGCAGACAGGCCGCGGCCCAGCCCCCGCTTGCTGGTTTTTTCTGCTGCCATCATGCCGCTACTCCTTGTTCTTCGCGCCTGATCATTTCGCTGGCAAGGTGAACATACGCCTGGCTTCCCTTGCAGCGCAGATCATAAAGCAATGCCGGTTGACCGTAGGACGGCGCCTCGGAAATCCTTACATTGCGCGGGATCACGGTCTTGTAAACCTTGTCGCCGAAATGGCTGCGCACGTCCGATTCAACCATGTCGCAGATATTATTCCGTTTATCGAACATGGTCAGCACGACGCCCTGGATTTCAAGCCGCGGGTTAAGCGCCTGGCGCACTCGCTCAACGGTGTGCAACAGGTGGCTAAGTCCTTCCAGCGCAAAGAACTCGCACTGCAGGGGCACGAAGATGGCGTCCGCGGCGACCAATGCGTTAAGTGTCAAAAGACCCAGCGAGGGCGGGCAATCGATCAGCACATAGTCCCAATCGCCCTCCAGTGCATCGACGGCATCCGCCAGGCGGTGCTCGCGGCGGTCGATATCGATCATCTCGATCTCGGCGCCGGAAAGCTCGCGGGTCGAGGGCACGACGTAAAGCCTGGGCACGGCAGTTTTCATCGCGGCGGCGGTCAACGTTTCCTCGCCGATCAGCACTTCATAAGTGGTAATCGGTCGATTTTCCGCTTCCAAGCCCATGCCGGTGCTGGCGTTGCCCTGCGGGTCCAGGTCGATAATCAGAACGGATTTGTGCGTAGCGGCCAACGCGGTGCCAAGATTGATCGCCGTCGTGGTTTTGCCGACGCCGCCTTTCTGGTTGGCAAGGGCGAGGACGCGGGGCCGACGTTTATCGTGGTTCTTCGGGGGTGTGTAGAGCACGGGAAATAGCCTCCAGACGTAGAATCAATCCTTCCGGATCGGCGTGACTCGGAATTTGATCTACCCGCATATTCCACTCTTTTGCTGCATCGGTCAATTCCCGATCTGCATGTTTGCCCTTCAAAAATAACAATATGCTGTGTTTTGTCGTAAAACGACCCGCCATATCTAGTAGTTTTGGGAGCGGGGCGAGCGCCCTGGAAGTGACGATATCGGCTTGAAAAGACTCGATTTCCTCGATCCGGTCATTATGAATGGTGACCCGTGCACCAGTCTCCCGCGCGACCTCGCGGAGGAAGGCACATTTTTTTCGATTCGACTCGATCAGGTGGGTGTTTTTTACCCCGCAGATAGCAAGAACGAGTCCTGGGAAACCCGCGCCGCTGCCGAAATCGACCAGGCTCGTGGTTTCAGCGGGGATCAGCGGCAGCAGTTGGGCCGAGTCCAGCATGTGCCGCCGCCACAGATCTTCGACAGTCCCCCGCCCGACCAGATTGATGCTGCGGTTCCATTTTTCCAGCATCGCCGCGTAAATCTCCAGCCGCGCCAATGTTTCACGTGAAACATTGGCGGTGACGGCAAACTCGCTCGGGGTCATGGGGTTGGGCATGGGTTTTCAGTGTGCATGAAGGTCGAGGCCACGCCACCTCACCGACTCCGCGCCTCGCCGCGTTTCACATGACGCAGCAGGGCGACCAGCGCCGCCGGAGTCACGCCGGAAATGCGCGAGGCCGCGCCCAGCGTCTCGGGCCGGGCGCTGGTCAGTTTCTGGCGCGCCTCGTTGGACAACCCGCCGATTGTCTCATAATCGAGGCCCTCGGGCAGCGTCAGTTGCTCGTCGCGGCGGAAGGCGTCGATATCCCGCTCCTGGCGCTCCAGATAGGATGCGTAGAGCCCCTCTGTCTCGATCTGCCCGCCAATATCGGCGGGGATCGCCAGCAGCGCCGGCCAGACCGCCGACAACCGCGCCAGGTCCAGCCCCGGCCGCCCCAGCAACTCATGCACATTGCGCACCCGGCCATCATGGTTGACCTCGACGCCCTGCCTGGCCAGCGCATTGGGGCTGGCGGACAGCGAACGTACCAGCGCCCGCGCCTCGTTCAAGGCCGTCGCCTTCGCGCCCCATGCCGCGCTTCGACCCGGCCCGATACAGCCGACCGTCTCGCCCAGGTCCGTCAGGCGCTGATCCGCGTTGTCGGAGCGCAGGCGCAGCCTGTATTCGGCGCGTGAGGTGAACATCCGGTACGGCTCGTTGACCCCGTGGTTCACCAGGTCGTCGATCAACACGCCCATATAGGCGTCCGCACGGTCCAGCAGGAACGGATCGTCTCCGCCGGCCGCCAATGCCGCGTTGATTCCGGCCATCAGCCCTTGGGCGGCGGCCTCTTCATAGCCGGTCGTGCCATTGATCTGGCCGGCGAAATAGAGCCCCGGAATGCGCCGTGTTTCCAGCGTCGCGTGCAGTTCCCTCGGGTCCACATAATCATATTCGATGGCGTAGCCCGGCCGGATGATCTCGGCCTTTTCCAGGCCCGGTATTGTTTTCAGCATCTCAGCCTGCACATCGCGCGGCAGCGCCGTGGATATGCCGTTGGGATAGACCGTGTGATCCTCCAGCCCCTCTGGCTCCAGGAAGATCTGGTGACGGTCGCGGCCCGCGAACCGGACCACCTTATCCTCGATCGACGGGCAATAGCGTGGGCCCGTCCCCTCAATTCGTCCGGAATAGACCGGCGTGCGGCCCAGGTTGGCGCGAATGATGTCGTGGGTCGCCGCCGTGGTGCCGGTAATATGGCAAACGGTCTGCGGCACGGTTATGCGGTCGGTCAGGGTGGAGAAAGGCACCGGCGGGTCGTCGCCTTCCTGTACGTCCAGCCCGGCCCAGTCGATGGATCGCCCATCCAGCCGCGGTGGCGTGCCGGTCTTCAGGCGCTTCAGCGCAAATCCGAACCGCTCCAGCGTATCCGACAGTCCGTAGGACGCCGCGTCGCCCACGCGTCCGGCCGGGGTCGTGTCTTCGCCCATATGTATAAGGCCGCGCAGAAAGGTGCCGGTTGTCAGTACCACGCGGGGCGCCGCCAGGCGTTCGCCCTCCGCCGTGACGATGCCGGCGATGCGGCCTTCGTCGTCCAGCCACAAATCCTCGACGGCGGCCGCGCGTATTTCCAGGTTTTCCTGGTCCGCCAGCACGGCCTGCATCGCCGTGCGGTAAAGCGCGCGGTCGGCCTGGGCGCGGGGACCCCAGACGGCGGGGCCCTTGCTACGGTTAAGAACGCGAAACTGGATGCCCGACCTGTCGATCACACGCCCCATGACACCGTCCAGCGCATCGATCTCGCGAACCAGATGCCCCTTGCCCAGCCCGCCGATGGCCGGATTGCACGACATCTCGCCGATCGTCTCTAGCCGGTGGGTCGCCAGCAGCGTGCGCGCGCCAACACGCGCCGCCGCCGCCGCCGCCTCGCAGCCCGCATGCCCGCCACCAACAACGATGACGTCCCAGATGTTCTCTCGCGCTGTGTTCATGGGCCGATTAGATAGGCGCGCCCGGCGCCGCTGTCAAAGATTCAGCGGGTCCGGGTGAATGTTTCACGTGAAACATTGCGCCAGGCGCGCGGGATGACCGAAGCGCTGGCCACGAACGCCGGGAGATTATGAAATATGCTCGCAATCTAACCACCGCATACTCCCTACATACTCATCTCTCTACGCGTCGTATAACTCGGACCTACACCTCGCCTGCCTATTTATACCCCTCATTTCCCGATGCAGAAGTCCCGGAAAATAATATCCAGCAGGTCCTCCACATCGACCTGGCCGGTGATACGGCCCAGCGCCCTTGTCGCCAGACGCAAGTCCTCGGCGGCCAATTCGGGCAGCGGCGCCTCAAGGGCGCGCCGCAGGGCTTCCAGGCAACCCTCCAGCGCCTCGCGATGGCGCGCCCTGGTCAGGGCCGGCTGACCGGCGAGCCCGATCCGGTCGCGCACGATAGCTTCCAAACCCTCAAGAAAGGCGTCGATCCCCTCCCCCGTTTGCACCGAAATACCATACACACCAAGGCCTTGACCCTCGGGCGTTATTTTAGCCGGACCGAGGTCGGCCTTGTTCAGGACCAGGATTGTCGAATCATCCATCAAATCGGCGGCGTCCCGGAATCCCGCCTCGTCCTGCCCGTCGACCACCAGAATCCGCAGATCGGCAGCCTCCGCGCGGCGCTTGGCGCGGCGTACGCCCTCCTCCTCGATACTGTCAATGGCCTCCCGAAGACCCGCCGTATCCGCCAACACGACCGGATATCCACCCAAATCCATCGCCACATCGATGACGTCGCGGGTGGTGCCAGCGCGCTCCGAAACGATGGCCGCATCGCGCCGCGCCAGACGATTCAGCAGGCTCGACTTGCCCGCGTTTGGCGGGCCGACGATGGCGACATCCAGGCCTTGCCGCAGTCGCTCGCCTCGGTGGGAGTCGTCAATATGTTGAGAAATCGAATCTACTAGCCACGATATTTCGTGGGTGATTTGCGTCGCGACCTCTTCAGGAAGCTCCTCGTCGGGGAAATCGATATAGGCTTCGTAATGCGCCATGGCGCCAACCAGCTTTTGGCGCCAGCCCTCGTAAAGCCGTCCCAGATCTCCTTCCGCCTGTCTTATCGCCTGACGCCGCTGCGCTTCCGTTTCGGCGGCAATCAGGTCGGCGATGCCCTCGGCCTCAGTCAGGTCCATTTTGCCGGCCAGAAAGGCGCGCCGGGTAAACTCGCCCGGTTCCGCCAGCCGAAGGCCGGGCCGCGCGCCCAGCACCCGCAGCATCGCGGTGATTATGGCCGGTCCGCCATGAACATGGAGCTCCACCAAATCTTCGCCGCTATAGCTGTCAGGGCCGGGAAACCAGATGACGATCCCATCATCCAGGGCGCCGCTATCGTCGGGGTCTCTCAGGGTCATATGCGCCGCGACCCGGGCCGTGGGCAGGCCCCGTCCACCGGCCAGCGCCAATAACGCCGCCCCCGCTTCAGGCCCGGAAACCCTGAAAACCGCTATTCCGGCGGGCCCCGGGCCGCTGGATAACGCGAAAATCGTGTCGGTCATCATTCACCTTGCTCGCTGCCGCCGTTATTGCGGCCTCCCCCGATATAGCCCGTGACACGCCCCAACATGACCATTATTTCTTTCCGGGGCTTGCGGGGCGGGAATTTTGATCCATTCTCGCTGCCAGTCCCGACTATTCATTAAGGCATCAAGCCAACCAGCAATATTGTCCGCGGCGTCGGGCACGGAGCGGAAAATAATATGACAGAAAATCTCCTGGCGGGAGAAACCAGTCCCTATTTGCATCAGCACCGGGACAATCCGGTGCACTGGTCGCCATGGGGCGAGGCGGCGCTGGCGCGCGCGCGGGCAGAAAACAAGCCAATTCTCCTGTCGATCGGCTATTCGGCTTGCCATTGGTGCCACGTGATGGCCCACGAGAGCTTCGAAAACCCTGAAATCGCAGCGCTGATGAATGAATTATTCATCAATATCAAGGTGGATCGTGAGGAACGTCCCGATCTGGATGCGATTTATCAATCCTCGCTTTCGATGATGGGCGAACAGGGCGGCTGGCCGCTCACAATGTTTTTGACCCCCGACTGCGAGCCCTTCTGGGGTGGCACTTATTTTCCGCCGGAGCCGCGCTATGGCCGCCCCGGCTTTACGCAGGTACTGCAGAGCGTGGCTTCAACCTGGGCGAAGGACCACGAGCGTGTGCTCCATAATGTCGAGGCGCTGCGCGGGGCCCTGGAAGACGCCGCGCGGCCGCGTTCCAGTGGCGGAATCGCGCCGGGGATGCTGGATCAGGTTGCCGGGCGCATTGTTAGCGAAATCGACATGAAACATGGCGGTATGCGCGGCGCCCCCAAATTTCCCCAGCCTTCCATGCTGATCCAGCTCTGGCGCGCCTGGGGGCGATTGGGCGAGGAAAAATACCGGGATGCGGTGACCGTGACCCTGAACAATATTTGTCAGGGTGGGATTTACGACCATTTGGGCGGCGGGTTTTCACGCTATTCCGTCGACGAGCGCTGGCTGGCGCCGCATTTCGAGAAGATGCTGTACGACAACGCCCAGCTGCTGGAGCTTCTGACCCTCGTATGGCTGGAAACCAGAGAGCCGCTTTACGCTCGCAGGATCGAAGAAACAGTTGGCTGGATATCGCGGGAAATGACCGAATCCGGGGGCGCTTTCGCCAGCGCGCTCGACGCCGATAGCGAGGGCGTAGAGGGTAAGTTCTACGTCTGGAGTAAGGAAGAGGTCGATACCCTGCTAAGCGGTGATTCCCGCCTATTTTCTGCGCATTATGGCGTCACGAAGGCCGGCAATTGGGAAGGAAGCAACATCCTGAACCGCCTGGCCGCAATGAAGCTTGGCGACGACGACGACGAGGCGACCCTCGCCCGTTGCCGCGCGACGCTGCTGGAGGCCCGGGAGCCACGAATCCGACCCGGCAAGGACGACAAGGTTTTGGCGGACTGGAACGGGCTGATGATCGGGGCGCTGGCCATGGTGGGCCAGGCACTGGATCGCCCCGACTGGGTGGAAGCCGCGGCAAAGGCATACCGGTTCGTGCACGACAACATGGTCGTCGATGGCCGCCTGCGGCATTCATGGCGCGCCGGACGGGTCGATCACCCGGCCACGCTGGACGACCACGCCAACCTGGCACGCGCCGCCCTGTTGCTGCAAGAAGCCACTGGCGACGAGGGTTATTTGGCGCAGGCGGAAGGTTGGGTCGCGCAAATTAACGAGCATTATCGAGATAATAATGCGGGTGGATATTTCTTCGCCGCCAGCGATACGCCAGACCTGATTGTTCGCAACAAGTCTGCGAACGACAACCCGACACCGTCGGGCAACGGGATCGCGGCCGAGGTGTTGGCGCGGCTATGGCTGCTGACCGGCAACGACGAATACCGCGCCGGTGCAGAGGCCGTGATAACCGCCTTTTCCGGCGAGGTCGCACGAAATTTCTTCCCCCTGTCGACTTTGTTGAACGCCGCCGACTTCCTGCTCGACCCCCTCCAGATCGTCATCATCGCCGACCGCGACGATAAAACCGCGAAAGCCTTCAACAAACTCGTCCTCTCCGCCGCGTCACCAAATCGGGTGCTGCAGAGGTTTCAACCAGGAACCGACCTCCCAGAAGGCCACCCCGCCCGGGGCAAGGCGCAAAAAGACAATCAGGCAACGGTTTATCTGTGCCGCGGGCAAACATGCTCGCTGCCAATCACCAATCCCGGCGAGCTGGCCGAGGCGCTGGGGCAAGGGTAACCCATGCCTGCCTGCCTTATGGACTCGCCCATCGGCCCCCTTCTCCTCGTGGAGGATGGCGGGCAAATGGCTGAAATCCGCTTCGCCGCAGGCGACGAGCCGGATCGCGATAAAACGCCCCTGCTGACCCGTGCGCGGTCCCAAATCGAGGAATTTTTCGCCGGTCGCCGCAAGAGATTCGACCTGCCGCTGGTTCCCGCTCGAACCAGCTTCCAGCAACGGGTGCGCGAGGCCATGATCTCGATCCCCTGGGGCCAGACGCTCAGCTATGGCGAAATAGCCCATATTGCCGGCGGCGCGCCGCGCGCGGTCGGTCAGGCCTGCGGCGCCAACATGCTGCCTCTCGTCGTCCCCTGCCATAGGGTGCTCGCGGCAAACGGGATCGGCGGCTATTCCGGCGCCAGGGGCCTGGATACCAAACGCTTCCTGCTAACACTGGAAAAAGCGAGGTCGGCGGGCTAACTTGGGGGCGATATTTTTTCCCACCTCAACAAAAATTCAATGCGGACCAAGGGAGCAGGACAATGCCAGACATCACGATCAACGGACGTGACGGCGATTTCTCCGCCTATCTTTCGACCCCCGCCAGCGGCTCAGGCCCGGGATTGCTGGTTATCCAGGAAATCTTCGGCGTAAACCAATCGATGCGCCAGATGTGCGACGAATTCGCGGCGCAAGGCTATGTCGCGCTCTGTCCCGACATCTTCTGGCGCCAGGAGCCAGACATCCAGATTACCGACAAATCCGACGAAGAGTGGCAGCAGGCCTTCGGGCTGTTTCAAGGCTTCGATGTCGACAAGGGCATCGAGGATCTACAGGACAGCCTGACGGCGCTTCGCGGGCTCGACGCCTGCACCGGCAAGGCCGGCACAGTCGGCTATTGCCTGGGCGGCAAGCTGGCCTTCCTGATGGCCACGCGTTCGGACGCGGACTGCAATGTCGGCTACTATGGCGTGGGGCTGGACGAACTGATTGGCGAAGCTGGCGACATATCCACGCCGCTGATGCTGCATGTCGCCGAGAAGGACGACTACTGCCCGCCAGAAGCCCAGGCGAAACTGCGCGATTCGCTCGGATCCCACCAACATACAACGCTGCATTCTTATGCCGGCATGCCGCACGCCTTCGCGCGGGCCGGCGGCATCCATTACGACGCCAACGCCGCAACGCTGGCCAATGGCCGCACTTACGACTTCCTGAAACAGCATCTCGGATAAGGCATTACGAATGACACATGCGATAAGACTCCACGAACAAGGCGGACCCGACGTTATGCGTTGGGAAGAAATTGACGTCGGCGAGCCCGGCGATGGCGAGGTGCTGCTCAAGCAGACGGCCGTCGGCCTGAATTTCATCGATGTTTACCACCGGAACGGCGCCTATAAATTACCGCAGTTACCAATGTCGATCGGCATGGAAGCGGCCGGTGTCGTCGAAGCGGTCGGCCCAGGCGTAACCGAGCTCAAACCCGGCGACCGCGTTGCCTATGCCGGATACGCACCAGGCGCTTATGCGGAACGCCGCATCATGCCGGACCACCGGCTGGTGCCATTGCCCGACGGGATCGAAGACCGCCAGGCCGCCGCTATGATGCTGCAGGGCATGACGGTGGAATACCTCCTTTGCCGGACTTATCCAGTTAAGGCGGGACAGACCGTGCTTTTCCATGCCGCGGCCGGCGGCATCGGGTTGATCGCCTGTCAATGGCTAAAGAAAATAGGCGCCACGGTTATCGGCACCGTCGGATCGGATGAAAAGGCGGCGCTCGCAAAAGCGCATGGCTGCGATCATACGATCGTCTACAGCCGCGAAAACTTCGTCGAGCGGGTAAAGGAGATCACAGACGGCAAGGGCGTGCCGGTGGTCTACGATTCGGTTGGCACGGACACCTGGGAAGGCTCTCTCGCCTGCCTTCAGCAGCGGGGCCTGATGGTAAGCTTCGGCGCATCGTCGGGAACCCCGCCGGACTTTTCGGTTAATGCCTTGCAGTTCGGGGGCTCTCTGTACGTGACCCGGCCGACCATGCTGCATTACGTGGCTGAACGCGGCGACCTCCTGAAGAGCGCCAACACCCTGTTCGACATGGTCAAGGACGGCCTCAAGGTCGAGATCAACCAGACCTATGCGCTAAAAGATGCGGCCCAGGCCCATCGTGACCTGGAAGCGCGCAAGACGACGGGATCTACCATTCTGCTTCCCTGATCCCACATCGGGACCGAAAACAGAAAACCGCCCGGGATTTGCGTCCCGGGCGGTATTTTTTCGTTCAAATCAGGCGTGACGCCTACTGATTCATGCCGTCGAAGAAATCGTTGTTGTTCTTGGTGTCCTTCAGCTTGCCGATCAGGAACTCCATCGCATCGACGACGCCCATTGGCATCAGGATACGGCGCAGCACCCACATCTTGCTGAGCGTACCCTTGTCGACCAGCAATTCTTCCTTGCGAGTGCCCGACTTTGTGATGTCGATGGCCGGGAAAGTCCGCTTGTCGGAAAGCTTGCGATCAAGAATGAT
Source organism: uncultured bacterium (assembly GCA_965603635.1). Classification (GTDB taxonomy): domain Bacteria; phylum Pseudomonadota; class Alphaproteobacteria; order UBA8366; family JADFVY01; genus JADFVY01. The sequence continues at coordinate 25,882 of CBFDDT010000019.1, read as the reverse complement.
TTCCGAGTTACCGGTGCCCTTGAATTCCTCAAAAATAACTTCGTCCATGCGGCTGCCGGTATCGATCAACGCCGTCGCGATGATGGTCAGCGAGCCGCCTTCCTCGATATTACGAGCCGCGCCGAAGAAGCGCTTGGGGCGCTGCAGGGCGTTGGCATCCACACCGCCGGTCAGCACCTTGCCGGAACTGGGTACAACGGTGTTGTAGGCGCGCGCGAGGCGAGTGATCGAATCCAGCAAAATCACGACGTCGCGTTTATGTTCAACCAGGCGCTTCGCCTTCTCGATGACCATTTCGGCGACCTGTACATGCCGCGAGGCTGGCTCATCAAAGGTGGAACTCACCACCTCGCCTTTCACCGAGCGGTCCATATCCGTCACTTCTTCCGGCCGCTCGTCAATCAGGAGTACGATGAGATAAACATCCGGGTGATTCTCGGTGATCGAATGGGCGATCGACTGCATCATCATCGTCTTGCCGGTGCGCGGCGGCGCCACGATCAAACCACGCTGCCCCATGCCCAGCGGCGCCACCAAATCGATGATGCGGGCTGCATAATCTTTCGTTTTCGGCTCGGCAACTTCCAGTGTCAGCTTTTCGTCAGGATATAACGGCGTCAGATTGTCGAAATTGATGCGGTGCCGTACGGCATCGGGCTGATCGAAATTAATGGTGTTGATCTTCAGCAGCGCGAAATAGCGTTCGCCGTCTTTCGGAGCGCGAATCTGGCCCTCGACGGTGTCGCCCGTGCGCAATCCGAACCTTCGGACCTGGCTGGGGCTGACATAAATATCGTCGGGGCCCGGCAGGTAATTTGCCTCGGGCGCGCGGAGGAAGCCGAAGCCGTCCTGCAGCACTTCCAGCACACCGTCGCCGTAGATCGCGACGTCGTTGGTGGCCAGTTGCTTGAGGATTGCGAACATCATGTCCTGCTTGCGCAGGGTGCTCGCGTTCTCGATTTCCAACTCCTCGGCATAGGCGAGAAGTTCCGCGGGAGTTTTCTTTTTTAATTCCTGGAGGTGCATGTTTTGCTCTGAATGAGGATCGCTGGCGGGATATACCGAATGGTTCGGCCCGTATGGGCCTTATCCGCTTAATTTGTAGGCGATCGGAAATTTCCGGTGGGAGGGGTAAGCGCCAGTGGAGCCTTCGCTCTGCACCGGTTTCCATTATGGCCTACACAAAAGGCTGTTTGCTGTCAATAACCAAGCAGAAAAATACGGTATGCCAAAATGACTTCACGAGCACCAATGTCGCGATGCCGATCATTAGCGTTACCGGCACTATCCTAGCCAACAGGATAGGCCTTTGTTGACCGGCTATCCCGGCCCTCGGCGAATTCACACCGTCATCCAATTCTCTATCCGTCGGTGCACGGGCAGCGCGGCCGATCCCCAGGACAAATCCGACCGCCATACCCACACCCGGTCTGCGGGTCGTCATCCATGGCGCGGCGTACCATTCCGGCTAGTCCCTCTATGAAAACCGCGTCATCGCCAACCGTTCGAACACGCTCATAGGCCGGTACTTTATGCAATGCCGCCAGTTCACGATACTCTACATCCAGTTCCACCAACGTTTCCACATGCTCCGACACGAATGACAGCGGGACGACTACCAGCGGTCGCTCCTCAAGGCCCGCACGCTCGATCTCGGCGTCGGTATAGGGTCCAAGCCACTTCAATCGTCCAACGCGGCTCTGGTAGCTTACCAGCCACTCCTGATGGCCTCCCAGTCTATCTGCAACGACCGCGGCAATCGCAGCGGCTGACTGCTCCACCTGCCATTGATAGGGATCACCTCGCAGGATCTCCCTTTCCGGCAACCCATGCGCCGAATACAAAATCCTCGGAAGCCCCGTCTTTTCCGCCTTTTTCCACGCCTCCACCACCAGGTCAGCCATGGCGGACACAAACCCGCGCTCGGCGGGATAACAGCAAATCGTGCTGGTGGGTACATCGAGTCCGACGTTGCCAGCCGCCATGATCCAGTCTTTCACGGACGATCCGGTCGTTGCCGCCGCATACTGTGGATAAAGAGGAAGTAAAATAATATTATCTGGTTGGAACGTCTTGATATTGCGAACTATTTCATCTGAAAATGGATGCCAATAACGCATTGAAACAAAGCAACGAACCTCATCAGGGCCGGCTAAAGCGGTTTCCAGCGCCTTTGCCTGTGTGATCGTATTCGCCAATAACGGCGATCTACCGCCGATAAGATCATAGTTTCGCCGCGCGGTTCGCGCACGACGGCGGGAAATATACTGCGCCAGCAGCCATCGGGCAGGATTTGGCAAGCCAATTATGGCGGGATCATTAAACAGATTGAATAAAAATGGTCGGACTCCATTGGGACTGTCCGGTCCACCTAGATTAAACAGAACCACGGCGATGCGACGATTTCCATCGCTCACTTCATCCACCTCTTACAACCTCGACCAACCGCGCCACATGCTCTGGCGGCGTTTCCTTGATGATCCCGTGTCCAAGGTTGAATACGAAACGGCCGGAAGCGAATTTTTCCAGAATTCTACGAATTTCATTATCCATGGCCTCGCCTCCGCCCAGCAATAGCAGCGGATCGAGATTGCCCTGTAATGTAACCTTGTCCTGTAAATGACGCGCCGCCCAATCCAGCGGTACAGTACTGTCGAGACTAACCGCGTCAATTCCTGTTTCAGTAACATAACGCTCGTATAAAACCCCGGCGCCGCGCGGAAAACCGATTATCGGAATATCAGGATGATTTGCTCTTACAGTGGATACAATTTTGACCGTCGGTTCAATTACCCACTTTTCGAATTCACTTTCCGACAGAACTCCGGCCCAACTATCGAAAATCTGCAGAACCTCGGCGCCTTCGTCCACCTGTCGGCAAAGATAGGCCGCTGTCGCTTTCGTCACCAACTCGATTAATCGGGTAAAACCGTCAGGGTCCAAGAGCCCCCATCGCCGAGCAATAGCGAAATCACGACTGCTACCGCCCTCAACCATGTAAGTCGCAACGGTCCAGGGCGCTCCTGCAAAACCAATAAGGGTCGTTTCTGCCGGTAACTCTATAGATAGCCGTCGCACGGTTTCATAAACCGGTGCCAGATGTTCATGCAAACCATCGACGGAAAGGGCTTCGATACCAGCTATATCACGCACTGGATCCAGTTTTGGTCCTTCGCCTTCCTCAAATCTCACCGCCTGTCCCAGTGCATCCGGAACAACAAGGATATCGGAAAATAATATCGCGGCATCAAATCCATACCGCCGGATCGGCTGCAGAGTTACCTCCACCGCCAGTTCCGGCGTATAGCAAAGTTCTAAAAACCCGCTCACATTGCCGCGAATCTCTCGGTATTCCGGCAGATACCGGCCAGCCTGGCGCATCAGCCATAACGGTGGCGGTTGCAGACATTCGCCCTTTAATGCGCGGATCATGGATTTCTTACTGGTCGGACTGGTCATAAATGGGTCACTCATGGCTCTAGTGTTTCGTGGATAAGCCCCTTCAATACTATTATTATTTATATAAAGAAAAGGTTGTGGTTGTAGTGGTGCGGTGTGAATCGGGGATTAATAGATTCCCCTGGTTTATCCCGATATAGCAGTGGACAATTTCACGCTGTGTAAAAGGCTGGGGATGAATGTGAATTTGAACCGGATCCTTACAAGAATGGACGTCTGGTGATAGTAAGGATAACCGAGTATGGATTTAGCTTGTCAACAGATCAGGACAAGAGTGAAAAGAATCGTCAACAGGCTCAAAAAACAGGTATTTCTATGAAGCCAGCGGGCATGAATAATGGCCGGGGAATATATATCTGGGTTACACACAATTCATACAGCCAAAAGGCGGAAGCTGTGGAAAAAGGTTCTCTGACAATATGAAATTTCATCTTCACCTGGTGTCCGACGCTACCGGGGAGACAATTCATAGCGTGGCCCGCGCCTGTATGTCGCAGTTCGAAGGGGTTGAGCCAGTTGAACATAACTGGGCCCTTATTCGCACTCACAGTCAAATTCAAAAGGTTGTCGCCGCGGTCGAGAACAACCCCGGCGTGGTCATGTTCACGCTGGTAAATGAAGAATTGCGCGAAGCCCTGCTTGAAGGCTGTCGCCAGCTTCAGATTCCCTGTATCGCCGTGCTTGACCCCGTTATCGCCTCATTGGGTAACTTTCTCGGGGTTAAGGCGAAGGGCATGCCCGGCCGTCAGCATATTATGGACGCGGAATATTTTGGTCGGATCGACGCCATGACTTTTGCGCTGCACCATGATGATGGGCAGGCGGTTCAAAATCTTCTTGAGGCTGACATTATCCTCGCCGGCGTGTCGCGCACCTCGAAGACGCCGACCTGTATCTATCTCGCCAACCGTGGGATCAAGGCCGCGAACATACCCATCGTTCCGGGTGTCCCTGTACCGGCTGAATTGACCGGCCTGCGCAACAGGCCAGGCGAACCGTTTGTCGTGGGATTGACCAAAGACCCCGCGCGATTGGTTCAGGTACGGCGCAACCGGCTACAAATGCTGTCCCAGGACGCTAACACCGATTACGTAGATCTGGAAAGCGTTCGCGAAGAGGTGACGGCAGCGCGGCGCCTTTGCACAAAACATAATTGGCCAGTACTCGATGTTACTCGCCGCTCGATCGAGGAATCCGCGGCAGCGATCTTGCAGCTGTATGAGCGCCGCGGGATCGACACGAATGGCTAGCAGTCAGCCGCCGAACGTCGTCCTGGCTTCGGGAAGCTGCCCACGCGCCAGAATGCTTGTCAATGCGGGCGTGCCCTTTACAGCCGCACCGGCGTCGGTTGACGAAAACAGTGTAAAGGAATCAATGCGGGCCGCAGGCGCCGACGTCACCGATGTCGCCGAAATGCTGGCCGCCACCAAGGCTCAACAGGTCAGTCGCAGCCATGCGGGCGGGCTGGTGGTTGGCGCCGATCAGATGTTGGCTTGCGATGGCGTTTGGTTCGATAAACCCGCCAGCCTGGCCGACGCAAAGAATCAATTGATAAGTCTCCGCGGCAAAACTCATGAGCTTATATCGGCGGTATGTGTGGTGTGCGACGGGGTGGTGATATGGCACCATATAGAATGTGCCACGATCACAATGCGGGATTTTAGCGACCGATTCATCGACCAGTATATTGAGAGAATGGGTGAGGATATGCTTGCAACGGTCGGAGGTTACGAACTGGAAGGTCTCGGCGCGCAATTATTCAGCCATATCGAGGGAGACTATTTCACCATTCTTGGCATGCCCCTGTTACCTTTGTTGGAATTCCTTCGAGCCCATGGGGTGATTATCGAATGATTTTGAGCGGAAAAGCCAGGGTGGCGGGGGTGATGGGTTGGCCGGTCGCGCATTCGCGGTCTCCACGGCTCCATGGTTACTGGCTCGACCAACACGGTATCGACGGCGCCTACATACCCCTGGCGGTGCCCCCCGATCGCCTGGACCAGGCTTTGCGGGCGCTGTCGGCATTGGGCCTGCGGGGCGCGAATCTGACCGTACCTCATAAAGAGGCCGCCTTGCGGGTCTGCGACGAAATTGATCCGCTGGCGCGCCGGATCGGGGCGGTAAACACCATCGTCGTTGGGCCGGACGGCACGCTGCAAGGCAGTAATACGGACTCCTTCGGCCTGATCGAAAACTTGCGCCGCAATAGCAATTGGCGGGCTAGCGACGGCCCCGCGGTCATTCTGGGCGCCGGCGGCGCAGCGCGATCGGCCTGTATTGCCCTGATCGACGCTGGCGTTGAATTGATCCGAATTGTCAACCGCACGGCAGAACGCGCGTCGGAGCTGGCTGGCGCCATGGCGCCATGCTGCGAGGCGGTTGTGTGGGATCATCGCGAGGATATATTGGACGGTGCCGCCCTCGTCATAAATACAACGACGCTTGGCATGACAGGCCAGCCGCCATTGGAAATACGGCTGGATGCGCTTCCCGGTTCCGCAACGGTTTACGATATCGTTTATGCTCCACTGGAAACCAGTCTGCTGGCGGCGGCGCGGGCACGGGGAAACCCGGCTGTCGACGGTCTTGGTATGTTGTTATACCAGGCCCAACCCGGTTTTGAGGCTTGGTTCGGGGTTCGGCCGGAAGTCGATGAGGGCCTCCGGAATTTCGTGCTGCAAGACCTTCTGGCGGATTGATAAGTGCTCGTGATCGGTCTCACCGGCTCCATTGGCATGGGGAAAACAACGGCGGCGGCGGCGCTTGCCCGGATGGGATTGCCGGTTCACGATTCCGATGCCGCCGTGCACAAGCTATTTGCTCGCGGCGGCGCGGCGGTCGGGCCGGTCGGAGAGGCATTTCCGGACGCCGTTCATGATGGCGCGGTGAATCGCGCCAGGCTTGGCGAGCTCGTGTTCCACGATCCCGAAGCGCTTGGCCGGCTGGAGGCCATCGTACATCCCCTGGTGCAAGCCGAATCCGAAATTTTCTTGCGCCGATGCATGGCGCGCCGCAAAGCGCTGGCAGTGCTGGATGTGCCGCTTCTTTTCGAGGTGGAGCGCGAAGGCGATTGCGATTTTGTCATTCTCGTCACCGCCCCCGCTTTTGTCCAGGCGCAACGGGTATTGCGCCGCTCCGGGATGACTGAACAACGGCTTGCCGACATCAAATCCCGCCAAATGAAAGATGCGGAAAAAAGGCACCGAGCCGATTTCATCGTCCAGACCGGCCTTGGCAGGCGAGAAGCCTTGCGTGCGCTGAGCCATATTGTAAAACTGGCGAGAGCGGGGCGCTGGCAAACTGTTAGCCGCGTTCGGAACGGGAGACGACGAAATCATGCGTGAAATCGTGCTGGACACGGAAACAACGGGCTTCAAACCGTCCGATGGTCATCGGATTGTTGAAATAGGCTGCGTCGAACTGCAAAACCACGTTCCGACCGGCGGCACGTTTCACAAATATCTCAACCCCGAAAGAGACATGCCGACAGAGGCCTTTCAGGTTCACGGCCTTAGTGAGGGGTTTTTGTCGGATCAGCCGGTATTCGCGGAAATTGTCGGCGAATTCCTTGAATTCGTCGGCGACACGAAACTCGTCATTCATAATGCCGGCTTCGATATGGCGTTTATCAACGCCGAGCTAAAAAAACTGGGTTTTGCTCCGATCCCCATGAGCCAGGCAATTGATACGGTCAGGATGGCGAGGGATAAATTTCCCGGCGCGCAGGCCAGCCTTGATGCCCTTTGCCGACGATTCAACATAGATAATACAGCGCGCACAAAGCATGGCGCCCTGCTGGATGCCGAGTTGCTGGCCGATGTTTATCTGGAACTCATGGGCGGCCGTCAACGGGGGTTTGGCTTGACGGCTGATGTCGGCGAAGGAGCCCCAACGACGGCAATGACGGCCGAGCGTATTGCACGACCTACCCGCCCGCACGATGCCAGCGAAGAGGAGCTCGCGGCGCACCGCAAGTTCCTCGAACGCGTTACGAAGCCCGTCTGGGAAAATAATTAAGCAGGCGCGCCGTCACCGTTGCCCTGGGTCGCGGCTTCCGCCTGGGCACGTGCGATCCGGTCGCGGAATAATTGCACGAAGTCGATCGGGCTGATCATCAGCGGCGGCAAGCCGCCATCGCGCGTGACCGTGGCGACCACGTTTCTGGCGAACGGGAACAGCATGCGCGGACCCTCGACCATTAGCAGCGCCTGCAGATGATCCTGCGGGACATCGCTAGCGGTACGGAACAGCCCGCCATAGGCCAGTTCAACGATGAACAACGGATTGCCGCCGGACTGACCGCGCGCATCGACCCGCAGCACGATCTCATAATTATTGTCGCCAGCCGGCTGGACGCCGACGTCGACATTGACCGACACTTCCGGTGCGGACTGCGCCTGAAACACTTGCGGCGCGCCCGGCACCTCCAGCGACAGATCTTTAATGTATTGATGGACTATTTCGAATTTAGGACCCTGTGCGGCGCCTTCGGACCCCGCCGCTGCTTCGTCTGTCATTTGTAACTCCGTGAATTTTTGCTGGGCGTGGCTAGCATGGTTTTCGGGTGGAAACAACAGTCAGGCCGCCGAGGGGTAGGATTTTAGTCTTTTGGCGGCAATTCGCCGACATCCGGCGGCACTTCGGTAAAGTCCACGTCGATGGCGTCGCGCGGCGGTTCCTCGCGCCGCTGCCTGGAGGAGGCAACTTCCTCGCCATCTACCCAAACGCGCCCTTTTCCGCCGTGAAACAGGGCCCTCATCAGTTTTTGCCCCAATACACGCCTGAAAGGCGGAATCAGCAGCAGGAACCCGGCGCTATCAGTAAGAAAGCCCGGCGTCATCAACAGCGCGCCCGCTAATAGCAGGCATATGCCCGTGAACACCTCTTGGACGGGCGCCTGGCCCTGATCGACGCTGCGGCGCGCACGGTCGATTGTGGCCAGACCCTGCTTACGGATCAACGCACCTCCGATAATCGCGGTGGCGACGATGGCGGCAAGGGTGGGCCAAAGGCCGAAAATATCACCAGCCTGAATGAACAAGGCGATTTCCAGGATGGGAACGCCGATAAAAATAAGAATCAGTAATAAGGGCACGCTTGTACTTCTCTTAACCAGAACCTATCTAAACTGCTGACGAAGACGCATATTCGGCATTTTCTAAAACAGCGATGGACCGTTTGGTCCGGAATTGTGTTAGGCTGGAATGTAGGAACGGGAACCCGCGCTGGCAACAGGCATCATTTTAAGATTGCTGGGGCATGACGGTTCGAAACATTTTTTTCGGGGTGAATCTCTCTGATGGGCGGCGGCTTTCAAATATTCGATATTGTCCTGTTTGCGGTGCTGGCACTGCTTCTTGTTTTCAAGCTTGCCTCGGTTCTGGGTCGGCGTGGCGAGGATGAAGGGCGTCAAACCGACCCTTTCAGAATTTCCGACCGCGAAACAGTGTCCGATGATAACGTTGTGGAAATGCCGGAACGCGACGGACCCTCCCCGGAAGAGCTGGCGGCGATGGAACCGCTGGAAGCCGGCATGGCGCTAATCAAGGCAGCGGACCCATCTTTCCGCGATAGGGAGTTCATCAAGGGCGCGCGAATGGCGTTTGAGGCTATCCTGGAAGCTTTTGCGAAGGCCGACGCAAAAACACTGAAATCCCTCCTTGATAATACAGTATATGAGAATTTTGCTGGTGCTATCCGGGAGCGCGAAAAGGCGGGACATCAGCTTGAAACGACAATTGTTGGCATTGATGAGTCCGAAATCGTAATGGCCGAGATGAACGAAAATCTCGCCAGCATCACAATCAAATTTGTATCGGAACAGGTAAATGACCTGAAGGATGCCAGCGGTGAAATCGTCGAGGGCGACCCGGCCAGTGTAGTGCGGGTTACCGATGTTTGGACATTCAGCCGCAACACGAAACATCCCGATCCGAACTGGCTGCTGGTCGCGACCGGCAGCGAGGAGTGACGGAGCCCGGCATGTTCGGCCGGCTGCCGCCATCGCCGCATTCCACCAAAAACGGAGCTTTGCGCGCCGCCACGGCAGGATTTCTTGTGGCCGTATCGGTTTCGCTTGTCGCTTGCGAGCAGGAAGAAACCAAACCCCCGTTACAACCCCCGCCAGAACAGGCGATTCTTTCGCCAGCCGACTTCGAAAACCTGCCGGGCTGGAACATGGATCACCATGCCGAGGCCTTGCCGGCCCTGCTGCGCTCCTGCGCGCAGTTTCTAAAACAGTCGCCCGACAAGGCGCTCGGCAAGCGAATTCCTGGCGCCATTGTCGCGGATATCCAGCCCGCATGCCGGGCCGCGCAGGCGTTGCCGGCGGGACACGATCTGGCTGCCCGGTCTTTCTTCGAACAATGGTTCCAGCCTTGGGCGGTATCCAATAACGACAAAGCGGACGGCCTGTTTACCGGCTATTATGAAATCGAGCTTCAGGGTTCGATAACGCGCGACGATCCTTATATCGTTCCCGTCTATCGCAAGCCCCCGGACCACGTGACCATTGATCTCGGCGCATTTGACCCGGTACTTTCCGGCCGGACATTCGTCGGCCGTGTCGATGGCGGCAAACTGAAACCCTATTACGCGCGGGGCGACATTCAGAACGGCGTGCTGGCCGGCAAGGGCATCGAACTGGTGTGGCTCAAGGATTCGCTGGACGCCTTCATGTTGCATGTGCAGGGTTCCGGCCGCGTAACGTTGACGGATGGGCGCTCGACCCGCATCGGATACGCCGCCAATAATGGCTATCCATACAGATCCATCGGTCGCGCGCTTATCGATCGTGGCGAATTGGAAGCGCATGCCGCGTCCTGGCCGAATATCCGCGCCTGGCTTTACGGCAACCCGGCCAAGGCGGCGGACCTGCTGGCCGTCAATCAGCGCTATATCTTCTTCGGTGAAATTACCGGTGAGGGGCCGGTCGGCGCGCAGGGCGTTGCCTTGACCGCCGGGCGCAGCATGGCGGTGGATACTCGATACATCCCGCTGGGGCTGCCGCTCTGGCTCGACACCGTCATGCCCGGCGAGGGCGCGGGCCCGCTACAGCGGCTGATGCTGGCACAGGATACTGGCTCGGCAATTAAGGGGCCGGTGCGGGGCGATTTCTTTTGGGGTACCGGCGACGGAGCTCTGGAATATGCCGGGCGCATGAAGAGCCAGGGTCGCTATTATATTCTGCTGCCAAAAGTTTTAGCCAATAGACTGGCTTCGGGCTGACATCAGGTTGTTGCCATTCGGCCACTTTCTGTTCATGTTTGGCGCGCTCAATTCCGGAGACAATCAAACATGGCCGACACCGGCTCCCGACCCAATGTGGCACTATTCGTAACCTGTCTGGTGGATCTGTTCCGCCCTTCCGTCGGTTTTTCCGCTGTGAAGCTGCTGGAACAGGCGGGTTGCGACGTGGCCGTTCCGCGCGCACAGACCTGTTGCGGCCAGCCAGCCTATAATTCAGGCGATCGCGCCGACGCCGCCGAGGTCGCCCGGCGCATCCTCCCCGTACTGGCGCCCTTCGATTATGTGGTCGTCCCGTCGGGATCCTGCGCCGGAATGATAGTCAAACACTGGCCCGTCTTGTTTGAAAACGATCAAGAAATGTCAAAAACTGCTATCGCGGTTGCCGAAAAAACCTGGGAACTGACCGCCTTCCTGACGGATGTGTGCGCCATGGAGTCGGTTGAGGCCGAATATAACGGCGTTGCCGCCTATCACGATTCTTGCGCGGGATTGCGCGAGTTGGGCGTGCGCCATCAGCCTCGCAAGCTGTTGGGCATGGTAAAGGGGCTGACGGTGAAGGATCTCGCCAATCCAGAGGAATGCTGTGGTTTCGGTGGAACCTTTGCGGTGAAATATCCCGATATTTCGGGCCGCATGGTTTCCGACAAGGCCGAGGATATTGAAGCCACCGGCGCGGACATGTTGCTGGCCGGGGATCTGGGCTGCCTGATGAACATGGCGGGCAAGCTGAAACGGCGCGGGTCGTTGATCAAGGTGCGCCACGTCGCCGAAGTGCTTGCCGGCGATACCAATACGCCGCCCATAGGCGAGGGTGAGCCATGAGCGTCCACAACCCCACCAGCCACAGCTTCCCGGAAAACGCTCGCGAGGCGTTGGGCGACGAGAAACTGCAACGTAGCCTGGCCTCCGCCAAGATGGGGTTCCGGGTTCGCCGTGGCGAGGCCGCCGCCCGCCTGCCCGAGTTCGAGACGCTGCGCGACGAATCCCGCGACATCAAGAATCACACCCTGGCCCATATCGACCTTTACCTGGAGGCTTTTGAAAAGCGGGTGACAGAACGCGGCGGCCATGTGCACTGGGCCGCCGACGCGACCGAGGCGTGCGAGGCGGTGTTGATGATATGCCGCGCCGCCGGCGCCAGGACCGTTACCAAGGGCAAGTCGATGATCTCCGAGGAGATGGGTCTTAATGCCTTTCTCGAGAAAAACGACATCGAGCCGGTGGAAACCGACCTCGGCGAATATATCATCCAGCTTCGCAACGAGACCCCCAGCCACATCATCGCCCCGGCCTTCCATGTGTTGAAGGACCAGGTGATCGAGACTTTCCGGGAAAAACATACTCACCTGGACCCGGACAGGACGATCGAGGAAGCCCGCCAATTGCAGGACGAGGCCCGCCAAGTGCTACGTGAACGGTTCCTTGCCGCCGACGTGGGCATTACGGGGGCCAATTTCCTGATCGCCGAGACCGGTTCCACCGTGATCGTCACCAACGAAGGCAACGGCGACCTGACCCAGACCCTGCCGCGGGTCCATATCGTGCTGGCCAGCCTGGAAAAAGTGGTGCCGACGCTTGAGGATGCCTCGACGATCCTGCGCGTGCTGGCCCGCTCGGCCACGGGTCAGGAATACAGCTCCTACACTACCTTCTCCACCGGTCCGCGCCGTGGCGAGGATGTTGATGGCCCGCATGAATTTCACGTCGTGCTACTGGATAACGGCCGCACCGACCTGATCGGCACCGAAATGCAGGAGGTGCTGCGCTGCATCCGCTGCGGCGCTTGCATGAACCATTGCCCGGTCTTCGGGGTGATCGGCGGGCATGCCTATGGTTGGGTCTATCCGGGACCAATCGGCGCCGTGCTCAGCCCCTCGCTGATCGGGATGGAGGAAGCGCATCATTTGCCCAATGCCTCCACTTTCTGCGGGCGCTGTGAAGAGGTCTGCCCGATGCGCATTCCACTGCCCAAGCTGATGCGCCACCTGCGTGAACGCGAATTCGAGAAGGGCATATCGCCGGCGACGGTTCGCCGGGGGCTGGCGGTCTGGGCATGGTTCGCCAAGCGGCCATCCCTCTATCGCCTGGCGACGGCGTTGCCAATCCGGCTGATGGCCCTGCTGGCCGGGCGGAAGGGGCGTTTCCGCCGGATGCCGCTGGCCGGTGGCTGGACCAGCCAGCGCGACTTCCCCGCGCCGCAAGGCCGGACATTTCAGGCCATGTGGGACGCCAGGGGCGGCCGGCGGGAGGTATCGAAATGAGCAAAACCTCGCGCGAAATAATTCTGACCCGGCTGCGCGGCACGGTGCGGCGCGACGGCGATGAAGGCTCGGCCCGCGCCACGGTGGATGCGCGACTGCAAACTCATGGGCGCGGCACGATACCGGCACGCGGCAAGCTTGAGCGCAAGGACCTGATGAATCTGTTCGCCGCGCAGGCGACAGCAGTCGACGCGACTGTTGCTCGTGTATCCGCGCTCGATGACGTTCCGGCCGCGGTCGCCGACTATCTACGCGGGGAAAACCTGCCGACCAGCTTGCGCTTGGCGCCCGATCCGAAGCTGGACGCCTGCTCTTGGGACAAGGCGCCGATGCTGGAAATCGCCTGGGGCAAGGCCGAGGCCGAGGACATGGTCACGGTAACCGGCGCTTTTGCCGGCATCGCGGAAACCGGCACGCTGATGCTGGCGTCCGGGCCCGAATCCCCGACGACCCTGAATTTCCTCCCCGATACCCATATCGTCGTGCTGCGCGCCAGCGAGATGGTGGGCGCTTACGAGGACGCCTGGGACCGGTTGCGCGTGACGGGCCGGATGCCGCGCACGGTCAATTTCGTCACCGGGCCGTCGCGCAGTGGCGATATCGAGCAAACCCTGCATCTCGGCGCGCATGGACCGCGCCGACTGCATGTAATCCTGGTTGAGGACGATGGCTGAACGCGGTAAACCGGGCGATGAAGACGAAGCCTTGTGGAAGGCGGTCACCAGGGACGTAAAGCCAATCAAGCGCACGCCTTCGCCCGGCGCCAAGCCGGAAGCGGTGAAGAAACCGGCGCGCGCGCAGCCGAAAACACCAAGCACGACCCCGGCGAGCCCGCCCGCGATCACCAAGCCCGCCCCGCGCCCCGCCCTGCCCCCACGCGAACTCAGCCACGGACAGGCGGCCGGACTGGACAAGCGCACCATGGATCGCCTGCGCCGCGGCCAATTGCCGGTCGAAGCCGAGATCGACCTTCACGGCTACACCCAGGAACAGGCCCACAGCGCGCTCAACGCCTTCATCATTGGTCAAGCCGCCGCCGGCCGTCGCTGCGTGCGGGTGATTACCGGCAAGGGCAGCTTTCGCCAAGGCGGCGGCGGGGTGCTGAAAACCGCGGTGCCTCGCTGGCTGAACGAAACACCCTTGCAGGACAGTATCCTGGCCTTCACCCACGCCCGCCGCGACGATGGCGGCGAGGGCGCGCTCTATGTGCTGCTGCGCCGCAAGCGGCCGCGGGCGCCGGGCCAATGACCCCGTTCGGCCGGAAAATACGGGCATTGCGCGAGAGCAAGGGCGTGAACCTTCAGGATATGTCGACCGCGCTGGGCGTTTCGACCTCCTACCTGTCGGCCCTGGAGCACGGCCGGCGCGGCCGCCCCAGCCGAACCCGGGTCCACGAAATCTGCCAGTTTTTCAATCTGGTCTGGGACGAAGCCGACGAACTGCAATGTCTCGCTCGCATATCCCACCCGCGCGTCACCGTGGATACGTCGGGCCTGTCACCGGAAGCAACCGAACTCGCCAACGAACTGGCCCAACGGATCCGGAAACTGCCGACGGAAAAGGTGAAGGGGTTGCTGGCGGCGTTGAAGGAGAGGTAACCCGAACCGTCATTTCCGCATGATCGGAACGGCGACGACTGCCGCAACGCCGGCCATGCCCGCCGCCAACAGAAAGGAGTAGTGCAGATCGAGGCTTCCCACCGCGCCGGCCAGTGCGGAACCCAGCGCGCCAACCCCGTCCAGCAGCATGAAGGCAAGGCCAAGTGTTGTCGCTTCGCGCCGCTCGCCGAATTCGATCGCCGAGGCCAGGACCGAGGACCGAATGCCGTAAAGTGCGGCCACGGCGGCGACCAGAGCCAGGATGGCCGCGCCCAGCGTCGCGCTCCAGGCAACAGCCAGACAGGCCAACCCTGCGGCCACGGTGCCGGCAATGAACACCGGTTTGCGGCCAGTGGCGTCGGACAGGCGGCCAACAAGCGGTTGGACAAGAGCCCCGGCCAGCACCATCGAGGAAAAAACGGCTCCGGCCTGCACCAACGACAGGCCGTGGACCCGCTGCAGGAAAAGCGGCGTCATGGCGAGGATCGCCAGCAACGACATGTTGTAGACACTGACCATAGTGATCACGCCCAGCCCGCGCGGCACCCGCCAGATGTTCCAGAGCGCCCGCAAATCCGCCAGTGAGATCGCGTGATGCGGGGACGGCGGAACGTAGTTGGCGATGCGGAAGAAGGCGATGCCCATCAGGATAGCGGGAACAGTAGATATCTGCATGGCCACCCGCCAATCGAACCAGACCAACAGAAAGCCGATGCCGAGCGGCGCTAGCACCTCGGCGAACGTACCGGTCATGGCGTGTATACCCAGCGCATGGGCGCGCCGTGTCGGCAGGCTTTGCGCCAGCACGCCGGTGGCGATCGGATGCCAAGCGGCGTCGCCGATGCCGGCGATCGCGAGCATCAGGGCCAGGGTCCAGAATCCCGGCGCGAAAGAGGCGGCCAGGTAGCCGGCGGCCACCCACCAGAAGGTGCCCAGCAGCAACCGGCCGCGATTCGCTACACGGTCCGCCAGCACGCCGGCCGGCAGGTAACCCAGCGCAGCGCCGAAATGGGCAATGGTGATTAACAGGCCGACCTTGGCCGGTGACAGATCCATGGCCGCGGCGATCGCCGGCGCGACGATCCAGATCGTGCTCGGCGCCCAGTCATTCGCCAGATGGCCCAGCGAAAACCAGGCCAGAAGCCTGCGATGGCTGGGGGTATCGTCGCTCATGCCAGATCGCCCTCAGGATATGCCCCGCCCGCGCGGCGGTGGACGCAAGTTAACAGAAGCGGGCCTGGTATGCGGCGCCCGAAACCTACAAAATAAACTTGCTGAGATCCGATTCCTTGGCCAGATCCTCGACCTGTTCTCGGACGTAGGCGGCGTCGATTGTAATCGTTTCGCCGCCGCGGTCGGTGGCGGTGAAGCTTATTTCTTCCAGCAGGCGCTCCAGCACGGTGTGCAGGCGGCGGGCGCCGATATTTTCGACGCGGGAATTGACCTCCGCCGACAGAAAGGCGATTTCGTCGATGGAGTCGTCGGTGAAATCCAGGGTCACCTCCTCCGCCCCCATCAGCGCCACATATTGCTTGATCAGGCTGTTTTCCGGCTCTTTCAGAATTCGCACGAAGTCTTCGCCTTTAAGCGCTTGCAACTCCACGCGAATCGGTAGGCGGCCCTGCAGTTCCGGTAACAAGTCGGACGGCTTGGCCTGGTGAAACGCGCCCGAGGCGATGAACAGGATATGGTCGGTCTTGACCGGCCCGTGCTTGGTGGAGACCGTGGTGCCCTCGATCAGCGGCAGCAGGTCGCGTTGCACGCCCTCGCGGCTGACGTCGGCGCCGCCGCGTTCGCTCCGCGCGGTTATCTTGTCGATCTCATCCAGAAAGACGATACCGTTCTGCTCCACCGCATCCAGCGCACTGCGCACCACCGTTTCGTCGTCCAGCAGCTTGTCGCATTCTTCGGCGATCAATACCTTGTAGGATACCGACACCGACATGCGGCGCGGTTTCGTTCGGCCTCCCACCATCTTGCCCAGCATGTCGTTCAGGTTCAGCATGCCCATCTGGGCGCCGGGCATGCCGGGAATATCGAAGGTCGGCATGCCGCCGCCCGTATCCTGGACGTCGATTTCAATTTCCTTGTCATCCAACTCGCCCTCGCGCAGCCTTTTGCGGAAGCTCTGGCGCGTCGATGCGCTTGCGCCCTGGCCGACCAGCGCGTCCAGCACGCGCTCCTCGGCCGCCAGTTCCGCCTTGGCCTGCACCTGTTTGCGCAGGGTTTCGCGGGTCATGTGGATGGAAGTCTCGGCCAGATCCCGGACGATCTGCTCCACATCGCGGCCGACATAGCCGACCTCGGTAAATTTGGTGGCCTCCACCTTGACGAAGGGCGCATTGGCCAGGCGGGCCAGTCGCCGGGCGATCTCGGTCTTGCCGACGCCGGTCGGCCCGATCATCAGGATGTTCTTGGGCAGCACTTCCTCGCGCATCTCCTCGGGTAGCTGCTGGCGGCGCCAGCGGTTACGCAGGGCGATGGCGACGGCGCGCTTGGCGTCGTTCTGGCCGATGATATAGCGGTCAAGTTCGGAGACGATCTCGCGGGGGCTGAAAGCGGTCATAATTTCTCGACTGTAATGTTTTCATTGGTATAGACGCAGATCTCGGCGGCGACCTTCATGGCGCGCCGGGCAATGTCCTCGGGCTCCAGCCCATCGACGGTGGACAGCGCCCGCGCCGCGGCCAGCGCGAAAGAGCCGCCGGAACCGATGCCGATCAATCCGTCCTCGGGCTCCAGCACGTCGCCAGTGCCGGTGACGACAAGTGACACCTTCTTGTCGGCCACCGCCATCATGGCTTCCAGCCGGCGCAGGTAGCGGTCCGTGCGCCAGTCCTTGGCCAGCTCGACGCAGGCCCGGGTCAATTGCCCGGGATGCTGCTCCAGTTTGGCTTCCAGCCGCTCGAACAGGGTGAAGGCGTCGGCGGTGGCGCCGGCGAAACCGACAATAACGCCGCCGTCGCCCAGCGGTCGCACCTTGCGCGCATTGGATTTGATCACGGTCTGGCCCAGGGTAACCTGGCCATCCCCGGCGATCACGACGGTATCGCCCCTGCGCACGGACAAAATCGTGGTGCCGTGCCAAACACTGTTATCGGACATAAATAAAACTCGCTGAATACCTTTTGGACGAACCCTGGCTGGGCCCGCGAACCTACCCCATGTGGCCCTTTCGCGCCAGTAATCAAGAGATGCGCCGCCATGCTGGCAATCGCCGCGCGCGGATGTTAAAAGGGCGCCGCATTTCAAGGGAATTGGAGGTTGCCATGCGGCAAGCCAGCATCGAGCGCAATACGCGCGAAACGCAGATCTCGGTTACCGTCGATCTCGACGGGACGGGCCGTTACGACGTGGCCACGGGGATCGGGTTTCTGGATCATATGCTGGAGCAGCTCTCGCGCCATAGCCTGATCGACATTACGGTCCGGGCCCAGGGCGACCTGCATATCGATTTCCACCACACGACCGAGGATACCGGCATCGCCATCGGCCAGGCCGTGGCGCAGGCACTGGGCGACCGCAAGGGCATCACGCGCTACGGCAGCGCGCTGATACCGATGGACGAGACCCTGACCCGCGTGGCGCTGGATTGTTCCAACCGGCCATGGCTGGTCTGGAACGTCGCCTTCACGCAGTCCAAGCTGGGCGATTTCGATACCGAGCTGTTTCGCGAATGGTTCGGGGCCTTCGCCCAGAACGCGGGGCTGACGCTGCATGTCGAATGCCTGTATGGGGTGAACAACCATCATATCGTCGAGTCCTGCTACAAGGCGCTTGCCCGCGCGCTGCGCCAGGCGGTAGAGATCGACCCGCGCCAGGCCGGCGCCGTTCCCTCCACCAAGGGCGTGCTGGGCGGCGGTTCGGCATGACCGTCGCCATTGTCGATTACGGGTCGGGCAACCTGCACTCGGCCGCGAAAGCGTTCGAGCGCATGGCGGACGAACATGTGCTGGTTACCGCCGACCCGGCCGCGGTCGTGTCGGCGGACCGCATCGTGCTGCCCGGCGTCGGCGCTTTTGGCGATTGCTGGGGCGGGCTCAATGCGTTGGATGGCATGGTCGAGGCGCTGGAAGAGGCGGTGATCAGGGGCGGGCGGCCGTTTCTGGGTATCTGCGTCGGCATGCAGCTTATGGCCACACGCGGTCTGGAACATGGCGAATTTTCCGGCTTGGGATGGATCGCGGGCGAAGTGACCCAACTTAAGCCCGCCAACCCGGCGCTGAAGGTGCCGCATATGGGATGGAATGAGTTGACGGTGGAGCATGCGCATCCGGTTCTCGATTCGCTGCCAGCGGGCGCCCATATGTATTTCGTGCATAGCTATCAGTTCATCACGCAAGACCCGGCCCATGTGCTGGCGACCACCGATTACGGCGCGCCGGTTACCGCCGTGATCGGCCGCGACAACATGATCGGCAGCCAGTTTCACCCCGAGAAAAGCCAGAAATCGGGTCTCGCTTTTATCGAGGCTTTTCTGCGGTGGCGACCATGACCAAGAATGCGCAGACAACCGTCAGAATCGCCGAGTCGCTGGATAATCGGGAGATGGATGAACTTTGCGACGCGACCGCGTCAGCCGTTGAGGATGGCGGTGGATTCGGCTGGCTGACGCCGCCCCCGCGTCAGGTGATGGAGACATATTACAGCGGCGTCGTGCTGGTTCCCGGCCGAACGTTGTTTCTGGGACTGCTTGACGGAATGATTGCCGGCTCGGCCCAGCTCCTCACGCCCACCCGCAACAACGAGGCCCAGGCCGCCGCTTGTAATCTTGTCAGCGCCTTTGTCGCCCCCTGGGCGCGTGGCCACGGACTTGCCCGCACGCTGACCGAGGCGGTAGAGAAACAAGCCCGCCAAGAAGGATTCGGGATGATCAATCTGGACGTTCGCGAAAGCCAGGCGGCAGCCATACATGTTTATGAAAGCATGGGTTATGTACAATGGGGTGCGCATCCGCTTTATGCCCGGCTGGCCGACGGAACCATCGTCCCCGGCCGGTTTTATTATAAGGTTCTGATTGGAGAAGCCCCCGAAGCGGCGGGCGGCGAGCAAGGCGAATGATACTTTATCCGGCGATCGATCTAAAGGAAGGTCACTGTGTGCGGCTGATCCAGGGCGACATGGAACAGGCGACCGTGTTTAACGACGATCCGGCCTCGCAGGCCGCAAGCTTCGCCGATGCCGGCGCTTCATGGCTGCATTTGGTGGATCTCGACGGCGCCTTCGCCGGCGAGCCGGTGAACGCCAGGGCCGTCGAGGCGATTGTGAACGAGGTCGATATACCGGTTCAGCTCGGCGGTGGAATCCGAAATCTGGAAACCATCGAAAACTGGCTCAGCCGTGGCGTGATGCGGGTGATCCTGGGCACCGTGGCGGTTAAGGATCCCGATCTCGTAAACCAGGCTTGCCGCAAGTTTCCCGGCCATATCGCCGTTGGCATCGATGCGCGCGGCGGCCGCGTCGCGGTGGAAGGCTGGGCCGAGGAGACGGATATACAGGCCGTCGACCTCGCCCGAAAATTCGCCGATGCCGGGGTGGAAGCCATCATCTATACCGACATCGACCGGGACGGCGTGCTGCAGGGCGCCAATATCCCGGCGACCGCCGAGATGGCCCGGGCGGTCTCGATCCCGGTCGTCGCGTCGGGGGGCGTGTCGTCGCTGAAGGATATCCGTGCGCTGATCGCGGAAAAAAAGATCGCCGGAGCAATCATAGGCCGGGCGCTCTATGACGGCCGGATCGATTTGGCGGAGGCGCTGAAACTATGCTGAAAATCCGCGTTATCCCCTGCCTGGACGTCAAGGACGGGCGCGTCGTCAAGGGCGTGAACTTTGTGAATCTGGTCGATGCCGGCGATCCGGTGGAGCAGGCGCGGGTTTACGACGCCGCCGGCGCCGACGAGCTGACCTTCCTGGATATCACGGCCTCGTCTGATAACCGCGACACCATTCTCGACATCGCCGCCAGCACCGCCGAGCAATGCTTCATGCCGCTCACCATCGGCGGCGGCGTGCGCACGACCGACGATATCCGCAAACTGCTGCTGGCGGGCGCCGACAAGGCCTCGATCATGACGGCCGCGGTGAAGCGCCCGGAATTCGTATCCGAGGCCGCCGAGCGTTTCGGCTCGCAATGCATTGTGGTGGCGATCGACGCGCGGCGTTCAGGCTCCGGTAAATGGGAGGTTTTCACCCATGGCGGCCGCGAACCCACCGGCATCGACGCCGTGGAATGGGCCAAGCGCATGGCGGCGTCGGGCGCCGGCGAAATCCTCCTGACCTCGATGGACCGGGACGGCACCAAGGAAGGCTTCGATTGCGAACTGACCCGCGCCATCGCCGATTCCGTGACCATCCCGGTTATCGCATCGGGCGGCGTTGGTACGCTGGATCATCTGGTCGAGGGCGTGCGCGAGGGTCATGCGTCGGCAGTATTGGCGGCCTCAATCTTCCATTTCGGCGAATACTCGATCGGGCAGGCCAAGGAATATATGGCCGAGGCCGGCATTCCGGTGCGGCTGGGCGGCTGACGCAGCCGGGATTTTCTGCTAGGCAGACTTCATGAGTGAGATCGACGCAACTATTCTCGACCGGCTGTTCGCCACCATAGAATCGCGCAAGGGCGCGGACCCGTCCACGTCCTGGACGGCGAAACTGCTTGCGGGCGGGCCGGAGGCGGCCGCCAAGAAGGTCGGCGAAGAGTCGGCGGAAACTATTATTGCCGCCTTGTCGCAAGACGGGGATGCGCTGGCCAATGAAAGCGCCGACCTGCTTTATCACCTGTTGGTGCTGTGGGCGGCCAAGGGTATCGCGCCCGAAGATGTTTGGCGGGCGCTGCAGACGCGCGAAGGAACCTCCGGGATCGAAGAGAAGGCATCGCGAAACTAAGGGGTAATTTATGGCTTACGATGAAAACAATATTTTCGCGAAGATTATCCGTGGGGAAATCCCCTGCAACAAGGCCTATGAGGACGATTACGCCCTCGCCTTTCACGACATCAATCCGCAGACGCCGACCCATGTTCTGGTGATTCCCAAGGGGCCTTACGTCTCGTCCGACGATTTCACAGAGAAAGCCTCGGACGCGGAAATTGCCGGTTTCATGCGTGCCGTGGGCAAGGTCGCCCGCGATTTGGGCGCGGTGGCCGATGGTTATCGCATGCTCTCGAACCACGGCCGCGACGCGCATCAGGAAGTCCCGCATTTCCATATCCATATCTTCGCCGGGAAAAATTTGGGGCGGATGATCAAACCGGCGGATTAATCGCCGGTGATACCGGGTCAGGGTATTTTCGCCCTTAGCGCCCGCACCTCCTCGCGTAGCGCGCGGACCTCGGACAGCAGTATCGCATTGTCGGCGTGAGTCGACCCGGTGATTTCGGCAATTTCCGCTTGCTGTTCCGCATCATGTTGTTCGCCCATCGCGTTGACAATAATGGCAATAAACAGATTCAAAACCGCAAAAGACGTGACCAGGATGAAGGGCAGGAAGAAGGCCCAGACATAGGGATTTGCTTCCATCATCGGGCGCACCACATCGGTGGACCAGCCGTCCAGAGTCATCACTTGGAACAAGGTAAACATGGAACGCCCCAGCGTGCCAAAGGCCTCCGGCGCGGTTTCGGCATACAGCTTCGTCCCCATCACCGCGAAGACATAGAATACCAGAAATAACAGGGCGACGACGGAACTGATGCCGGGGATCGAGGCCAGCAAACCCTCGATCACGCGGCGCATGGCCGGCACGGTGGAGGCCAGCCGCAAAACGCGCAGGACGCGCAGCGAACGCAGCACCGACAGCGGGCCGGTCGCCGGCAACAGCGCAATGCCGACAACGGTAAAATCAAACAGGTTCCATGGGTCGCGGAAAAACCCGGACTTGTAAACGGCAAGTTTGGCGGCGATTTCCGCGACGAAGATCCACAAAATGGCGTTATCGACCGCGATCAACAGCGGCCCCATTGTCGACATCAAGCCGGCCGAGGTCTGCATGCCCAGCGTGATCGCGTTGATCGCGATAAGCAGGGTCAGCGACCACTGGAATCCACGCGATTCGATGATTGCCCGAAGGCGCGCATTCATGCCTGGTGCGGTTTTGTTCATTTTGACGGGCCCCGAAACCTTCGAACGCAGCGCCGGGACCGGCGTGCGACATTGGCTGCTTGCCACGACAGATTGCGCCGGTCTGGGTTATTTTTCTCTTAAAACCGCCGGAATTTCGGGCGCGCCGCCTTGGCTACCAGGGAACCTCGACATGTTGGCGGTAGGCTTCGCGCTCGCGCAGGCGCTCGTGCCAGGCCATTACGTTCGGCAGGGCCGGGCGCCCCGGAA
Organism: uncultured bacterium; assembly: GCA_965603635.1. GTDB lineage: Bacteria > Pseudomonadota > Alphaproteobacteria > UBA8366 > JADFVY01 > JADFVY01. Next base: position 2,986 of record CBFDDT010000019.1, on the reverse strand, counting down.
CGTCCATTTTGTAATAACGGTAGAGCGTTGAACCCGCGGGAATGTCGCCAAATGTGAACCGGTCGCCGGCGATGAAGCAGCGGCCTTCCAGGCGCGCCTCCAACCGCTGGTATAGCGCCTCCACTCTTTGCGAGATATTCAGCACGCGCTGGACATTCTGATTGCGCTGCGGTGTTTTGGCGACGGCTTGAAACAGGCGCAGAAAATATGGCTGCAAGGTTGTGTGGGTCCATTCGGCCCACTGGTCGACCGCCGCGCGCTCCGCCGGATCTTCCGGCCATAACCCGCCGGAATCGTATTTCGCGGTCAGATAACGCAGAACCGCGCCGGATTCCCAAACCACCGTTCCGTTATCGTCGATCACCGGGATGGTGCGATGCGGGTTTATCGCGATGAATTCTGGCGTATCGAGTCCGCCGGCTTTGCCGCCTACATTGTGATGCACATGCTCAAGCCCCAACTCGCCCACCGCCCACATAACCTTCTGGACGTTGATAGAATTGGCGCGGCCCCAAATCTGTAGCATGTCGGCTTCCTCGGCAAAAACAGGCCGGGCGCGGTGGCCCGGCAGTGTGCGGGCCGCACCATAGCGGAAACATGCGCTCATGCAAGTGGCCGGAATGCCGCGCCAACGCGACCCGGCGACGAGAAGGATTCAGTCCAGCGGCGCCATAATATGGGCGTAGGGCGTTCCCTTCCACATCACATAGGGGCCGCCGTTGTTCGGGTCGGTCGGCATTTCTTCCAGTGCGGCCGCATCGGGCACGACAATCATCATGTGCGGGCCCTCGACAACCCACTGGTTGTCGGCGGTTTTCTCCTTGGCGAAGGGGTCAATATTGCTGGCCCCGCCGTCCCCGGCCAGCATATAGGCGGTGCCGACGGTATTGATATTGACCGACTCCTTCTTCATCCAGGCGTTGGCCCAAGCCAGCCAGGCCTTGTCGAGGCACATGGAATTGATGACCTCCGAGTCGGGCGTGCGCGGCAGGCAGACATAGTCCGAACTGCCTTCGCGCAGTACATTGCCCTCCCAATCATGCACGGCGGCGACGGCCGCCAGTGATGACGGCGCGGCGGCCAGTGCTTCCTTGATTATCATTGACTTGTCCTGCGCGGACGCAGGGCTTGCGCTCGCCGCCGCCAGCGCAATTGCGGCGAGCCCACAAAAAATCCTGTACATTTGAAACCTCCCGGATTCGGAAATTAAGGTGGGGCGAATTGTCGCACCACTCCGCATCAAAATCAAGGCGGTGTTAGGAAGGTGCGGTGGCTAAAGCTCCAACCGTTCGACGAATTTTTCGGCGTTGAAGACGATGTCGTCCTCGCCGATCTGGTCGAAGGGGTTTTCCAGATGGTCCTGGATATTGTCCAACCCGACCAGGATCAGGCTCATCAACACCGGCATGACGAATTGCACGCCGCCCGACAGATCCCCGGCGATCTGGGCGAACCAGGGGCCGTAGAGGATCGGCAGCAGCAGGATGAAAATGTCGCTGTAGGCGCGCAGCGTCACCGGCGTGACGGTACTGGTATATATGTTTCAGGGTCTCGAACGAGATCATCATCTTGGACAGAAACTGGTTGCAGCGGGAAACCTCGCCCGAGGCCAGGCCATGCTTGCGCAAGTCATTGATGGCCTTCGACAAACCGGATAAACGCCGGTAAACCGCCCGTTCGGCCTCGTCCATTTCCGCAACCGGATGGATAAAAAGTTCCCGGCAGTCCTTCAGAAACCCGCCCAGAAGGTCGCGAAACTCGGCTTCGAGCGCCGGGTCGCGCTCGGCCAGCCAATCGCGGACGGCAAAATAGATCGCGCGCCCATGCGCCTTGATCTCCCCGTAATCCTGCAGCGCCGCTTCCCGGCGCTTGTAGGCGCCGCCGATGGAAAACACGATGGGGAAAATAACGGCGGTGGCGACCAGCGTCAGCGGAAAATCGGCGACCAGCCCAAGCTGCCGGCAGGCCAGCATCGACATGATCGCCAACCCGGCAATCAGCAGGGATTTGAGATTGATAATCGCGGTAATGCGCTTTAATTGCCGCAAGATGGAACCTCCAATGGGGGAACGGTGTTCCCGATATCTAACGGAATTTCCTTGAGGAATCTCTAACGAGTGGAGGCGGCCACCCCTTTCGAGGGCAGAATTTCCCGAACGCCGTCCCAAAAGCGTATTCGGGTGTCCATCGTGCAAACGGCGGCTTCCACGGCCTTGTCCTGCATCGCCGCATCGCCCTGAATCAGGTGTTCAAACTCTTCGTCGAGCAGGAGTTTGTTGATGAACCGGCGCAAGCCAGGCTTGCAGAAACTTGATCAGGCTTATTAAATCCCAAACTGAAAAGACACGGCGCTCCATGAACGCCTTCGGGTCGCCGACCGTTTTCACGGCATCGTAGACGGGATGATTGTTCAGGGTTTCGCATGTGCTTGAAAGTCCGGGAAGGACGGAAGATATACAAGAACAACGATATAGGTCATTTTTAGCTAGGCATGGTCGCCAACCAGAACAATCGGAGCGCTCGGTTCCAACTTATAGCCATGTTGGTTGAAGGTGAGGACGGAAGGTTTTTTGCGCCCTGGGCGCCGGAGGAAGCCAAGGGTATCATAAACGGCAACTCCTTTGCCGATCTCCTGGAAAGTCGAAAATGGCATCGAGGGGCTGTTGGCCAAGCTGGGGGAGTATTCCCCCCCTTGGAAAACGGTTGCAATGAATGGCTGGAAACCAAGTGCGGCGATCCAGGCTGCGAGGAATGTACCGAAAGGCCGTAGCCGTAGCGACCGTAGTAATAATATTGGCGATCTCGCTCTTTCATTTGATTCAGGACGATGCCGAGGATGTTAGCCTTCACGCTGGCCAGGAGCTCTTCGGCGGACGGGTAGCCTTCGGCGTGTCGGCGGAGGCTCGGGAGCACCTGGCCGTAGGCCTCGACGATCTGGCGGATGAGATCGGGCCGCGTGACGGCCTTCTTCAGCTCGCCTGGCGTG
>CBFDDT010000018.1:0-36819 GCA_965603635.1 uncultured bacterium | reverse complement strand
TCGTCGGTCCGCGCGGTCGCCGGCGCCCGCGGCGATAACGATACGATCCATGGATTGCAGGCCATTATCGTCAATGCAGGCTTCGACATCCGCCCGTTCCAGGCGTGTATCGTCGCCGGCATAAAGAGCAAGTTTTTCCAGTTCGGCCCGTGTCACGCCGCGGTCGGAACCCAGATTCGCCGACAGCCAGGCGCGAGCATCAGGTGCAAGCGTTATGCCGTGAGGCGAGAGAATTTCGTCGAGCAGGCGGTCGAGTCGCGCGCCGTCGTCGGCGTAACAGGGAACTGCCATGGCGGTATCCGCGGCCTCGAATAGCTTGCGCAATGGCGCGCGCGGGTTGAGGTCGCCAGCTTGCAGGATGACAAGGGAATCGCCGGGGGGGAATTCCAAAAGGGCACGTACCGCCTTGGCCACCGCCTCGCCGGCGCCGGGCGTGGAGGGGCTGGCGTCGCGTACGCGCACGATGCGCCGGCCGCCGGTTAGCGGAATGGCGGCCGCCTCGTCCAAAAGCCGCGCCGGATCGGCGGCAATCTCCACGCCGGTCAGGTGGGCCACCAGGAAAGGGTCGTCCGGATCCGCGGCCGCGCCTTTGGCCAACTGCGTCGCGCGCTCGCGCGCAAGCCCGTCGTCGGGGCCAAAGACAAGAATCGCTTGTATGGCGGGGTCCGGCTTGTGGAGGAAACCCTCGATCTGATTGAATTTCAGCTTCATCCGTTTGTTTCTGTCTCAGCCCCTGGTTCGGTCTCCACCCCGGTCTCCGACGCTCGGCGCTGGAAATACAGCGCCAGCAGAGAGCGGATTTCCTCGCTGACTTCGCGGGCAGCGCGGTCGACGGCGTCTAGTTCGGCACTGCGGGTTGAGATAGCGGAGGTCACGATGTTGTAGCTGGTGACCGAGCGCGCCCAATTTTCAAGTATGATTTTCTCGGTGTTGATTTCCTGAAGCTGGAAGTTTGCCGTGAAAACCAGCTTGGCGCGGGTCGCTGCTTCGTTGGATTCAAACGCCTGGCGAACCTTTTCAATATCCACCTCGACCGACAACAGGTAGAGCGGTCTTTCCGGGCGGCCCTTGCGATTTACCCGGTCGAGCAGATAATTGTGAAGCTGCTGGCCGACACGATCGGGGATGATGCCGATTTTCACCTGGGCAAGTTGGGAATCAACGGCGCCGAGAGACTTGGTCCCATAAAGGGGCCGGAAACCGCAGCCGGACACAATCAATAATGCCGCGCCGGAGGCGGCGGCAAAAAATCCTCGCCTGTCTCTAGACCACGACATTGACAATTTTATCAGGCACCACGATGACCTTGCGCGGCGGTTTGCCGTCCATGGCGCGTTTTACCCCGTCGAGTTCGAGAGCCAGGGATTCGGCGGTTTCCTTGCCCGTGCCAACGGGCAACTCGATGGTGCCTCGTAGCTTGCCGTTTACCTGGACGCCGACGGTAACCGTATCCTCGACAAGCAGGGATTGGTCGGCCAGCGGCCAGGGGGTTTCGGTTAGCAGGACATCGTGGCCCAACCGACTCCACAGTTCTTCGGCCAGGTGTGGCATCATCGGGCCGATCAGCCGGATCACGGTCTCGAGGCCGTTCCGGCGCACCCACGCGATATCGCCGCCCTCACCCTCGAGGTCGCCGAGCATGTTGGTGAGTTCGCGGATTCGGGCCACGGCTTTATTAAACCGAAATCTATCAAGATCGTCAGTAACACCTTGGATAGACTTGTGAATAAAGCGACGAATAATCTCTGCATCTGGGCCAAACGCGCTGGGTTGTTCAGTGCCCTTTTCGGCCATCGCGCCGGCCCGTTCCGTTACCAGCCGCCATAGCCGGCTAGCATAACGCCAGGCGCCATCAATGCCGGCATCGGTCCATTCCAGATCGCGTTCCGGCGGGCTGTCGGACAGCATGAACAACCGCGCGGTGTCGGCGCCGTAGGTGTCGATGATGATTTCCGGATCGACGACATTGCGCTTCGACTTGCTCATTTTTTCGGACCGGCCCAACTTTGCCGGCTTGCCCGAGGCCCGCTCGACAATCTGGCCGCCGTCGCGCCTCTCGATATCGGTCGGGAACAGCCAGCCGCCATCGTCGGCCCGATAGGTCTCGTGACAGACCATGCCTTGGGTCAGTAGTCCCGCGAACGGTTCCTTGATCCCCAGATAACCGCACTCCTTGAGTGCCCGGGTGAAGAACCGGGAATAGAGCAGATGCAGAACCGCATGTTCGATGCCGCCGATATACTGGTCCACCGGCATCCAGTAATCCACCGCCTCCCGGGTGAAGGCTGCATTCTCAACCGGAGCGCAGAAGCGCAGGAAATACCATGAAGACTCGAAGAAGGTATCGAATGTGTCGGTCTCGCGCCGGGCCGCCTTGCCGCATGCGGGACAATCGACATGTTTCCAGGTCGGGTGGTGGTCCAGCGGATTGCCCGGCTTGTCGAAATCCACATCTCCGGGCAGGGTGACCGGAAGGTCGGCCTCTGGCACCGGCACGATGCCGCAGGCTTCGCAATGGATCATCGGCACCGGACAGCCCCAGTAGCGCTGGCGCGAAACGCCCCAATCGCGCAGCCGGTACGTGATGGCACTCGCGCCGTCGCCCCGGGCGTCCAGCCGGTCGATGACCTTACGCTTTGCGGACGCCACGTCGAGGCCATTCAAGAAATCGGAATTGATGATAACACCATCTTCGACGAAGGCTTCGGCGCCAACCTCGAACGTCGCGGGGTCCGCATCGCGCGGCGCTACCACCGGCAGCACGGGCAATTCGTACTTCCGCGCGAAATCCAGGTCGCGCTGATCATGGGCGGGGCAGCCGAAAATGGCACCCGTGCCATATTCCATCAACACGAAATTGGCCACATAAACAGGCAGCTCAAGGCCCTCAACAAAGGGATGCGCCGCCCGAATTCCAGTATCGAAACCTTCTTTTACCGCCGTTTCGATAGCTTCCTCGCTGGTGCCCATGCGATCGCACTCGGCGATGAAATCCGCCAGCGCGGGATTATCACTGGCCAGTTCCTCGGCGATGGGATGGTGGGCCGAAAGCGCACAGAATGAGGCGCCGAACAGGGTGTCCGGCCGGGTGGTGAAGACTTCCAGCCGGTCGTCGCGGCCCGCCAAGTGGAAAAAAACCCGCGCGCCCTCCGAGCGTCCAATCCAGTTTTCCTGCATCAGGCGCACGCGGTCCGGCCAACGATCCAGCGTTTCGATCGAGTCCAGCAGATCGTCGGCGTATTGTGTGATCTTCAGGAACCACTGGGATAGCAGCCGCTTTTCCACCAGCTCGCCCGAGCGCCAACCACGCCCGTCAATCACCTGCTCGTTGGCCAGCACCGTATTCTCGATCGGGTCCCAGTTGACCCAGGATTCCTTGCGATAGGCCAGCCCGGCCTTGACGAAATCCAGAAACATCTTTTGTTCGTGTTTGTAATATTCCGGCTCGCAAGTGGCGATCTCACGGTTCCAGTCATAGGACAAGCCCATGCATTTAAGTTGCTCGCGCATGGAGGTGATATTTTCGCGCGTCCATTTGGAGGGATGGACCCGGTTCTCGAAGGCCGCATTTTCGGCCGGCAGCCCGAAAGCGTCCCAACCCATGGGATGAAGTACGTTGAAACCCGCCGCTTTCTTGTAGCGCGCGACTACGTCGCCAATGGCGTAATTGCGGACATGCCCCATATGTATCCGGCCTGACGGATAGGGAAACATCTCCAACACGTAATATTTCGGCCGGTCCGAGGACTCGTTTACGGCAAAACTGCCGCGCTCGTCCCAGACGGACTGCCACTTACCCTCGGTTTCCCTGAAATTATAGCGACTCATGCCTGATCCGGTAATCGATTAACGGGCCGGCCAATCTTCATGACCGGATATTTGCCTGCCCCACGGCGACGATGCGTTCTAAAGCTCTCCGCCGGCGTCGATTCTTAGCTGACGTGCGCGTGTGAGAATGGCGTTTTCGAGTTCCGCCCTGGTTTCAGGCTTAACCTCGGAATCGATCCAGTTGTTGGTGCCGCTACGAACCTGGCGGAAGACGGTAACCCGCAAGCCATCGGCGCGAAGCTGCCGGTCCAGGATATAGACCTGTACCTTGAAGCGTTCGTTGGGGGATTCGGGTGGAACATACCAGTCGGTGACGATAACGCCGCCGAATGGGTCGGCGGAGGTGAGGGGCATGAAGGACATGGTATCAAGCGACGCGCGCCAGAGGTAGCCATTAACGGCTATGCCGCTGCCGGTTCCAGACTCGTCACTGCGACGGTCGCCCGGCCCGAAAACGAAACTGTCTTCGCCGAACAGCTTGCCGACGCGCGCCTTGCGAGCCTCATCTGAAGTCATAAAATCATCATCGGAAGCTGGTTTGCCGCCGCAGGCGGCGACCGCCATTGCCATCGCCATCGCCAGCAAAATTGCCGGGCGGGGTTTTTTGCGGAGCATCATGCGCCAGGGTTCCTTACATTAATACAGCAGATAAAAGCGATTCGGCATTATCCGAAAACGCAACAGTCCGAATATACAGAAACCTTTTGTCGGGAAAAGGGGAAAGACTCCCCAATATAGAGGAACAGGCGCGCCATTCGTCGCGCCAAGGGGCTTTAGGAGGCTGGGGACGCGGCGAGTCCGGTTAGAAACTGACCCCGGTACCCAATATAATAACGGCGCCGAGACCATCTTCATTATAGTCAAGTGGGCGATCGATCATGTTGAACTCGCCATAGACCGAAAGGCCGGGAAGAATGTTGTAGTCGGCGCCAAGCGAGAGAACGGCGATCGAGGATTCTTCCTCGCCGGCTTCGTTCAGGCTGTAGGCCGACTGATAGCCGGCATTCACCGACATGGCCCCGCTAGACCAACCGATACCGATATCCCATAAAAGACCACCGTTGCCAGAAGACTCCAGATCCAGGCCGCCGCTATCGGAAAGTAGCGAAAGGCTGGTGGAGCCCAGCATGCCGGTTACCCGCCAGGCGGTCGAACCAGCATCTCTCGCGGTTTCGTCGTATAGCAGCGCGGTTAAATCGGCACGCAGGCCGACCCGGTCAATCTCGCTGCCGGAAAAACTGCGCCCCGCACGCCGAAAGTTCTGGTTTTCGGAGTCGCTGACATCGGGCCGCCAGCCGACGCCAAACGCAACGCCGTCGATCCATGTGTCGCTGTTTTCGTCACTATTGGAGCCAAGAAAGGTGCTCGTCGGTGGGGAGCCGAAGCTGACATAGCCCCCCGCGGACCCGCCCTCTGTATTGGAAGGAAGGGCATCGGAGGCGATATCGCTCCCGGGATCGGCCGGCACCCGCGGCTGAATGAAATAGAAATGGCTGACGCCCGCGATGTCCCTGCGTAGCGACAGATCCTTGAGTCCGGAATTATCACTTTCCGAGATCGGGTCGGAGCTTGTGGCTATCTCATCGGCATAACCGGTTGCTGGCAGCGATATCAGTGCCGAGATAACCCCAAAATAAATTAATTTATATGCCATTCTGTCGCTTCCCATCAACAAACAACAGGGTAGCGCCAAACGGGTTAACGCCTCATTAACGCTTGGTCACAAACACGGCATTAAACCATGGGTGGCCCCAAATGACCGGGGAAAGACCTAGTTTCGTGCGATAATTTTCATGCTGGCCAGGTCGTCAAGCAGCTTGCCGAAACCGCCAGGATCCTTGTCAGGAAAGGATTCCGTCAGTTGGCCCTCGGTAAAGTCTGGCCGCGCGACGACCCAGGACACAACGGCCTCCTGACCGGGCGGGATCGGCACGGACCCCCTTTTTCCCGACAAAAGCCATTTTCCATCTTTCCGCTCAACCGCAAGCCCGTCCGCGGCCAGTCGGAAACGGCGGCCAGGCGGGCGGACGGGTAGCGTTATACCGCCGCGCGGATAGCGAAACTCGCGCTGGAAGTCAATCATGCCCTTCGTTGCCTCGGGACTATTGAGTATAGCCTTGAGTCGATCGCCCAACCCGCTCAGCCACGCGGTTACGGCGGCCTCGCCCTGTTCCGGGCGGGGCATGTTGCGGCGGAACTCGACATCATCGACAACGGTCGCCTTCAGCATTTCTAAAACATCGAAACCGATGACGTGGGTGACCCCAAACGCGATATGTATGGTGCCGTCGCTCTGCGCCATGGCATCGTGATACAGGCCGCGCGGGATGTAAAGCAGGTCGCCTGGACGCATGAGAACCTGTTCGGCGATCGAGCCACAATTGCTGTTATGCCAGTCCTGGCCATAGGACTTGAACTTCGGGTGGGCGATCGGGTCGTCCATGCGGGTTTCGTATATATTCCATAACTTTTCGCCAGCGACATGAATCGCGAAAACGTCGTGGGTGTCGAAATGGGGACCAAAGGCTTGATGCTCCTGCCAGGAACAGTAAAGGTTGGACTGAACCTTGCCGGCGAGCCGCTCTTCCAAGGCGGCCGCCACGCCCGACACCACCGGTGTCAGGCTGTCAATGTCGTTGGTGACCAGCGATGCGCCGCGGCGCAGAAGGTCCATTACCTTTTCGGCATCCGGCTGCAAAACCTCGAATTCATCGCGATTCGTAACGGGCTTGCAGTAGGCCTTTTCCGCGACTACGGCGTTGTCCAGCACCAGTTGAAGCGATTTCGATGTCCAGATGACAGTCTGGTTAAGGATGCCGGCGAGAATATTCCACGACATGACATTCTCAAATTTCCTGGCGCCACCCTCTATATGCAGCAGTTTTTTCCCGTAATAATCGGAAAAAAACTCCTGCTCCGTTACCGGGTGAATCAGGTCGCCGAATGACGGGTTTTCTCCGACGATCTTGGTGTTTTCTGTCATGGATGCGGGCCCTCCTGGCCGCTGTGCCGGTTTTGAGCCTGTCTTTTCGGGCGAAACAGTAAAATCGGTTTTATCAAAAACATCGGCCAAGGGTTTCATTTGATTTTCGAATCGGCGCCACTTCCCGACGCTGGACCGGTAGATCGGCTGACGGACCTGTGTAAAACTGGCGGTCACGACTGCCCGCTCTGCGTTGTGGAATTCCAGGCATGCGTCGTCCCACTCCAAGCCCAAAAACTCCACGAGCTTGCGGCTTTCCCCCTCCTGGTCGGAAACCAGCGATTCGTAATCGACCTCCAGCATCGGCGCCGGCAGAACCGCCCGCCAATGCTCCATCAGCCGAAGGTAAAGTCCGTAATAGTGCCCCAGCCAATCCAGACTGTAGATGAAGGCGTTGCCGAAACCGTGAAAATTTTGCATGTAGCACGAAAAACAGGTGTCCATCGGGTCGCGCCGCACATGGATAATTCGCGCGTTGGGGAATAGTTGCGCGATAAGGCCCAGGCTGCGGAAATTAGTCGGCATCTTGTCAGTAATACGATCAGCGCCGCCGCCCAGCTTTTTTATGTAAGCAAGGTAAGCGGTTGATATATTATTGAGCTCGGCAACCGGCGCTAGCTGCAACGGATAGTCCGCCTCATGGCGCAGCCGTATCGCCGCGCGATTAACAAGATTGAGTTCGCCAGCCCCGAATATGGATGGATGGCTCGCCAGTATTTGCTCCACCAACGATGTTCCCGAACGCGGCATGCCGACGATAAAAACCGGTGTTTGGGTATCCGACCCACCAGATCCGTCAAAAGCCCGGCGGGGAAAGCCCTGGATCAACTCGTCGACCACACGCTCCTCAGTCAATTTGTCATAGCCGCACCCCAGCCGAGCCATGGCTTCGCGCTTGGCGGCGTTGCCTTCATCGAAGTGGCTAAAAGACGCCTCGTCGCGACCCAGCTTCATGCAGCGCCGCCCCGCCGCGAAATGCAGCAGGGCCGATTCATGAGGTTGCAATTGCCGCAGTGCAAGAATGGCCTCGATTTGGTCAACGCGCTCCGGATTGTCCATGTCGCCGTCGGCTTCGGCGAAATAGCCATGCGCAGGAAGGCATTCCGGGTCCACTTCCAGCGCGCGGGCCAGCACCTCCAGAGCTCCCTCGCGGTCGCCGGCCCCAAGCTTGGCTGACCCGCGATAACTCAGCATTGCCGTATTGTCGGGCCAGCGGTCGAGCGCGGATGTTATCGTAGCCTCGGCCTCCCGCAGCCGGGACTGCATTATCAACGACGATACGAGCACGATATGGGCATTGAGATTGTCCGGCTGCAAAGCAATGGATTGCTGCATACAGGCGATTCCCGTGTCCAGTTCCTCGCCATCCTTCAGGGCGAGCCCGTAATTATAGAACAACATGGCGTCCTGTTCGCCGGCCTCCACCAGCGGACGCATTACCGCTACCGCGCCGACAATATCGCCCATCTCATGCAGCGCTGCGCCTAGATTGCTGGCCGCCCGCACATTATCGGGCTGGTGTTCCACCACGATTTTTAAATCCGCAATCGCCCGGGTTTTGTCGCCCATCCCCCAGGCTAGGCCAGCGCGGGCAAAACGGGCGTCGGAAAAGTCGGGATCCGCCTCCAGCGCTTCGTTAAGCGTAGCCAGCGCGCCGCGGACGTCGCCATTGGCCTGCAAGGCGCCACTCAGGGCGAAAAGCAGTTGAGGCTTGACCGGCTGCCCACTGCTTTTTGCGGCGTCGATGGCCCGGCGATACTGCTTCGCGGCCCGGTTCGCACGACCGCTCCGCATGCAGACGTCACCAAGCAAGGCAAGGGCGCCGGGGTCGTCCGGGGTCAATGTCAAGGCGCTTCGGCAGGCAGCCTCGGCCGCGGCAAGATTGTTTTCGCGCAAAAACCCGGCGGCGGATTCCAGAAAGGTCGATTTCGGCGCGGGCATGATCCGTTAGATCGCGGTTTTTCCGGACTCGTCCACAAAGTCCGATAGGGCATCGACCAGCGGCATCACCAGCGGGCCATATTTTTTCCAGCGCCCGACCGACGTATTGTAGATCGGCCTGCGCACCTGATCGTGGCTTGCGGTCACCACCGCCCGTTTGTTTTCATGGAATGAGAGGCAGGCGTCGTCCCACTCCATGCCAACAAAATCGACCAACTTGCGTGCCTGCCCCTCCAGATCCGCCACTGTTTCTTCGTAATCTATTTCCATCATTTGGCCCGGCGGCAGAATCTCGCGCCAATGGGCCATCAGCCGGTGATAGTCGCGATACTGGTGGGCGGCGTCCTCCAGATCGAACGACCAGGATAGTCCCTCGGCGCCAAAATTCTGGAGAAAACAGGACAGGCAATTATCGATCGGATTGCGCCGGCAATGGATAATTTTTGCCTTCGGGAAAATGCGGGTAATCAGGCCGAGATGATTGAAATTTCCGGGCATCTTGTCGGTTACGCGCAGGGCATTTGCATCGACCTCGCGCAGCCGCTGGAGATAGAGTTCGGAAATTTTCTTCAGCGCCTTCTCGGTCGGCGGGTTGCGTGGATAACCCAGAATATCGCGCATGCGCTTGATCGCGTTACCGATCGCCGCCAATTCACCGGCGCCGGCCATTTTCGGGTGGCTCGCCAGGATTTGTTCGGTTAGCGATGTGCCGGAACGCGGCATGCCGACAATGAAGACCGGCATTTCGGAATCGCTGCCCGTTGGCCCCTCGAAGACTTTCGGCCCGGGATAGGAATTTTTCAGTACGTTGCCGCGGGCTTCCTCGGCTTCCCGGTTATAGACGACGCCGCGTTCCTCCAGCGCCTCGCGCTTCCTGGCGTTGGCGCGGACGTAATGGCCGAACGCTTCCTCATGTTGTTTCAGCGCTTCGTAACGCGTGGCGAGGGCGAATTCCAGCGCCGATTCGGCCTCTTTTTCCTTTTCGCCATCGGCAAGTACCGCGTCGATTTGCGCTATTCTCGCTTCGTGATCACCTTCGCGTTCCGATTGGGCAAGCGTGTAATGCACACCGGCCGTCTCGGGAAATTTCTCGACAATTTCGCTGGCGATCCTCGCCGCCGACTCGCGATCGCCCTGATACAGGCGAACCGATGCGAATTGCGCCTGCAGGCTGGGCACCTCGGGATATTTCTCGAGCAGCGGCTTCAGCACCGTCTCGGCCTCCTCCACCTTGTTGGAGATCGTCAGGGCGCGGCTGTAAGCGGTGATCAATTTGATCTTGTCGGGCTGCAATTCGATGGCGCGCCTGTATATTTCCACCGCATCCTCGCGCCAGCCCAGATCCTCCATCACCGGGGCCAGAGCTTCGTATGCCTCGGCATGGTCGGGTTTCAGCAGGATCGTCTTCTGCAGAGCCTTCATCGCGATTTCGGGTTTTTTGTCGTCGCGCAGGGTGATGCCGATATTATAGGCCGCTTCCACATGATGCGGGTCGCGGTCGAGGATCACTTTATAGGCCTCGATCGCTTCCTCCAGCCGCCCCAGAGATTGCAAGGCGGTGCCGCGACAAAACAGCGCGTCCAGCGAGTCCGGAGCGTCCGCCAGTGTTTTGTCGAAATGGACCAGCGCTTTTTCCTGCTCGTCCACCCGTTGCCAAGCCGAGCCGCAGGCCAGCCCCCATTCCGGGTCTACCTTGCGCTTCAGCGCTTCCGCCGCGCGAATAGCGCGCTCGATAAAACCCGCCGACATTTCCCAACGCTCGGTATCGAAACAAAGCATGCCGAGAAGATAAAGGGCATCCGGGTTTTTGGGCTGGCTGCGTATAACTGCCCGATATTGCTTTTCCGCCGCCGGCAGCTTGCCCTTCTGATGGGCGTCCCACGCCGTGGCCAGTTTGTTCTGTGCTATCGCCATGGGGCCAATATGCAGTGCGCGCCGCGCACGGCAAGAAGTTTTTCGTCGAAATCATTCCGTCGCACTATCGCGCAGCCGAAAACTCCGGCTCATGCGCATAGTTGCGCCATCGCCCGACCGACCTGGCATGGATCGGGCTTCGCACCTGTGTGTGGCTGGCGGTGATTACGGGCCGGCTGTTGCGGTGGAAGTCGAGGCAGGCCGGATCCCAGTCGAGTTCCACGGACGTCAGCAGGCGCCGGGTTTCGGTTTCCTGGTCGGCGACCAGCGCCTCGTAGTGAATCTCGGTCATCCTGAGCGGAAGAGCCTCAGCCCAATGCGCCATGATGCGCAGGTAGGCGTCATGGAAATGCGCCAGATTTTCCATATTGTAACTGAACGCCTGTCCAGGCCCGACGAAATTCTGGAAGTAACAGGAAAGCTCAATGTCATGGCGGTCACGCCTGCAATGAATGATTTGGGCGTTCGGAAAGGCCAGGGCGATCAGTCCAAGATGCAAGAAATTTGTAGGTTTTTTGTCTGTTACGTGTCGTTTTCCCGGTCCAATTCGCTCCAGATTACCGACGTAACGGTCAGCAAACTGCCGCAAGGTGGCTGCGTCGGGTCGGCGCTCGGGATAATCCGCGACATTGGACAGGCGGGCGGCCTCTTCTCCAACCAAAGCCAACTCGCCGGCGCCTGCCATATCGGCATGGCTTGAAAGGATCTGCTCTACCAGCGATGTGCCAGACCGCGGCATGCCGACGATAAAAACCGGCAGCCGCGACTGGGAGCCGCTGTTTTCGCCTGTAAATGCCGCGCGGTCGAACGAGGCCATTGTTCGATCCACTACCTTATCGTGGCCGGCCGGGTCGTAATCCACTCCCTGCGCGGCGAGCATATGACGCCGCACTTCATTGCCCCGCCGACACCAGGAAAACGCCTCGCCGTAATCCCCGGCCGCATCCAGGCGGTCCGCGCCCGCGAAATACAGCAGCGCCTGGTCGCTCCCGGTTATTTTCGGCGCCTTCAGGGCATATTTGATTTCCTCCAACCTCGAAGGATCACCCAATTCATGCCGTGCGCTGGCAAGATGGTAATGCGCGGCCGCGCAAAACCTGTCGAGCGTCAATGCCCTGATGCAAAGTTCGACGGCATCGTCTCGCCGGCCTTGAAAGAGGCGGACCGAAGCGAGTTGGGAAAGCAGGCCTGGATTATCCCCGTGCCGCTGCAGCGCGGTCTTGAGCCGGGCCGCGGCGGCGGTGGTATTGCCGAGATAGATTTCATTCTGCGCCAGGACGCGCTCTAACTCCAGATCAGCCGGCGACTCCATGACGGCTCGATCCAGAACCTGTCTCGCCTGGCTGAATCGGCCTGTTTTTTGCAGCAAGCCACCATAGTTAATCAAAGCATCGCCAAATCGCGGCTGTATGCGCAAGGCATGGCGAAAAGCCTTCTCCGCGGCGCCCAGTTGCCCGCGATCGCGTAACAGAATGCCGAGATTGTTGGCGGCCGGCGCATTATCGGGATCGAGGTCCAGCGCGACCCGGTATGTTTCGATCGCCTCTACCGTCCGGTCGAGCGATTGAAGAGCGGTCGCCAGACAGAAATGCGCCTCCCCGGAGTCCGGATAATTCTTGATGGCGGCCGCGAAGGTTCCGAGCGCCCGTTGGTGTTCACCGCAGTGTTGCTGGACAGAGCCCAGCGACAACGGCCAGTCGAGTGGCGGTGTCAGGCCCGCCGCCACGACCACCCCAATCGCCCGGCCAAGCACGACCTGCGCCTCGTCACAGCGTCCGGACTCGTAACACAGGGCGCCAAGCAGCCAGAGCGCGTCGGGATCATTGGGGTTTGCGGCAAGAATCTTGCGACAGACTGTCTCGGCTTCGGCTCCATGGCCGGCCGCCCTATGGCGGCTAGCCCTTTCGAGTGAAATCAACTCGACCAAAACATAGCCTTTCGAACTACTCGCAGAGGTGGCAGTTTATGGCCATATTTAATCATATGCGAGAATTCTTACTGCCTTGGCCGTTCACGACTTTGCGAGTATGGGCCGTTTTGCTAAGTTCTCGCCTCCCGGAAAACAGGCAGGATATTTTCATGGACGAGACCGCAGCCAGACTTTGTGGCGTTCTGAACGATATTGTTTTGGCCGCCAGGGAAGCGGGCCGCCCGCCCGGCGATATAGGCCTGGTCGCGGTCAGCAAGACCCACGACGCGGCGGAGATCCGGCCCGTGTTGCTGGTCGGCCATCGGCAGTTCGGGGAAAACCGGGTCCAGGAGGCGGCGGGTAAATGGCCCGGACTGCGCGAGGAATTTCCGGACATCAGACTTCATTTGATTGGGCCCTTGCAGACCAACAAGGTTCGCCAGGCGCTGGAACTGTTCGATGTTATCGAAACGCTGGACCGGCCCAAGCTGGCCCGTGAAATCGCGAAAGAGGGGCAAAAAACCGGCCGAATGCCGGATTGCTTCATTCAGGTCAACACCGGCGCCGAACCACAAAAAGCGGGCGTATTACCCGAAGAAGCCGATGCTTTTATTGAAACTTGTCGCAAGAATTTAAAGTTACCTGTCAAAGGTTTAATGTGTATTCCTCCGATAGAAGAAGAACCGTCGCTTCACTTTGCGCTACTGCGAGAGATTGCGCAGCGCAACGGTCTCACTGAGTTGAGCATGGGGATGAGCAGCGACTATCAGGTCGCCATTGCCTTCGGCGCGACCCTGGTCCGGGTCGGAACCGCTATTTTTGGCGCGCGCCAACCATATCCGGCGGATTGATGTGGATCGCATCGCCCGGGCCACAGGCGGCGAGGACCTCCAGAAGGTCGGGCAATGCCATGGCGACGCAACCCTCGGTCGGGTCGTAACCCGGGCGCGCCACATGCATGAAGATGGCGCTGCCCTTGCCGGGAACCGCCGGGTTATCGTTATGGCCCAGAATAACGATCACGTCGTAAACCGCATCCTCTCGCCACAAATTCTCGTGGTTGGCGGAAAAGGGAAGGCTGACCTGGCGGTTATAGTCCGGATGGCCGGGATCGTCGCACCAGCCCTGGTCGGCGGTAATTTCCTCGATGGGCAGGCTGGTGACGGGCCGGCCCAACCTGTCCGGGCGGTACAGCACGCGGTGCAGCGGGAAGGCGCCGGCCGGCGTGCCGCCATCTCCCTCGACTTTGTCGCCGACGATCCCTCCGGAGCCCAGCGCACAACGATAAACACGCCCGCCACATTCCAGTTCGCCCGGCGCGACGACGGTAATTTCCATTTTTACAGCAGGTGTCCGGCGCGCGCGGCCTTGGTGCGCAGGTAGGTCTCGTTATGGCCGTTGGCGGGGAAGCTGTGGGGCACCCGCTCGACCACCTCGATCGCGCAGGCCGACAGCCCCTCGACCTTTGCCGGGTTGTTGGTGAGCAGGCGCACCTTGTCGAAACCCAGCGAATGCAGGATGGTCGCGGCCGGACGGTAGACCCGCTCGTCCGCGCCGAAACCGAGTCGTTCGTTGGCGTCGATGGTGTCGTAGCCGGCATTCTGTAGCCGATAGGCTCTGAGTTTGTTGACCAGGCCAATGCCGCGGCCTTCCTGCGCCAGATACAGCAGGATGCCGCCGCCGTCCGCCGCGATGGCCTGGATGGCGCCGCGCAACTGGTCGCCGCAATCGCAGCGCAAGCTGCCCAACAGGTCGCCGGTGAGGCATTCCGAATGAAGCCGGGTCAGAACCGGCTTGTCCTTTGCCGGGTCGCCGATAACGATCGCCAGATGTTCCTTGCCGCCGTCCACGGGGCGGAATGCATAGACCTCGGCGTCCTCGGCCCCCTCCAGCGGGACTGGCGCCCGTGCCGCGAGAATCGCTTCGCCCTCGCCAACCAGATCGCGATAGCACCGGATATCGCCGACCGTGAGCATGAGCGCATCCTCGCGCGCGGCCCAGTCGGCCGGGCCGTCGGTAATCCGCGCAACGATAGCCGCCGGCAGCAGGCGGGTAAGTTTGACCAGATCCACGGCGGCGTCCCGCAACGGGTCGGCCGCTGCGACCGGCGTGTTGCCGGGCAGGATCAGGTCCTCATCGAGCCCGGCGATGGCGCGGGCAAGCTCCGGATCGAATTTCATCGCGCCGCTACCGCGGCAAACGATGGCGATATTTCCATTCTGCGTGGCGTCAAGCGTCAGTGCGGCGGCGCGGGCAGCGGGAATGACGCAGTCCGGCACGCTGCCGGCCCGTTCCATAAGATCGCCCGCGCTGCGCGCGCACTCGGCGGCGGCGACGGCGATCGCGCCCAGACCGCCATCGTCATCAATCAGGACAACGCCTGCGCCACGTCGCAACTCAGCCAGCGCCCGCTCGACCGCAGACCGCGCCTTACGCTCGTCCGGTGTCGGCTTCCGCTGGCCAGGGGTGTTCAACATATTAGACTCCGCAACATAGTTGGCGACCGTTTAACGCCTATGCGCCATCCTGTCACCAATGCGATGAACTTATTATAGCATGATCGCCACGGGGGGAATGCGCTGTTGGTCGCATTAGTGACCGCGGGGCGAGCGCGATAACGGGGGTGTGAATAGCAAGGCGCTGGATAAGTCTTGCGCTCCGCCATTCGAGGGCCATGTTAAAATCTTGAGGAATAATTGCGCAAGGATGGCAATTCGGGCTGGAAAGCAATAAACTGGGATTTGCTCGACGCTTCAGTCGGCCAAGCGACAGCAGCCGGAAGCGCCGAAATTTGGAGGAACCGCCAAATGACTGGCAAGCGTATATTAATGGTCGACGACGACGAGGCCTTGCGCGGGTCGCTCGCCGAACAACTCCAGCTCCATGAGGAATTCGAAACAATGACGGCCGGCACCGCGGCCGAGGCGCTTGAGATTATCAAGAAGGATTATTTCGACGTCGTGCTGCTCGATGTGGGGCTGCCCGACATGGACGGCCGCGAATGCTGCCGGCTGATGCGCAGAAGCGGCATGAAGGCGCCGGTTATCATGCTGACGGCCCATGATACCGACGCGGATACCATCCTGGGCCTGGACGCTGGCGCGAACGACTATGTCACCAAACCTTTCCGTCTTGGCGTATTGCTGGCACGGGTTCGCGCGCAGCTTCGCCAGCATGAGCAAAGCGAGGACGCGGTCTTTTCCGTCGGTCCCTATACATTTCGCCCGTCGGCAAAAATGCTGGTCGACGACGAAATGAATAAAAAGATACGGCTGACCGAGAAAGAAACCTCCATACTGAAATATCTCTATCGCGCCGGCGAAAAACCGATTGGCCGGGACCAGTTGCTTGGTGAGGTCTGGGGATATAACGCGGGGGTTACGACTCATACGCTCGAAACACATGTCTATCGGCTTCGTCAAAAAATTGAACGCGACCCGTCGCAAGCGGAGATCTTGATCACCGAACCCGGTGGTTACAGGCTTGTCCCGTGACAAAGGGGCCGAGTAGTATTAGAACCGGAAGTTCGAAAACCGGCGTGAGGGAATAGTTCGTTGGATCAGGCGGGGAAATTCACGGTTCAGTTCTGGGGCGTTCGGGGCAGTATCGCCTGCCCCGGCCAGGGAACCGTGCGCTATGGCGGCAACACTTCCTGTCTGGAAGTGTTTTGCGGCGACAAACGACTGATTTTCGACGCGGGCACCGGATTGCGGCCCTTGGGGGACAATTTGGGTAACGGCGGCGGCCCGATCGAAGGCGATATTTTTCTGTCGCACACCCATTTCGACCATATCTGCGGAATTCCGTTTTTCAAGCCATTCTATGTGAAGGGCAACAAATTCAAGGTGTGGGCCGGACATCTGCTGCCGAAATATACCCTGCAGGAAGTTCTGGCCAATATGATGGTGGAGCCCCTTTTCCCCGTGCCGTCAAAAATTTTCGAGCCCCAGGTCGATTATCTCGACTTCCGCTCCGGCGAAGAACTAAACCCCTGTGAAGGCGTGGTCATCAGGACCGCTCCGCTCAATCATCCCGACCACGCCACCGGCTATCGTGTGGAATATGGCGGCAGATCGCTGTGCTACATCACCGACACCGGCCATGTGGAAGGCCAGATCGACGAGGCGCTGGTTTCCTTCGTCAAGGGCGCCGACATGATGGTCTATGATTCCACCTACACTGACGACGAATTCCCCCGCTATCGGGATTACGGCCACTCGACCTGGCAGGAAGGCGTGCGCATCGCCGCCGCGGCCGAGGTAAAGCGGATGGTGATCTTCCATCATGACCCGGGCCATGACGATAGTTTCATGGACGGCATCGCCGGTGAGGCAGAGGCCATGCGGCCCGGAACGGTGGTGGCTCAGGAAGGCATGGTGTTGGAGCCTTGATAATTCCGCCCGCCCGCAAAAACTGATCCCCATGTCGGCTTTCAGGGCATGGCGCCGCCGGACTTCACTTGGCCTGTCGACAATTCTGGGCCTGGCCCGGCGCGGCTTTTTCATTCCCTATCGTTATGCGGATAGCCTTCCGCGGGCTGGCGAGTTGCCCCCCTATAGCCCGTTCGAGGAACATCTGGACGCCCGGCGCGACAAAATTTCGGCGTGGCTCGATGCGATCGACGGGTTTGCTGCCGACCTGGAAGCGATTGGCGACAGGCCACCACCCGCGCCACGCTGGAACCAGGACTGGTTTCCCCGCGCGGACGCCGCCATCGCCTACACGATCGTCAGAACCATCAAACCGACACGCATCGTCGAGGTCGGCTGTGGGCACTCGACCCGCTTTTTCGCGCGCGCTGCCGATGATGGCGGGCTCGATACCCGCATTACCGCCATCGACCCGGCGCCCCGCGCCGATCTGGCCGGAATCGAACGGGTCGAATTGCTCCGGGCAACATTACAGGAGGCCGGGGACGCACAGTTCGGAATGCTCCGGCAGGGCGACATACTGGCCTTCGATTCCAGCCATATCCTGATGCCCGGCACCGATGTCGACATGCTGTTGAACCGTATCCTGCCGGCGCTGCCGGACGGTGTTTATGTCCATATCCACGACATTTTCCTGCCCGACGACTATCCCGCGGATTGGGCATGGCGCGGCTATAACGAGCAGCAGGGCGTCGCGCCGTTGATTTCGGGAGGCGGCTGGAATGTGGAATTCGCCAGTCATTTCGCCGTAACCCGGATGGGCGACCGGGTGAGTGACGGCGTTCTGGGCCGGCTGCCGTTGAAGCCTGGTGCAAGGGAAGCCAGCCTGTGGCTCAAGAAAGGGTGATTGGCCTTGATTTCCCCTAACCCGGTTAAAGCGATTATCCAAAGTCGATGACCAGTCTTCTACCTAAAACATCCAAACAAGCCCCGATCCGGAGTCGGCTGGCCATGTGGGCCGGCCTCGGTGCGATGGGCGACGGCGTTCCTCCGCGCATTCGCGCCGTCATAGCGCAACAACAGGACGCCAGCGAGCGGATGACCGCCTGGATACAGCTCGGCATCGTTCTGTTCTTCGCCGCGCTTTATTCGGTGGCGCCCAAAACCTATACCGGTAACCTGATGTATCCGCCGGTCACCATGGCCCTGGCAGTTTTCGTGGCGGCTGCCGTGCTGCGCCTGATCGTGGCGCATAGGGGTCGGGCGCCGGGCTGGTTTGTCGGCGGCCTTATTGTGGCGGACATGACTTTGCTGCTGCTGCTGATCTGGAGCTTCCATATACAGTACGAGCAACCGCCAGCCTTTTCCCTGAAAGCGCCGACGCTGCTTTATGTGTTTATTTTCATTGCTCTGCGGACGCTACGCTTCGAAGTACGTTATGTAATTCTGGCTGGCGGCACGGCGGCGGTGGGATGGATGATATTGGCCTCGTGGGCGGTGTTTGCCGACCCCGGCATGGTGACCCGCGACTACGTCCATTATCTGACCGCCAATGCCGTGCTGATCGGCGCCGAGATTGACAAGATCATCACGATTCTCGTTGTCACGGGGGTGTTGTCCCTGGCGCTCGCGCGGGCCCGGCGTCTGCTCGTCCAGTCGGTCGTCGAGGCGGCGGCGGCGCGTGACTTGTCGCGCTTTTTCGCGCCCGAGATCGCCACCCGCATCACCGGGGCGGAACATCAGGTTTTGCCGGGTCATGGCGAGGCCCGCGAAGCCTCGATTCTGACGGTCGATATAAGGGGCTTTACCCAGCTTGCCAAAACCCTGCCGCCGTCCGATTTGATCGGTGTCCTTGTGGAGTATCAGTCGCGCATGATACCGGCGATTCAAAAGCACGGGGGCAGCATCGATAAATTTCTTGGCGACGGCATTCTGGCGACGTTCGGGGCGGTTCTGCCCAGTGAAACCCACGCCGCCGATGCGCTCCGCGCGCTGGAGGCCGTTATCGCGGCGGCGAATGAATGGAGCCGGGATCGTGTCGATGCCGGCGCGACACCGCTGGTCCTGGGCGCCGCCGTGGTGGCCGGCGACGTTGTCTTCGGGGCGGTGGGCGATGAATCCCGCCTGGAATATACTGTGATCGGCGATGCGGTAAATTTCGCCGCCAAGCTGGAAAAGCACAATAAGGCGATCGGCGCGCGGGCCACCGCCCCCGGCGAAACCTACGATCTGGCGGTCAGCCAGGGCTACCGCCCAGCGCAACAGCCGGACCGATTGCCGTCGGTGGAAATCGGCGGCGCAGAGGGAACGGTTGAGGTGGTGGTGCTGACGCGGTAGGCCTCACGCCTATTTATATGGGTCCGCCGCGTCGCGTAGTCCGTCTCCGAGGAACTGAAATGCCAGAACAACCAGGATTACAGGAGCGACGGGTAGCATCAACCAGGGATAAATGGCCACGACATTTATGTTCTGCGCCTCGTTCAGCAGGACACCCCAACTGGTGATCGGCGGGCGCAGGCCGAGGCCCAGGAAGCTCAGCGCGGTTTCCGCCAGGATCATCGACGGGATCGACAGGGTCGCCGAGGCAATCAGATGGCTCATGAAGCTGGGCAGCAGGTGGCGGTAGATGATCCGCTTCGGCCGCGCGCCCATCAGTTGGGCCGCGGTGCAGAAATCCTCCTCGCGCAGCGCCAGCAGCTTCGAGCGGACTGCGCGCGCCAATCCCGGCCAGTCCAGCAGCGCCAGAATCATCGTGATGCCCAGATAGACCAGAATCGGGCTCCAGTTTACCGGCAGCGCCGCCGATAATGCCATCCACAAAGGAAGCTCCGGGAAAGATCTGATAATTTCGATGACCCGCTGTACGATGGTGTCGGTCAGGCCGCCGTAATAGCCCGCCACGCCGCCGATCGCGAGACCCAGCATGAAGCTGATGGTGATGCCAATCAGCCCCACCGAAAGGGAAATTCGCGCCCCCTGGACGATGCGTGAAAACATGTCGCGGCCCAGCCGGTCGGTGCCCATCAGATAAAAAGTTCCGCCGTCGGCCGGACAGACGAAATGGAAACTGCCCTCGACGAGGCCCCAGAATTCATAGGCGGCGCCCGAATATTCACCGATGCAGAAGAAATTCAGCGGTTGGATTTTTGTCGGATTTTCCTCATAGATCCATTTCAGCCTGGTCATATCCAGCGATTTGTCGAAGCCATAGACGAACGGCCCGACGAACGATCCCTCGTGGAACAGATGGATACCCTGCGGCGGCGCATAGAGCATCTGCGTATTGCGGTGGTGCAGGTCGTAGGGCGCGATGAATTCGCTGATCAGGATCGAAAAATACATCGCCAGCAGGAAGACCCCGCTGACTACGGCCAGCCGGTGCCGCCTGAATCGCCACCACATCAACCTGAATTGCGACGCCGTGTAATAGCGTTCCTGCTCCGGCGTGATCGCCGTTACCGAATGGGCGTCAAAGGGCGCCGGATTGACGTAATGGGGTATGTCGGCCCGATCCGTCATTTTTGCGCGCCCCCGCCAAGCCGGATGCGCGGATCAAGCATTGCCAGCGCAATGTCGGACAGCAGCGTGCCGAACACGGTCAGCATCGCCAGCATCATCAGGAACGAACCCGCCAGATACATATCCTGGCTCTGCAGCGCGCTCAATAGCATCGGGCCGGTGGTCGGCAGCGACAGCACGACCGAAACAATGGCCGCCCCCGAAATCACCTGGGGCAACAGGTTACCGATATCGGCGATGAAGGGATTCAGCGACATGCGCAAGGGGTATTTGATGAGAACCTTGAAGGGATGCAGCCCCTTGGCCCGCGCGGTCACCACATATTGTTTGTGCAGCTCGTCCAGCAGGTTGGCGCGCAGCCGCCGGATCATGCCGGCGGTGCCCGACGTGCCGATCACCACGACCGGAATCCACAGATGCTCCAGCACCGACAGCGTCTTGCCCCAGCTCCAGGGCTGGTCAAGGTAGTCCGGATCCATCAGCCCGCCGATCGAGGTGCCGAAATAGGCATTGGCCAGCCATAACAGAACCAGCGCCAGCAGGAAGTTCGGCGTCGCCAGCCCCACGAAACCCAGGAAGGAAAGCGCGTAGTCGCCCAGGCTGTACTGATAGACCGCCGAATAGGTGCCGATGACGAAGGATACGGCCCAAGTGAAGATGATGGTCGCGAAAGACACGATGAAGGTCAGCAGGATGCGGTCGCCGATGACTTCGGTCACCGGCAGGCTGTGCTCGAAGGAATAGCCCAGATTGCCCTGTAGCAGGCCGAACATCCAGATGAAATACTGTTCGACCGGGTGCTTGTCGAAGCCGTATTGCTGCCTCAGAAATTCAATCCGCTCGGCGTTGACGGTTTCCCCCTGGCTTAGAAGTTCGTCGATATAGGTGGTTAAATAGTCGCCTGGCGGTAGCTGGATGATGACGAACACCAATACGCTGATCGCCAGCAATGTCGGCACCATCACAATCAGCCGGTGAACCGTATAGCGAAGCATTTTCCCCTCACCGCTTCATTATTTGTCGAACCAGAAACTGTCGGGCTCGTAGATTCCAAAATGCGCCCCGGGCTCCCATGTATACATGCCTTCATCGGGAACATTACGAAGTTTTGCATTGACCACGACAGGCTGCAACGTGCCGCTGACGATTCCGATGGTAAAGACCTGGTCGGCCCAGATCGATAGCATTTTGTGCCAGATTTCCGCTTTTGCCTGCCGGTCGCCGGCTGCGTACCAGTCGTCCAGCAACGCCAGCAGTTCTTTTGGCTTGTCCATATCCACGGGTTCGCCACTCGCTCCCGAGGTCTCGACATGCTGCCCCCATTTCGGCCACTGGTAATGTTCCTGATGCACCGGAGCCAGTTCGTCGGGCAACGTGTCGGGGCCGGGCAGGCCGTTTTCCAGCCCCTCCCAGATCGATATCAGGGTTTCACCGGCATAAATGCGGTTGCGCACGACTTCACGCTGGGACGGCTTGCTGTGCAGTGCGATGCCGATTTTCTTCCAGCTGTCGCGCACCAACTCCAGTACATCGGTTTGTTCGGTGCTCTCGCCGGCGGTCTCAACGATAAGCTCCATCGGCCGCCCGTCGGGCAATAACCGCAGCCCTGAACCGTCGCGCTCGGTCAGCCCCACCTCGTCTAGCAGTGCGTTGGCCTGTTTCAGGTCGAGCGCGGCCCAGGCGGTCTGGTATTCCGGCTTGAACAGCGGGCTTTGCGGTAACGCCGTGTTCTGCGACTCCAGGGCCAGACCGAAATAGATGACCTGATTGATTTCCTCGCGGTTTATGGCCAGCGACAGCGCCCGGCGGACCCGTACGTCGCGAAACAGCTTGTGCCACTCCACGTCCTGGGCATTCAGGTTCGGGTAGAGCGTCATGTGCGAGCCCTTGCCGATTCGCCACAACAGGGTTCGGTACCCGTTCCGGTCCTGGTTCTCGCGCAGGAAAGTGAAGTTATCGAAGCGCAGGTAGCGCGCCTGCAGGTCCGACTCGCCCGTGCCGGCCTTGGCCGGGATGATCTTGGAACTGGCTATCTGCATGACGACGCGGTCGATATAGGGAAGCTGCCGCCCTTCCGGATCCACCCGGTGGAAATAGGGGTTGCGCTGGAACAGGAAGCGTTCCGCGGGTTTCGCGGTGGTGTTGATCCAGGGCTGCAGGCTGGGTAGTTCGATATTGTCGTTTTTGTACTGGTTATCCAGCTTGTTGTGCAGCGAGGCCCAGTTGCGCTGGTCCCGCGCCCTGGCAGCCTCGTTCAGCGCCGTCTCGTCGCCGTAGGCCGCGTGATACTGTTTCAGATAATGCGCTGGCCGGTAGATATAGAGCGGCCCCGCCCTGGCGAGCGCCGGCAGGAACCGGGGATTGGGCGCCTGCCAGCTATATCGGACAGTGGTCTCGTCAATAAACTCGACCTTCGGCAACTCGCCATTGACCCGCAAATTCACCGGCGGACCGGAGGGGGCGAGATTTTCATCGTTCGCGACATTCTCCCACCAATAGCGGAAATCCTCGGTGGTGAAGGGCGCGCCGTCGGACCAACGGTGGCCCTTGCGCAGATGCAGGGTGAAGACCCGTCCTTCCTCGATATCGATGGCTTCGAGGATATCCGGCACGAGTTTGAAATCGCGGTTATATTTCACCAGCCGCGCATAGCCATAGACCACCAACTGGCGCACGTCCTTGGAGCGCGCCATCAGGATATTCAGATCCCCGCCATATTTCCCCGGCTTTCGGTCGCCGTCCATCCCGACTACATACGGATTTTCCGGCAGGCGCGCGCCCACCGGCGGCAGCTTGCCCGCGCCGACCTGTTCGGCCAACACCGGGGACTCGCTATACTCGGCGGCGCCGGCCACCGAGGGGGCGCCAAGGATCAGCGCCAGGACAAGCAACAGCCGGCGCATCAGGCGGTTTCCATCAGCGGTACGTCGGCCATCGCCCTGACGAAATGGCCATCTCCGAGGTCGCGCATCGCCGGCGCGGTCGTGCCGTCGTCGGTGAAGGGTTGCGGCCATGCAGCGGGATTGGAGGCTCGTTCCTCCATCAATTGCGCAAAATCCAGCTTGTGATCGAGGCTTGGTTCGGGCACGGCGGCCAGCAGGCGCCGCGTATAGGGGTGAACCGGATTGCGAAACAAAACTTCCCGCGGCGCGATTTCGACCAACCGGCCCTGGCACATAACCGCGATGCGGTCGGCGATGTAATCGACCACGGCCAGATTGTGCGAGATGAACAGGTAGGTCAGGCCCAGCGCCTGCTGCAAATCCTTCAAAAGGTTCAGGATTTGCGCCTGGATCGATACGTCCAGCGCCGAGACGGGTTCGTCGCAGATGATCAGTTCGGGCTGCAGGGCCAGGGCGCGGGCGATGCCGATGCGCTGGCGCTGGCCGCCCGAAAAACTGTGCGGGTAGCGCTTCGAATGCCGCATGTCGAGGCCGACCAGCCGCAGCAGTTCCGACACCAGTTCGGATCGCTCTGCCGCGTTGCCGGTGCCGTGGATCACCAGGGGCTCGCCGATCAGGTCCTCGACGCGCATGCGCGGGTTCAGCGAACCGAAGGGGTCCTGGAAGATAAACTGGATCTTGCGGCGCAGGGCGGTCAATGCCGCGCCCTCCAGCCCCAGCACATCGAACGGTTCATCGTCGCCATGCCAGGTGACGCTGCCGCTGTCGGGGGCGAGCGCGCGCATGATGATCTTGCTGACGGTGGTTTTGCCGCAGCCGCTTTCGCCGACCAGGCCCAGGCATTCGCCGCGCTTGATCTCGAACTCGACATCGTTCACCGCGACGACGCGTTCCGCCTCGGCGCTGCCGAACCAGGATTCCTTGCGGATCGAGAAGGTCTTCGACAGCCCCTCGACCGACAGAATGGGCGCGTCACCCTTTACGATTTCCCGGCCGGTTTTCAACATCGTGTCCTTCGGCGGGGCAATTTCGCGGATCGGGATCAGCCGCTCGTCCGGCTTCATGCCAAAGCGCGGCACCGCGCGCAGCAGCGCTTCCAGATAGGGATGTTGCGGATTACGGAAGATGTCCTCCAGCCCGCCCGATTCCATGACCTCGCCGTGATACATCACCACGACCTCTTCGGCGACGTTGGCGACGATGCCCAGATCATGTGTGATGATAAGAACGGCCATCCCCAGTTCCGATTGCAAGTCAATGACCTGCTTCAGTATCTGTGCCTGAATTGTCACATCCAGCGCGGTGGTCGGTTCGTCGGCGACCAACAATGCCGGGTGGCAGATCAGGGCCATGGCGATCATCGCCCGCTGGCGCAGCCCGCCGGAAAGCTCGAAGGGATATGTTCTCAGCGCCCGGGCCGGGTCCGGAAAGCCAACCATATGCAGCATTTCGCGGGTTAACTCTTTGCTTTCAGAAGCCGAGCATTCACGATGAAGCGTCAAGGCCTCGGAAATTTGATTGCCGATCGTATGCAGCGGCGACAGTGAAGTCATCGGCTCCTGGAAAATGATCGAAATACGCCCGCCCCTGATGTCGCGCATGGCGCGGCTGTTGGGGTGCAGGGCGGCAATATCCACTGCGCCGGACTTGTTCTCGGGGTCGTCGAACAGGATAGAGCCGCTGGTTATGCGCGCGGACTTGGGCAGGATTCCCATGATGGCCTGGGAAACCACGGTTTTGCCGGAACCCGATTCTCCAACCAGCGCGACCGTGGAGCCCGGCTTGATGGAGAAGGAAACCCCACGCACCGCCTCGATCACGCCTTCCGGCAGGTCGAAGCCAATGCGCAGATCCGTAACCTTCAGCAGATCCTTGCTCACGCGCGGGCTCCCGTAACCTCTGGCGGCGGCGATACGCCCAGCGCCTGGAAGTTGCTCAGCGTTGTATCGTTCATCGCAACATCATGCGTCGCCGCGCGGGCCGCGACCTCGCCGGCCAGGCGCCCGAACTCGTCCAGCGCGGAATCGATCCGGATATGGCCACCGGGACCCGATATTTTCATTTGCATCCAGCCTTCCCGATCATCGCGGCGGGTTGAATAATAGTCCAGCCGCAATTGTCGAACGTCACGCCACGCCATGCGTTTTCCACCAGCGCCCACCACGGTAACCGCCTCGTCCGATATTTCGATCACGGTGAACTGACGCAGCGCCGTACGCAAGCCAAAAATGCCGAACAGGAGAGCCAGCGAGCTCAAAATTACCGTTACAGGCGTTGCGGTTACAAGAAAAAGAGCCGGCCCGCCGGTAATCGCGAAACCACCGCCGGCGCGCAAATAGTCCCCCGTCAGGGCCTTTGGCGGATAACGATAGCGGGTCATGGCGTCACCCAGAGCGCCGCTGGATGAGTTTCGATAGCGGCGTTAAATCGCGCGATGAACCGCCAACAGGCCTCGTCATGGTCACAGTGGTGGGTCAACAGGCCGGTTGGTTCGTCCCGGTCGGCGCGGCCGGTCCGCCGCGCCGCCAAGTGTCCGGCCGCCGCCACCAGGGCCTGCCGCGCGCTCACGAAACCCCGGTCGCCGCGCCAGTCGATGATGTCGATATGGGTGTTGACAACCCTGTCGCCCTCGTTGGGCTCGCGCGGGCCGAAGCGCGACAACCCTTGCAGTCCCGATTGCCCCAGGGATTTGGCGACTTCGTTGCCGACGCGGTTCCAGGGTGGTGTCAGGATCGGCTCGAAATTTTCGCCGAACAGGGCTTCCATCTTCCGGCGGCCACGGGCTAGCTCTTCCAGCATGGTTTCCAGCGGCCGGTGATCGCCGTATTCCGCCTTTTTGGCGTTGGGCGGGGCATGATTGAGATGCGCGTATCCATGCTGCAGCACCAGGGCGTCGCCCCCATGACGGTTATGTTCAGCCAGGCGCGCGGCCAGTGAATCCTCCGCTGTTGCCGGGATAACCGCCAGCGCGATGGGTGTCCGGCCGGCCGTTTCCAGCAGGCGGTCGAGCAGCGGCCCCGGCTGCGTCGCATCGTCGTCGCGCCACCAGAATCGGGCCGTCAGCCCTGCTCGCGCCCAGGCATCGAGCTCGGCATCGAGCGTTTGCCAAGGCTCGTCACCATCCGCCGGCATGCCCTCATCTATTGTTATCTCGCTCGCTCCGTTCATTTGCCAAATAGTATAGGCTGAGTTCTAGCGTTCGACCAGTTCCCGCACCGCCCGTGCCGTTTCGGTGGCCCCGTTCAGCGCCAGGCCCTCAAGCGCGGGCGCGGGGCGGGTCAGGGCCTTGTCGACCGCGGCGGCCAGGGACTCGGGGGTGAGGGTGGCTTCGTCGGCCATTTGGACACGGCCACGCTCGGCCAGCAGGCGGGTGCGCAGGGCCTGTTCAGTCTCGCCCTCTGCGGCGAAGGGGACCAATACGGCGCGGACCCCGGTGACAAGAATATCCATCACCGTGTTGTAACCGGCCTGACTGACCGACAGCGCCGCGCGACTCAAAACGTCGCGGTAGTCCTGGCGTAGTGTTTCGACCGTAACGCCTTGTGTTTCAATAAGTTTACCCCGTTCCTCCACTTCCAGGTTGGGCCCGGTTATCAGGCGCCATGGCGCCTCAGCCATGGCGGTCAGCGGGCGCGCGGCCAGCGCCGTGCGTAACAGGAAGCCGCCCACCGCGCCGCCGCCAGCCGCGACCACGACCTCCCCCTTGCCGGGCCCCTCCAGGGAGGCGTCCGGTGGGGGCGGCGCGACATAGCCGGTGTAGCGGACCAGATCGGCGATATCGCCGGCGGCCCTGAAGGTGGCGCCGAAGGGAACCAGGGATTCGTCGCCATGGACCAGCACCACGTTGAAACATTCCCGCAGGATGGCGACGATCTTTTCCTGGCGGCCCGGCTTGTTCTTTTCTACCAGGATGTCGCGCACTGACGCGGCAACCGCGATGCCCCCCGCCCGCGCAGCCCGCAGCAGCGGCATAAGTTCGAACCGGAACTGCCAGCGGCCGAAGGGAAAGCTTTCGACCAGCAGGACATGGGGGTCAATTTCACGGAAGGCCTCCAGCAGCGCCGCGCATCGCCTTTCCCGCCACGCATCGTCTATTTCCCGGCCCTCCGGATCCACGAGGCGGGTGAAGGTCGCGTCGGTGGCCCTGACCGGCGGCAGCTGGATAAGACGCGCGCCGCCCAGATCGGGCATGCCGCCGGCCTCGCCGCCGGATACGCAGGTAACTTCAAGGCCGTCACCCTGCATGGCGCGGATGATCGCCGCGGCGCGCATCTGGTGGCCGATCCCCAGCAGATGCTGGACATAGACCATGACGCGCGGGGCAGTCACCGAGACCATCCTTCGGTCAACGGCAAGTTCAATTGGTCGACCGATGGCAGGCCTTCGGCCGAGAGCGTGAAAACATGGACGCAATCGTCGCGCAGCTTCTCCGGCGGCTTGTCGCTCATATCCCACCCAACGGCGAGCGCATAGAGGGCGCGGATGACGCCCTTGTGGGTAACGGCCAGGGTTGGCCGCGCGGCCTCGGCGATTTCGGCCAGCAGGGGGGCGAGGCGCGCCTGCACGTCACGTGGGCTCTCGCCCTCCGGCGCGCGGAAATCCAGACCCTCGGCCTCCCAGGCCACCATCAGGTCGCCCAATTCGGCGCGCAGGTCGGGTAGTTCGCGTCCCTCCCAAACGGCCCAATCCATCTCGATCAACCGTTCGTCCGTCGCCGCCGCGCGGCCGAGCAGAAGCTGCGCGGTCTCCACGGTGCGCGTCAGCGGGCTGGCGACCGCCTGAAACTCGGCCAGATCGGCGGGCAGCGACCAGCTCGCGGCAAGCTCCCGGCCGGCATCGCTGAGCGGAATGTCGGTGCGGCCCTGGACGCGGCCGATGGCGTTCCATTCGGTCGGCGCGTGGCGGACGACGGCGAAACGGACCATTACGCGGCCTCACCGGCGGCATCCTGCAGAATGCGGCTCAGTTGCATCGCGGCATTTGTCAGGTTATGGCGTTTATCTATTGTTTTCAGGGCAATTTTCCTCATTCGTACAACGCGCTTCGGATCATCCAGCAAGCCGCCAAGGGCCACCGCGAACGCCGCGACATCCCCTTCCGGCGTCAACAGGCCGGTTTCGCCGTCCTGCACGATCTGGCGTACGCCGGGGCGATCGCCCGCGACGAGCGGCAGGCCGGCGGCCTGGGCCTCGAGCAATGCCATGCCGTAAGCCTCGTTTATCGCGGGCCAGACGCCGATGTCGGCCGCCGCGTGCAAATTGTCGAGTGCCTTGCGGTCCATGCGACCCAGATAGTGCACCCGGCCAGGGAAATCGAGGGCCTGTTCGACCTCGGCGCGGGCCTCGCCATCGCCCGCCACGAGCAGGACCCACGGCTTTGCCTCCACCTGTTTCAACGCCTTGCCCAGCAGGCGGTATGAAGCCAGCTTGTCGCCCGGCCGCATCATTGCGGTCACTGCGATCCAGGGGGTTTTCCGGCTGATTAGTAGCGCCGCCGCCAGGCCCGACCGCACGGCCATGCGGCGGGCCACTACCGTGCGCGCCGGGCCTGTGTCGAGGAAGGGCAATAGATGATGGATGCGGTCGCTGTCGCCAAGCAGGTCACCAATGCACTCCGCGTCCGCCGGATTGAGGCAAATGACCCGGGCGGCGGAACGCAGCGCCGCCGCTACTGCTTCGTGGCCCGCCGCCCAAGGTCCGCCCGCTTGCTTGGGTGCATAACTTGCCTCGGCGACCACATAGGGGATGCCTAACGCGCTTGCGACCTTGGGGCCGATCCAGTCCGGCGCCTTGTGATAGAGGTGGTAGGTAAACCATAGATCGGGTGGCGTGGCCCGGTGCCGCGCGATATGGCGGTCTGCAGCCCGTTCGGCGGCATTGCGGCGAAGTTGCTGTTGTGCGGCATCGCCCGCGCCGTCGAACGTGCGAAGGCGCGAGGCTATTTCCACATGATGTCCGGCCTGGCGCAGCGCGCGCAGGAACAGGCGGGCCACCGTGCGATCGCCCGAGGGCACCCGATGGTCCGGTGATTTCAGCGGCGCATAAAAAGCTATTCGCATGCGGTAGCCTGTTCCCGCATCTCTGCCAGACCGAATCGCGCCGCGATGCCCTCGATATTGCCGGACAGCGAGAAATCCGCCCTGACCTTCCGCGCGCCGGCGGCGCCCAGTTTACGGCGCAGTTCCGGATCCCTGATCAGGCGCGCCAGAGACTGCATGAGCGCCTCGACGTCGCCAGGCTCGACCAAAAGACCGGTGCGGCCGTCCTCCACCAATTCCGGGATGCCCGAAACGCTGGTTGCCAGCAGCGGCAGAGTCTGGCTCGCCGCCTCCATCAGGACGTTCGGCAGGCCGTCACGGTCGCCATCCTTGCCGATCTTGCTGGACAGCACGAACAAGTCGGCGGCCCTCAGCTCATCAAGCACCCGCTCCTGCGGCTGCGCGCCCAGCCAGTCGACCCGCTCGGCGATACCGAGCCGTTCGGCTTCCGTCTCTAACCGATCCGAGACGCCGCCGCCACCGATATGGCGGAAACGCCAGTTCATTTCCGGCGGCAACAGGGCCAGTGCGGCCAGCAGGTCGCCATACCCCTTCTTCTCGACTGCGCGGCCAACGGAAAGGATGACAACCGGGTCACCCGGGCCGCTACCGTCTCGCACGCCGGACGGCGGCGGAAAGCGGTCAAGATCCAGCCCGTGATAGACGAGGCTGACCTTGTCCGGATCGGGGGCGAGCCCGGCCAGACGGTCGAACCCGGCGCGTGTGCAGGTCACCGTCCAGGCGGCGTCCGCCAGCTTTTCCGCGATTTCCCAGTCCGGCGACGTCCAGATATCCTTGGCGTGGGCCGAACAGCTCCAGGGCAGACCGCGCATGATCGCCGCATAGCGCGCGACCGAGGCCGGGGTATGCAGGAAATGAGCATAGAGATGCGTGATGTCGCCCGGCAACTCCGCCGCCAGCACGCAAGCCTGGCCGAAGCGGCGGACGCGGTTGAGGGTCCGGTCGCGGGCGAGGTCGTGGCGCCATGTGGCGTGGGCGTGGGCGTATCCCGGCAGCTTCCGGGCAGTGGCGAAGCCGTGCAGCACGCGAAGTGGCTCGCTGTGCAGATATTCGGGCAGGTAGCTGACGGGCGCGGTTATTTCCCGGTGCACCGGGTGGATTTCCCTGTCGGTCGGGTGGCGTAGCGAGACGATCCGCAGGTCCAGCCCGCGTCGTTGTAGCGCCAATATTTCCTGTGCGATGAAGGTTTCGGACAGGCGGGGATAGCCTTTCAGGATGACGGCGACCGCGGTCACGCCTGTTGCCGCTCCGCCCTGGGGCCATGGGCCGGCCGAACGCTGGCTGGGCGCCCGTGCAGCAGCCGGTCGGCAAGCTGGTTAACCGTTTGCACCCCGTCCATCATGCCGGGTCGCATGGCCACCGAGGGCCGTGGCTGGCTGGCGAGGAAACGCAAGGCGGTCGACATGTCGCGCGGGTCGCGCACGCCGTCATTGACCAGCATCCGGACCAGGTCCAGTTCCTGTGCGCGCGACGCGCGGATATATTGCTCCTTGCGCGGCACCGTGCGGGGCACGATCAGGCCCGGCTTGTCGAAGGAGAGAATTTCGCAAAAGGTATTGTAGCCGCCCATGGCGACAATGCCGACGGCCCGGTCGATCAGACTTTCCATATGGGCGTCGAAGGTGATGACCTCGACATTGGGCAGCATGTCCGCCCGCGACTGGAATTCCGCCTGGCTTTCCGACGCCATGAAAGGGCCAAGCACCAGCAGCGCCGGATGTGGCAGGTTGGGATCGGTTTCGTAGGCACTGAGCACCCAGTCCACCATTTCCTGGCCGTCGCCGCCACCGCCCGGCGTGACCAGCAGATAGGGCTCTTCAATCTTGTTCAGCGGGGTGTGCGCCGGTGGGTCGGCCGGGAGTTCACGCCGCAGATAACCGGTAAAGTGCATCTTGTCGCGGATCGCTTGCGAAACGCCGAGACCGGCCAGCGGGTCGCATATTTCCGGATCGCCATAAACCCAGATTTCGTCGTAAAGGTCGCGCAGCGCCGGCAACGCCCGCTTGCGGGTCCATTCGGTCCGCAGCGCCGCCGGATCGTCCAGGATGTCGCGCAGGCCCAACACCAGCGGCGTGCCCTTGCTTTTTAGCAGTTCCAGCGTGCCCGCCACCTCGCCACGCAGGCCCAGCGGCTCCTTGTCAACGATGAAAAGGTCCGGGTCGAAGGCTTCGGCCGTATGCTGAACAATTGAGGCGCGGATCGCCAGGGTTTCCTCAATGTCGATATGCAGCGCCAGCGAGGTGTAATCGCCGTTGCGCAGCTTGATGACGCCGGGAACGCGCACGAAGTCGACCCGCGCGCGGAAATCGAAGTTGCCGATGATCGGCGATCCCGACAAAATCAGGACCGACATGTTCTGGTCGTACCCCACCAGCGAGTGGGCGATCGCTCGGCACCTGCGCAGATGCCCCAGCCCGAAGGTATCGTGGCTATATATTAATACCCTCGTGTCCTTATGCCTGCCCATGGCACGCTCCCGAAAAATTGAAGACGGTCCACCCCTACAGGGCCCTTGTTGATCGACACTGACCGGTGACTATGACACGGTAAAGCAGTTTCTCGGAAGAAACTTTTTTCAAGTTATCACCAAGGGCCTTGGAGATATATACTCCGCCGGCCTAACATTGGCGGCAAGAGACGGCGAAAAGGGGTGGCCGGGGGATGGAATCCACCATCTTCAAATTCATTATCCGTTACAGCAAGATGCAGCAGCTATGGCTGCTCGGCATCATCGTGCTGTCATATCCGTTTCTTTACTTGTCGCTGGATATGCCCAAGCTGATTGTGAACCGCGCCATTGGCGACGTCACCCAGGCCCCGCCAGATTTTTACGAAATACCGCTGTTCGGTTCGCCGATGATTACGCTGGAAATCGATCAGATCTCCTTTCTGCTGCTGCTTAGTGGAATTTATCTGGCCCTGGTATTCATCAACGGCATCCTGAAATACTACATCAACGTCTATAAGGGGCGGATGGGCGAACGCCTGTTGCGCCGGCTGCGCTATCAGCTTTTTCAACGGATTTTACGTTTTCCGCTACCCCATTTCCGCAAGATCAGCCAGGGCGAATTGATTCCCATGATCACCGCCGAGGTGGAGCCGCTGGGCGGGTTCATCGGGGCCGCCTTCGCGGACCCCCTGTTTCAGGGCGGGCAACTGCTGATCATCCTCAGCTTCATCATGATCCAGGATCCGGTTCTCGGGGTTGCCGCGATCGCGCTTTACCCGTTCCAGATCTATGCGATCCCGAAACTGCAGCGCGCCGTGAACCGGCTGGGCAAGCAGCGAGTTCAGAATGTACGCCGTCTGTCCGACCATATCGGCGAGTCGGTGTCCGGCGTTGCCGAAATTCACGCCAATGACGGTGCTGCGCGAGAGCTGTCGCGCTTTTCGAACCGACTCGGCGCCATTTACTGGATCCGCTATGACATTTATCGCCGGAAATTTTTCATTAAGTTTCTCAATAACTTCATCGACAAGCTTACACCGTTTTTCTTTTTCTCGATTGGCGGGTGGCTGGTTATCGAAGGGCATCTCAGTTTTGGCGCGCTTGTCGCGGTGCTGGCCGCCTACAAGGACCTGGCCAGCCCCTGGAAGGAATTGCTGACCTGGTATCAGCAGAAGGAAGATGTCCGTATCAAGTATGAGCAGGTGACCGAACAGTTCGACCCGCCCGGCATGCTGGATGAATCACGCCTCCTCGGCGATCCGCTGGAAAAGGATATCGACGGCGCCATCGAAGTTCAGAATGTCAGTCTCGTCGACGAAGATGGATACCGCCCGCTCGACGGCGCCACGCTGCAGGTGCCGGAGGGGGCTCACCTGGCGTTGCTTGGCGCTGGCAATAGCGGCAAGGATGAGCTGATCCTGGCTCTGGCCGGCTTGCTTGAGCCCATGAGCGGGTCGATCGACCTTGGCGGGCACGACATGCACAAGCTGCCGCACGCGGTCACCGGCCGGCATATTGGTTACGCCGGGCAGAACGCGTTTATACAGGCGGGCACGGTATGGGAGGCGCTGACCTACGGGCTTAAATATCGGCCGCTGGCGCCCGCGCCATATGATGACGACGGAAAGAAGAGCCGGGCCGCCGAAGAAGCCGAAGCCGCGATGTCCGGTAACACGGCAATGGATTTTAATGCGGACTGGATCGATTACGCCGCCGCCGGCGCGGCGAACGCGGACGAATTGCACAAGCGCGCGATTGCGATTCTCCATGCGCTCGACCTCAGCGACGATATTTACCGCTTTGGACTGCGCGGCGCCGTTGACCCGGCGGAAAACCCCGATGTTGCCGGGAAGGTTCTGGACGCCCGCGTTGCAGTGCGCGAACGGCTGGACGATCCCGGCCTCGGGGGAACCGTCGAACCGTTTGACGCCGCCCATTACAACACCAATGCGACAGTT
Organism: uncultured bacterium; assembly: GCA_965603635.1. Taxonomy (GTDB): domain Bacteria; phylum Pseudomonadota; class Alphaproteobacteria; order UBA8366; family JADFVY01; genus JADFVY01. Next base: position 2,987 of record CBFDDT010000018.1, on the reverse strand, counting down.
GCCGAAAACCTGCTGTTCGGGGTGCCTCTTGGTAAGGCGCTGAACGATGATGGTATCGCCGAGCATCCCTATATGCGGCGGGTGTTGGAAAGCGTCGGCCTGACCGGGGATCTCCTGAAAATTGGCCAACGGGTCGCTGAAACCATGGTCGAGTTGTTCGCCGATCTGCCGCCCGGCCATGAATTTTTTGATCAGTTCAGCTTTATCTCGGCCGAGGAGCTGCCGGAATTTCAGGCTATTCTGGGCCGGGCGGCCCGCGGGCTGGATTCGCTGACCGAAACAGACCGGCAAAGGCTGACGGCGCTTACATTCAAGCTAATCCCGGCGCGCCATCGCCTGGGCCTGATCGACGACCCGACCCGCGAGCGCCTGATTGAGGCCAGGCGCGTGTTCGCCGCGGACCTGCCTGAAGATTTGGTGTCCGAAATCGCGTTCTTCGACGCCGCCGCCTATACACCGGGCGCGACGATCCAGGACAATATCCTGTTTGGCAAGCTGGTGTATGGCCAGGCGAACGCGGCGAATCGTGTGGGCGCGTTGATCGCCGAGATACTCGACGAGATGGGCTTGCGCGATACGATCATGCTGGTCGGCCTCGATGCGGAGACCGGCAGTGGCGGTTCGCGCCTGTCTTCCGCGCAGCGCCAGAAGATAGCGGTCGCCCGCGCCCTTCTGAAACAACCCGGCATCCTGATTGTTCACGACGCCACCGTGGCGCTGGACGCCGCGTCACAGACACGCGTTCTTGAAAGCGTGCTTTCCGCCCGCGAGGGTGCGACGGTCATCTGGACCGCCAGTAATCCCATGATCGGCGAGAAGTTCGGGCGAGTCGCTATCATGGAAGCGGGGCGCGTGGTCGAGACGGGATCATATCGGGAGCTTTCCAGCAAACCCGGCAGCAAACTGGCCCAAATGCTGCAAGAGCAATAGAAACGCCGTGATTCGGCCGAAGGAACGATGACATGAGCCTCCAGCAAGAAGTAGACCTGCTCCGCAAAATCCCCATGTTCGCCAAGATCGAGCCGGCGAAATTGAAACTGCTGGCCTTTACCAGCGAGCGGCTTTCTTATTCGGGCGGCGATGTGCTGTTTCACCAGGGCGACGCCGGCGATGCCGCGTTTGTCATTATTTCCGGCAAGGCGGAGGTCAGCATCGGCACGGAAGAAGGGCCGCTTGTCGTTGCCCGTTTGAGCGATCATGACTTTGTCGGAGAAATCGCCATTCTTTGCGATGTGCCGCGCACCGCGACGGTGACTGCGGTAACCAGCCTGGAAGCCCTGCGCATCACCAAGGATCTCTTTTTTCGCCTGGTCAAGGAGTTCCCCGAGATCGCGATCGAGGTAATGCGGGAATTGGCCCACCGCCTGGAAAACACCAATTCGCGCCTGCGTGACGTGGCGGGTGGGCGGAACAAATGATCCAAAGGCATTCGAATCGCGCATGTGAGCCGGCGCCATGGCGCCACTGAAAGGCACCTTATGAGTCGCCTGGAAAGCGCCATTCGGCGGCTTGAGGCGCAGCGCGATTGCATCAACTGGGCGGCAGGCCGGATCGCCGGAAAGCCCGGGCATATTCTGGAACTGGGGTTGGGCAACGGGCGAACCTTCGATCATTTACGTGAAATTTTTCCGAACCGGGAAATATATGTTTTTGATCGTCAAATCGGCGCGCATCCAGGCTGCATACCCGATGACAAGCAAATGTTTCTTGGAGATATAACCGAAACATTGCCCCGCGCGCTGGCCTGCCTGGGCCGGAACGCGATTCTGGCGCATAGCGATATTGGCACGGGCGACAGCGCGCACAGCCAAAAGTTAGCGGCCATAATCGCGCCGTTGCTGGCGCTGCTGATGCTGCCTGGTGGAGTTGTCCTCAGCGACCAGCCTCTGCCGCTGGCGGAATGGACCGAACTTCCGCCGCCGCCGCCGATTCAGCCGGAGCGCTATCATATCTATTCAGCATGAGGCGCTGCCTGGCCGATAGGTAACTGTTCCTGACTCGTTCGACTCGCAAGCGACTCGGAGTTGCGCCTTGTTTATCAGGCATCATGAGCAATTACAGGGCTAAAATAGGTGCAACACCTAGTTACTAGTCGATATCGACGATTACGGGCACATGGTCCGACGGCTTCTCCCAGCCCCGGGCATCACGCAATATCGAGGCGCCGGAAAGCCGGCCCTCCAGATTTGGCGACGCCCAGACATGGTCCAGCCGCCGTCCCCGGTCCGCCGCCGCCCAGTCTTTTGCGCGATAGCTCCACCATGAATAAAGCTTCTCCTCCGCGGGTACGAAGCGCCGCACCGCATCGGCCCATTGACCGGCCGCCTGGGCGCGGTCGAATTTCTCGACTTCGATCGGGGTGTGGCTCACTACTTTCAGGAGCTGCTTGTGCGACCAGACGTCCGCTTCCAGCGGCGCCACATTGAAGTCGCCCGTCACAATCGCCGGCTGGCCCTGTTTCCGGATTTGCTCCGACCAATCCGCCATTTCATCAATGAATTGAAGCTTGTGTGCAAATTTATCGTTGGTTTCCGGATTGGGCTCATCGCCGCCTGCCGGCACGTAAAGGCAATGCAAATCGATACCATCGACAGTCACGCCGAGGTGGCGGCAATCGTCGCGGCCGCAAAAGGTTTGATCTTCCAGCCGTGTCAGCGGCAGGCGCGACAGGACGGCAACGCCGTTGTAACTCTTCATGCCGCGAATTTCGATATGCTTATAACCCATTACCTCAATATCGTTTTTCGGAAACGTGTCATCGACCACCTTGGTCTCCTGCAGGCAGATCACATCCGGCGACTTCTGCTCGGTAAGCTTTTCCAGCAGCGGCAATCGCAGGCGGACGGAGTTCACATTCCAGGTAACGATACGCATAAGATTTCAAGCCTTTATGATATTGGGTTGAATTGTGTTCGAGGGGACGGTGCGACCTCGTCCTTCGAGACGGACCTTCGGTCCTCCTCAGGATGAGGGCACAAACAGTCGAG